>JBJOPV010000244.1:0-5891 GCA_046050625.1 Pseudomonadota bacterium
ACACCACGCTGCGCGAGGGCCGGCTGGTGATGGCCGCCGAGCTGCGCGAGATGGCGCTGGACTGCCAGCGCTGGCTGCGCGCAGCGCTGTGCGAGCCGCATGACGGCCCGACGGTGGTGGTGAGCCATTTCGCGCCGACGCTCGACAGCGCCGATCCGCGCTACGGCATGGTTCCGGGGACCGCAGGCTTCTGCAACACGCTCGACGCGCTGCTGCCGCTGGCCGACCTGTGGATCCACGGCCACCTGCACTGCCCGGTGGACGTGACGCGCACGGGCTGCCGCATCGTCTGCAACGCGCTGGGCTATGTGCACAAGGGCGAGCAGGACGGGCACCGGTCAGGCTGGTGCGTCGAGGTGCCGCGGCCTTCAGTGGCCGCGCTCGCGGCACGACGGCACGCCGCCGCATCGCTCCTGTCCTGACCGCCGCCGAGGGATTGAGCGAATACACGAGACAAGACGGAAAATCTCGAGCCCGGAGCGCCATCGATATGCCGGACCTCGGCAGGCGTCCACGCCTGCATTATCGGGTGCCGTTCGAGCGGCAGATATTTTCTCTGGAGGCCATGCCCCGGAGAGAACCATCGCATATCCCCGGAGCGGCCTGGGGCGGGAATCCATCCAGCCCGGCCAACCCCGAGACCTCACTCGGCGGCAGGCGCCTCGACCAGAAACTCCTCGAGCGAACGCCCGGCTTCCAGCGCGCCGGCCAGCCAGCGCGGCTTCAGGCCGCGACCGGTCCAGGTCGAGCCGGTCTCTGCATCGCGGTACTTGATGGCGACCTTGGACGGCTCGCGGGTCTTGCTCTCGGCCGCCGCGGCACGGCCGCCGCGGCTCGCCGGAGTTTCCAGATCCGCAATCGTCAGACCCTGCTGGGCCATCAGGGCCTTGATCTCGGCGATCACGCCAGCGCGCTGAGAAGAACGGAATTCCTCGATCGAGCGGGCAATTTCTTCCTGCTGCTTGCGCAGTTCTTCCTGCTTGGCACGCAGGTCCTGAAGGGTCGTCATGGCAGAGGCATTCCAAAGCGGTCGAGCACATGCTCGGCGCGGAGTATGCCCCAGTTGCGCACGAACACGGAAATATTTCAGCCCTTGATTCCCGGAATCCACCCCCGGGATTCCCTGGGGTCGCGTGAAATGTCGCGTCTTTCCCCCTTGCGCCGTCGGATCAATTCGGTGGCGAACCCACCTGACGCGCCAGATCATGGAATCGTCGGGCCAGTTCGGAGGGCCGGTCCTCACGGTGGCGGTGATCCGACCAGAACTGGCGCCAGACGCGCGCGCCGCGCTGGCCATTCCACAGCCCGAGCGCATGTCGCATCGCGGTCATCCAAGACCGCCCGCCCGTCTGGACCGCATCCAGATATTCGATCCAGGCCGATTCGACCGCCTCGCGCGAGGCCGCCGGCCCCGGCTCGCCGAAGAATCGGGTATCCCAGCCGGCCATCTGCCAAGGCTCGTGATAGGCCTGCCGACCGACCATCACCCCGTCGACATGCGCCAGATGCTGCGCGATCTCGTCGTCGTCGCGAATGCCCCCATTGATGACGATCGTCAGCGCGGGGAAATCACGCTTGAGCTGCCAGACCCATTCATGGCGCAGCGGCGGAATCTCGCGGTTCTCCTTCGGGCTCAGGCCTTTCAGCCAGGCGTTGCGCGCGTGCACGATGAAGACCTCGCAGCCGGCCTCGGCGATCTGGCCGACGAAGTCGCGCACGAAGTCGTAGGACTCGATGCGATCGATGCCAATGCGGTGCTTGACCGTGATCGGCAGGTCGACCGCATCGCGCATCGCGCGCACCCCGTCGGCCACCGTGGCGGGCTCGGCCATCAGGCAGGCGCCGAAGGCGCCACGCTGCACCCGCTCGCTCGGGCAGCCGCAGTTCAGATTGACCTCGTCATAGCCCCATTGGGCCGCCAGCCGCGCGCAGGCGGCCAGCTCGGCCGGCTCGCTGCCGCCGAGCTGCAGCGCCACCGGATGCTCGATCGCGCCGAAGTCGAGGTGGCGCGACTGGTCGCCGTGCAGCAACGCGCCGGTGGTGACCATCTCGGTGTAGAGCCGGGTGCGGCGAGTCAGCAGACGGTGGAAATGACGACAGTGGCGGTCGGTCCAATCCAGCATCGGCGCGACGGACAGGCGCCAGGGGGACAAGGGGGCGGCGGCAGGAACTGCAGCAGGAATCGGTTCGGACATCGGCGGGGGCCCGGTGGGCCGGGAAAACGGGCCGGAACGACGAGCCCGGCGGGAGCGCGATTCTGACCGATTCAGCGTGCCCCACTCCAGGTGCCGGACAGGCACAGGCTGTCGGGCAGGGCCTGCATCACCTGTGTGATCACCGATCCGGGCACCGAATCGCTCACCCGCACCCAGGCCAGCGAGGCACGCGCCTGCCAGCGCGCCAGCTGCTGGGCCTGCTGGGCGGACGCAGCAGCGCTGTCCAGACTCAGTCCGTGGCCGATCAGCAGGCCCTGGGCATCGCAGGCATCGAGCAGCGCCTCGTCGGCATCCGGAGCGCCTGCGCACGCGATGTCGAGCAGGTCGATGCCCGCGGCTCGCGCCTGCGCGACCTGAGCGGCCACCTGAGCGGCGGACATCGGCCTCTGCAGCCCCCAGCCGGCCTGGCGCAGCGGTGCGGGCATCGGCACACCGTTGACGATCAGCCGCCCGCCCGAGGGCTCCTGCACGAGCTGGCGCCAGCCGATGCGCCCCAGCGGCAGCACCTGGCGCGAGCCCTCGGGCCGCAGCGCGTGCAGCTCCAGCTCATGCAGGGCGGGCTCGCCGAGCGCATGCGGCCACCACAGCACCGGCGCCTCGACATCGAGCAGCCCTTGCCACAGGCCCGCACCTGGTCCGGCACCGCAGGCCAGCGCCATCGGCGCCTGCCAGCGCCGGCCGGCATGGCGCAGCACCATCGACAGCCCCAGCAGCGGCTCCTGCACCCGCAGGCGCAACGCCAGCCGGCCCCGGCCCGGATCGAGCAGTCGAGCGCGCAGCGCCGGTGCGTCGGCCGCCAGCCGCTCGCCCACCCGGCGCACCGGGCGCCACAGCCCGACCGCCGACACCGGCTCGTCGCGCACCGCCAGCCAGAGCACGGTGTCGGCCGCACCGGTCGGCAGCTCGACACGGTGGCGCAGCAGCGCGCTGTCGCTGCGCAGCAGCAGGCGCTGGTGCCCGGTCTCGACCTGGTGCAGCCACAGCTCGACCCGGCGCCCGGCCACGCCATCGAGTTCCAGCCAGCGCCGACGCCGATCGCCACAGGCCGGCAGCGGCCGACACAGCCACCAGTCGCGCAGACCGGCATGCGCCGCGGCCAGCGCCGCCGAATCCAGCCGACGAACCAGCGTGTCGATCGGCGCGACCGGTCCGTCGCAGGCATGCCAGTGCGGCTCATGCGAGAGCTGCAGCGCGGTCTGCGGCGAGTCCCATGACCCGGGCGCGCTGCTGCCCCACCACCAGCCCTCGTCCAGCGCTTCGCTCAGGTCGGCAGCCCCGGGACTGAGCCGGCCTGGCGAGCGCAATGCGTCTGAAATCGTGATCAATTCAACACTTCAGCAATTTTATTACTGGATGTTACAGTAATCGTGTCCAGAAAGATCGGGGGCCGCGCCGCCTCCGCCGGGAGAACACCAACCATGCTGCCGCCCCCCGCCACCGCCGCCCGCCTGTGCCTGATCAACGGCCTGGAGCACGGCATCAGGGTGCCGCTGGAGACCCGACAGCGACTGTGGCCGCAGGGCGCCGGCGCGCTCGACCCCTGGCTGTCGCTGCTGACGGCGCTGCGTCTGGACGTACATGCCGGGCTGGGCCATGTGCTGGCGATCGACTGGCTCGACGACCAGTGGAGCGAGCCGCGCCCGCCGGCCGAGGATCTGCGCCGCCTGCACGGGCTGGAGCCACATGCGCTGACGCTGTGGCGGCCGCTGGCCGACCATCTGCACGAGCAGCTCGGCGCAGGCCGGCTGGTGATGCTGGAGGCCGACGCCTGGTGGCTGCCCGACACCGACGGCCACGATCACCGGCGCCAGCACCGGCGCAGCCCGCTGATCGTCAACGACTTCGATGCGACCCACCGCCGCCTGGGCTATTTCCACCGCGACGGCTACTTTCACCTTCAGGACGAGGATTTCGACGGTCTGATGCAGGGCGGACTGCAGGGCGATGGCAGCCTGGCGCCGAGCGCCACGGTGATCGAGCTGCGCGGGCTGGTGCGCCGCCCGCCCGAGACCCTGCGCCATCTGGCGCGGCAGCTGCTGGAGAGACACCTGGAGCGCGTTCCGACCCGCCATCCGCTGCGCCGCTGGCAGCGCCGCAGCCAGGCCGAGCTCGACGAGCTGGTGCGCCAGCGCGATGTCGAAGGCTGCCGGCGCTGGCTGGACTGCGGCATCGCGCGGCTTGGCGCCAGCGCGGAGCTGGCGGCCATTCATCTGCGCTGGCTCTCGGGCGAGGACAGCGGCTCCGCCCATCTGCTGCAGGCAGCCGATGCGCTGCGCCAGCTCTCGGTGCTGGCCCGAGCGGCGCAGCTCAAGGCCCAGCGGGCGGTGCAGCAGGGCCAGCCGGTCGATCTGGTGGCCTTGAGCGAGCGCATGGCGCGCCACTGGAGCCGGGCGATGGCGCTGCTGGGCGCCGGTGCGATCGTGATCGAGGATCTGGCCTGAGCGCCCTGCGGGCCCAGAACGGCAGCCGCGACCTCAGCGGGCCGGACCGGTGCGGTGGCGGCCGGCCAGCGCCAGCAGCTCGTTGCCGACCAGCGCACCCAGCACCAGCAGGCCGCCGCTGAGCGTGGCCGGCCCCGGCACCTCGCCAGCGCCGACCCAGGCCCACAGCACGCCGAACAGCACCTCGAGCAGGCCGAGCAGCGCGATCTCGGGGGCCGGCAGCACAGCCGTCAGGCCGACCACCAGCAGACAAGGCAGCGCGAGCTGGAACACGCCCAGCCCGGCCAGCAGCATCAGGTCATGCGAGGACGCCTGCAGCGGCCAGGCCAGCGGCAGCGTCACCAGCGCCGACAGCAGCGCGCCGATCAGCACGGCCGGCAGCATGTCGGGCGTGGCCGCAGCCTCGCCGCCCAGCATCTCGTCGGGGTCACCGCTGCCGTGCGAGACATGCTGCAGCACGGTGAAGTTGACGGCCGCGGCCAGCGGCACCGCCAGCGCGACGCCCATCCCGGCGGCCGCACCGGTCTGCAGCTCGGCGCCGAACATCCAGGCGATGCCCGCACCCGCCACCGCGATCGCGCCCCAGGTGCGCGCCGGCAGCCGGTGCTGCAGGAAGAGGCGCGCGAACAGCGCGGTGATCAGCGGGCCGATGGCCATCGTGACCAGCACGTTCGCCACCGAGGTCAGCGTCAGCGCGAACATGAAGGCGGTGAACATCACCGACCAGCACAGGCTGGAGAGCCACAGCGCACGTCCGCCCTCACGCAGCGAGCGCCACAGGCCGGCCCCACGCAGCAGCGGCAGCGCCACCAGCAGCGCCAGCGCGTTGAAGGCACTGCGCCAGAAGGTCACCTCGAAGCCGCGCGCAGCCTCGAGATGGCGGCTGACGACGCCGGCGCCGCTCCACAGCAGCGTCACCAGCACCATCAGCGCGACCGCGCGGGCATGGGTCATGCCCGGCATGCGCGTCAGGAGCCCGCGCCTTCGCGCGAAGCACGCTTGCGCTCGTGCTCCTTCAGGTGGCGCTTGCGCAGGCGCACCGACTTCGGGGTGATCTCGACCAGCTCGTCGTCGTCGATGAAGTCGACGCCGTATTCCAGCGTCAGGTCGATCGGCGGCGTGATCTTGATCGCGTCTTCCTTGCCGCTGACGCGGAAGTTGGTCAGCTGCTTGGTGCGGGTGGCGTTGACGACGAGGTCGTTGTCGCGGCTGTGGATGCCGACGATCATGCCCT
>JBJOPV010000245.1:0-5878 GCA_046050625.1 Pseudomonadota bacterium
AACGGCAGCGTGCACGAGCCCGGCACCATCGGCGTGGCGCCCGGCAGCGGGGTGATCATGTGGCCGCCGGTCTCCGTCTGCCAGAAGGTGTCCACGATCGGGCAGCGGCTGCCGCCGACGTGCTTGTGGTACCACTCCCAGGCAGCCGGGTTGATCGGCTCGCCGACGGAACCCAGCAGGCGCAGGCTCGTCAGGTCGTAGCTCTTCGGGTGGACGGCGTCGTTGGCTTCGGCGGCCTTGATCAGCGAGCGGATCGCGGTCGGGGCGGTGTAGAAGATCGAGACCTTGTGGTCCTGGATCATCTTCCAGAAGCGGCCGGCGTCCGGGTAGGTCGGCACGCCCTCGAAGACGATCTCGGTGCCGCCCAGGGCCAGCGGGCCGTAGGTGATGTAGGTGTGGCCGGTGACCCAGCCGATGTCGGCGGTGCACCAGAAGACATCGTCCTGCTTCAGGTCGAAGGTCCACTTGCAGGTCAGCGCCGCGTGCAGCAGATAGCCGCCGGTGCAGTGCTGCACGCCCTTGGGCTTGCCGGTCGAGCCCGAGGTGTAGAGCAGGAACAGCGGATGCTCGGCATCGACCCATTCCGGCTCGCAGGTGTCGGGCTGGCCGGCCGTGACGTCGGCCATCCAGACGTCGCGGCCGTCCTTCATCGTGACGGCGGCGTCGGCGCGGTTGACGACCAGCACCTTCTCGATCTTCTCGCAGCCCGGCATCGCCAGGGCCTCGTCGACGATGGCCTTCAGCGGCAGCTTCTTGCCGCCGCGCACCTGGCAGTCGGCGGTGATGACGGCCTTGGCGCCGGTGTCCTCGATGCGGTCGCGCAAGCTCTGCGCCGAGAAGCCGCCGAACACCACCGAGTGGGTTGCGCCGATGCGGGCGCAGGCCTGCATCGCGGCCACGCCGTCGATCGACATCGAGATGTAGATGATGACGCGGTCGCCCTTGCCGATGCCGACCGAGCGCAGGCCGTTGGCGATCTGGCAGGTCTTGGCCAGCAGTTCGCTGTAGGTGATCCGGGTGACTTCGCCACCATCGGCCTCGAAGATGATCGCCGTCTTGTCGCCCAGGCCACGCTCGACGTTGCGGTCCAGGCAGTTGTAGGAGGCGTTGAGCGTGCCGTCCTCGAACCACTTGAAGAACGGCGCCTCGGCCTGGTTCAGCGTCTTGGTGAACGGCGTCTTCCAGCTGATCAGCTCGCGGGCCAGGTCAGCCCAGTAACCTTCGTAATCCGTCTCGGCCTTGGCGCACAGCGCCTCGTAGGCGGCCATGCCGGAAACCGCAGCGTTGGCGACAAAGGCCTCGGACGGCTGATAGATCTTGGTATCGGGGGTATTCTCGGCTTGGGTCACGCGTGTCTCCTGCGGTGAAAAAGTGCCGGACCTGACAGTAGGCAGGGGCTCTTACGAAGCCCTTACTTTGCAAATCCCGTTCCTGCCGTGTTAGCCCCAAGGCACAGGCCGCACACGGCGATGCGCTTCATCCTGACACGCATGCCCGCCTAGAATCCGCTGGTTTTCCCTGAATTCACCGCGACACACCGATCACCGGATGCTGTCGGTCGTCACGGCGTTTCCTGTCACATACTCAGGAAAAACCCTGAGATAACTCCCTCCACGATCCGCTCGCTCATGGCTCACCAAGGTTCGACCTCCTCTTCTCACGCCAATCCGCTGTCGCGCCTGATCTTCGCCAGCCGCTGGCTGCAGCTGCCGCTCTACCTCGGGTTGATCCTGGCGCAGGGCGTGTATGTCTTCCAGTTCTGGAAGGAGCTGGTCCACCTGATCGAGGCCGCCTTCGGCAACCAGCATGCGCTCGACATCCTGGTCCAGAGCATCGGCTACAAGAGCACCACGCCGATCACCGGCCTGAACGAGACGGTCATCATGCTGGTGGTGCTCGGCCTGATCGACGTGGTGATGATCTCCAACCTGCTGATCATGGTGATCGTCGGCGGCTACGAGACCTTCGTGTCGCGGCTGAACCTGGAGGGCCATCCGGACCAGCCGGAGTGGCTCGACCATGTCAACGCCTCGGTGCTGAAGGTCAAGCTGGCCACCGCGATCATCGGCATCAGCTCGATCCATCTGCTCAAGACCTTCATCAACGCCGAGAACTACAGCGACAAGGTGCTGCTGTGGCAGACGGTGATCCATGTGGCCTTCCTGTTCTCGGCCATCGCGATCGCCACCGCCGACCGGATCATGCATCCGGTGCCGGCCGCGCCGCACGGCGGCGCGGGCCACTGAGTCCGTCAAGACCCGCAGCGCTGCGGCGACCCGCTCAGGGCGCCCGGACGGCCAGCGCCGTGCCCGCCGGTGCCGCCGGGCAGCTGGCCTCGGCCTGGCCGGCCAGCACCGGCCGCAGCAGCGGCGCCATCGACTTCAGGATCTGCGTCGGCAGCGCGCTGGTGAACTTGTAGCCACCCGCCTCGGGCCCGAGCACGAAGGCGGTCAGCGTGCCGAAATGGCGCGGCCCCAGATAGAACACGAAGGTCGCTGTGCGGCTGGTGACCCGGGAGGCAGCCAGGCCGCCGCCGCGGGTGTAGGTGTTGAGCCGGTTGTCGCCGGTGCCGGTCTTGCCGCCGATCGGCAGCGGCGCCTGCCCGTCGGCATCCAGCACGCCCTTGAGCCGCCGCGCGGTGCCCTCGCTGACCACCAGGCCGAGCGCGCGGCGCAGCGTGGCGGCCACCTCCGGCGCCATCACCTGCTCGCCTGCCGAGGGCGCGCGCCGCAGCGCCGCCTCGTAGGGCGAACCGGCGGCGAAATGCAGCCGGTCGATGTGCACGGTCGGCAGCCGCAGGCCGTCGTTGACGATGATGCCCATCAGCTCGGCCAGCGCCGCCGGCCGGTCGCCGGAGCTGCCGATCGAGGTGGCGTACGACGGCACCAGCGTGTCGAAGGGGAATCCCACCTTCTTCCACTGCGCATGAATCTTCGCGAAGGCCTCGGCCTCGAGCAGCTGCAGGATGCGGCTGTTCTGGCCCCGCCGGGCCTTGCTGCGCATCAGCCAGGCATAGGACTGCTCGCGCTCGGTCGCGCCGGCATCGAGCACCTGCGCCAGCTCGGCCTGCGGATGCTGGCGCAGATAGGACGCCACCCACAGCTCCAGCGGGTGCAGCCGCGCCAGGTAGCCGCGGTCAGCCAGCGAGTAGTTGCCCGGCGCATGGCGCTTGTAGAGCGTCTCGAGGTAGTCGTCGGCCAGCGCTGCCCCCAGCAGGTGGCGGCGGATGTAGGCGGAGAAGTCGGCCTGCGAGCCCTCCGGCTCGACCGAGCGGTAGATCACCGCCAGCCGCGGCGCGGTGCGGTTGACGCTCTCGGCCAGACGGTCGAGCACCTCGGCCGGCGCCTTGCCGTGGTGGCGCTGGTAGAACTTGCGCATAAACTGCCGCCCTTCCTTGTTGATGAAGAGCTTGAGCAGTTCCTGGCGGCGCGGGTTGTCGTCGTCGCCCTCGAGGATGTCGCTGGCATCGCTCGAGGCGTGGTACATGTGGTGGTAGACGATGTCGCGCATCAGCCGGATGAAAGGCAGATTGAGCGAATCGCGCAGCGACTCGTGCAGCGTCGCCAGCCGGCCGTTGTCGGCGGCGTTGAAGTTGGAGAAGCTGTGAGCGCCGCCGCCGGTGAAGAAGCGCTCGCCGGGGCTGGCGGAATAGCGGCGCTGCATCGCCGCCTCGAGCATCGCCGCCAGCGAGCGGTCCTCGGTGCTCGACAGCCAGTCGACGGCCCAGCGGCTCAGCCGGTCCTTCGCGCCGACCTCGACCACGGCGAGCTGCGCGCGCTTCATGCCGGCGTACTGGCGGTGCAGCTCGGCGATGATGTCCAGATAGGTCGCCAGCGTGCGCAGCTTGGCGGTCGAGCCCAGCTCGAGCTTGGCGCTGCCGTTGATGTCGAAGGGCTGGTCGAGGTTGTCGGTCTGCACCCGCACGAAGTTGGCACCCTCGCCCCGCTCGTAGAGCGTGAAGCTGTAGAGCAGCTTGGCCGGATCGCCCTTCTCCAGCAGCTGGAAGCCCAGCAGGCCGGCCTCGCGGGCGAAGGCCGGATCGCGCAGCTTGTGGAGCCGCTCGGTGATCTCGCGCTGCAGATGGCCGTCCAGCGGGCTGGACGCACTCAGGTCGAAGCGGTCGAGCTCGTACAGACGCGGGGTGTTCAGCAGCCCCGACAGCTGCACCCGCAGCAGCGAGGAGGCATTGCGCTCGCCGAACTCCAGGTTCGGGATCGCGCCGGCATGGGCGGGCTGCACCTGCAGCGGCGCGGCCAGCGCCGCATCGCGCAAGCCCGGCCCGATGATGCCCTCGGCCGCGAGCAGGCGCAGATAGCTGGCGGTCATCGCCATCAGCTGCTCGTGGCCCGGCCCGAAGAAGTGCGCCGGGCGGCGCTGCGCGATCAGCAGGCTGAGCATGCGCCGCAGCGCCAGGCCGCGCTCGGCCAGGCCCTCGGCCTGGTCGGCGGGCTGGGCCAGCAGCCGGTTGCTGGCCGCGACATCCGCGCCGTACCAGGCCTGCAGGCCGTCGTTGACGCCATGCACCTCGCCCCAGCCGCGCTGCGCGCCCAGCGGCAGGCTGTTGAGGTAGTCGAGCAGGATGCGCCGGCGCGCCGCCACCGTGTTCTCGCCATCGCGGTAGGCCCGCACCGAGGCCGACACCATCTGCAGGTACTTGTCATGCGCCGAGGCGGTGCGCCCCTCGGGCGAATGGCGGAACTTCTCGGTCTGCGTCGCCAGCGTGCTGCCACCGGCGGCGGCATGGTCCTCGGCGGCGACCGCGATGACCTGATCGACCACCGCCTTGCCCAGGCGGGTCCACTCGATGGCCGGGTTGTGACGCGGCTCGCGCTCGTCGAGCACCTCGCGGTTCTCGATGAAGCCGAGCATGCGCGCGACCACCGGCGGCACCTCGTCCTCGCCGGCATAGGTGTGCAGCGGGAAACGTGAGCGGAACAGCGGCTCGCCGCGGCAGTCCAGCACCCGCAGGCCGGCCTGCGCACGCTCCGGATAGGGCGGGAAGAAGCCGCGGTCCATGAAGTCCTGCAGCGCGGGCGACTGCTGCGCCTGCGCGGTCAGCACATAGCCGCGCCCGGCCAAGCCGTCGAGGAACTCGGGCATGCGGGTGTAGCCCATGCGGATGTCGCTCGGCCCGGTGCGGGGATAACGACTGGCGGCGGCCGGCGCGGTGCGGACCTGATGATCGAGCTGCACCGCCCAGTCGGCAAAGAAGCGCGCCTGCAGCGTCGAGGTGCGCATCTCCCACATCGCCACATGCGTCAGGCCGGCCAGCACCACCGCCGCGGTGCCCCAGCGCGCCAGAATCCCGGGCCAGCGTCGCCCGGACGGGGCGGGAGCCGGCACCGGGGCGGACACGGCCTCGCCTGCGGCAGGGGAACGGGAGCTGTCGTCTTCGCCTGGAGTCATGAGAGATGCATCGCAGGGATGCCATTGGCACAAGAGGATTGCCGGAGCAAGAGCAGGAACGAGCGCCGGCCCGGTGCATTCCGTGAACCAGAACACGCCGGACCAGCATACCTGAGTACTTTTTGGAACCACGGGGGGAAGAGCCCCCCGAAAGGCGCGTTTCAGATCCGGAACAGTCCGCTTTTTCGGGGTCGATCCGGAATCGATCGCAGCTGGCTTGAGTAAACTCGCCGGTCTGACCAGACCCCGCCCGGCGATGCCCGAACGTGTCGCCGACTGCGCCAGATTGATGCAAGTCGGATGGCGCAGGATCGCGGCCCAGTCGATGCCCGCCCGTCACCCCGACCACGAAAGCCCCAGCCCGCCATGACCCTCATCCGCCAGGACGACCTGATCGAATCGGTCGCCGCCGCCCTCCAGTACATCAGCTACTACCACCCGGCCGACTACATCGCCCACCTGGCGCGCGCCT
>JBJOPV010000246.1:0-5851 GCA_046050625.1 Pseudomonadota bacterium
TGTGCACCACGGTGCCCGACGTGCACATCGCCATCACCGGCCTGGAGAAGGTGGTCGAGACCTTCGAGCAGGTGCTGCCGCTCTACAGCCTGCTGACCCGCTCGGCCACCGGCCAGGCGATCACGACCTACCTCAACGTCATCACCGGGCCGCGCCGCGAGGGGGGGGCAGAAGGCGAGGGCGAACTCGACGGCCCGCGCGAGCTGCACCTGGTCCTGCTCGACAACGGCCGCACCCAGGCCTACCGCGATGCCGACTTCCGCCCGACGCTGCAGTGCATCCGCTGCGGCGCGTGCATGAACCACTGCCCGGTCTACGCGCGCATCGGCGGTCTGGCCTACGGCACGACCTATCCGGGGCCGATCGGCTCGATCATCTCGCCGCACCTGCTCGGGCTGGAGCCCACGCAGGACCTGCCCACCGCCAGCAGCCTGTGCGGCGCCTGCGCCGAGGTCTGCCCGGTCGGCATTCCGATCCCCGAGCTGCTGATGCAGCTGCGCCACGCCGCCAAGCACGATGCCGAGCCGGGCCATGCGCCGCTGGCCGGCCAGGCCAGCGCGAAGGACTGGAAGGAGGCGCTGGCCTGGAAGGCCTGGGCCCAGGTCAACGCCAGTCCGGGCCTCTACGGCACGCTGACCGGCATGGCGCACCGGCTGCGCGGCCTCACGCCGCCGTGGCAGGCCGGCTGGACCGCGAACCGCACGCCGCTGCGGCCGGCGGCGCGGGGCCTGCGCGAGCGACTGAAGGATGAACGCTGAGGGCTGAGCAAACCGCGATCTCAGCCCTCCGCCGCACGGGTCGACAGCACGATGCAGGTCGTCGTCGCATGCGCGTAGAGGCGGCCGTCGGGGCCGAACAGGCGCCCCTCGGCGAAGCCGGCCTGGCGGCCGGCATGGATCACCCGGCCCTCGGCGCGCACCCGCTCGACCTGCGGCGTGAGCGCGCGCACATAGCTGATCTTCAGCTCGGCGGTGGTGTAGGCGCGCCCGGCCGGCAGCATCGTGTGCACCGCGCAGGCGACGCAGGAGTCCAGCAGCGTCGCGATCCAGCCGCCGTGGATGGTGCCCATCGGGTTGGCGTGGCGCAGGTCCGGCCGGCCCTGGAAGACGAAGCGGCCGGGCTCGAACTCGATCGGCAGGAAGTCCATCGTCGCGCCGATCGGCACCGAGGGCAGCTCGCCGCGGCTGATGGCGGCGAACCATTCCATGCCGCTCAGATGCGCGATCTGTGCGGGCCGGGCGACGCCGGGCGGGCCCAGGGTGGCGCGCACCCGCTGCTCGTCGTCGAGCCAGCGCGCCAGCGTGGCGGCGGGAGAATCGGCCGGAGAATCGGCCGGAGAAGCGGCGGGATCGGTGTCGGCGTGGCTCATCGGGGTCTCCTCGTCAGCGTCCGGGCAGTCCGGGCGCCTGCAGAAGAACACGCCGGGCGGGCCGGGCGCTGTCACCCGCGGGTCAATCCGGGTCAATGCCCGTGGCCGCGGTGCGAGCCGCCGACATGCACGCCGGCGTGAACGCCCGCCGCACCCGTCGTGTCCGCGCTGCCCTGGCCGTCGCCTGCCGCCAGTCCGGCGAGGATGCCGCAGTGGCCGGCGTCGCTGGCGCGCTGGCAGCGTGCGCGCAGCGAGCGCAGCCGCGCCTCGAGCTGCTGCAGCTCCAGGATGCGCGCGCTGACATGGCCGATGTGTTCGTCGAGCAGCGCGTTGACCGCGTCGCAAGGCGCCTGCGGCGTGTCGTGCAGCGCCAGCAGCACGCGGATCTCGCCCAGCGACATGTCGAGCGCGCGCGCCTGGCGGATCAGGCCCAGCCGCTCGATGTCGGCCGGGCCGTAGCGCCGGTAGCCGTTGTCCTGCTGGCGCGGCGGCTCGGGCAGCAGGCCCTCGCGCTCGTAGTGGCGGATGGTGCCCACCGGCGTGCGGGTGGCGCGGGCCAGTTCGCTGATCTTCATGCGCCGATGCTCGCATGCGCGGGGCGCCTCGTCAGGGCTTGACCCTGAAGCCGCTGCAGGGTTTGCAATGCCTCCATCCCGACCTTTGACAATGGAGATGTCCCGATGAGTGATTCCTGCCACGGTCATGGCCACGGCCATGCCTGTTCCCCGCCGCCGGCGCCGACTGGCACGGGCTACCGTCGCGTGCTGTGGGCGGCGCTGCTGATCAACGCGGCGATGTTCGCGGTCGAGATCGGCGCGGGCCTGCGCTCGGGCTCGGTGTCGCTCCTGGCCGATGCGATCGATTTCCTGGGTGACGCCGCCAACTACGGCGTGTCGCTGTGGGTGCTGGGCCTGTCGCTGCGCCACCGCGCCGGGGCGGCGCTGCTCAAGGGCGCCAGCATGGGTCTGTTCGGCGTGGCTGTGCTGGGGCATGCGCTGTGGAGCTTCTCGCAGGGCACGGTGCCCGAGGCGGCGACGATGGGCGCGGTCGGCGCGCTGGCGCTGCTGGCCAATGTCGCGGTGGCGGCGATGCTCTACGCCTGGCGCGAGGGCGACGCCAACATGCGTTCGGTCTGGCTGTGCAGCCGCAATGACGCGATCGGCAATCTGGCGGTGATGGCCGCTGCGCTGGGCGTCTTCGGTACCAGCCAGGGCTGGCCGGACCTGATCGTCGCCGGCGTCATGGCCGGGCTGGCGCTGTCGGGCGCGGTGGCGGTGATCCGGCAGGCCCGCGGCGAATGGCGCGGCGCATGAGCTGAAGGCTATCGATGGAATGAATCTATTCAAATGGATCGATTGATGACCGACATCTAAAGTCTCTTCATCCCGGCGGGTGCTTTCCGGCGCCCGCATTGCCTGTCCCCCAGGAGAGACCCGATGAGCACCCCTTCGACCCCCACGAGCCCGACGAGCCCCACGACGCGCAGCGGGCAGTGCCCGGTGATGCACGGCAGCCCGACCTCCGCCGACCGGTCGGCCGGCGCGATGCGCTGGTGGCCGCGGGCGCTGAACCTGGACATCCTGCACCAGCACGACACCCGCACCGACCCGATGGGCGCGGGCTTCAGCTACCGCGACGAGCTGCGCCAGCTCGATGTCGAGGCGCTCAAGCGCGACCTGAAGGCGCTGATGACCGACAGCCAGCCCTGGTGGCCGGCCGACTGGGGCCACTACGGCGGCCTGATGATCCGCATGGCCTGGCACTCGGCCGGCACCTACCGCATCGCCGACGGCCGCGGCGGCGCCGGCAGCGGCAGCCAGCGCTTCGCGCCGCTGAACTCCTGGCCCGACAACGGCAACCTCGACAAGGCGCGGCGCCTGCTCTGGCCGATCAAGAAGAAGTACGGCCGGCGCATCAGCTGGGCCGACCTGATGATCCTGGCCGGCAACATGGCCTACGAGTCGATGGGGCTGAAGACCTACGGCTTCGCCTTCGGCCGCGAGGACATCTGGCATCCCGAGAAGGACATCTACTGGGGCTCGGAGCAGGCCTGGCTGGCGCCCACCGGCAGCGAGGGCAGCCGCTACGCCGGCAGCGCTGAGGGCGAGCGCACGCTCGAGAACCCGCTCGCCGCGGTGATGATGGGCCTGATCTACGTGAACCCGGAGGGCGTCGACGGCCAGCCCGACCCGCTGCGCACCGCCCGCGACATGCGCGAGACCTTCGCCCGCATGGCGATGGACGACGAGGAGACGGTGGCGCTGACCGCCGGCGGCCACACCGTCGGCAAGGCGCACGGCAACGGCGACGCCGCGCAGCTCGGCCCCGCGCCGGAGGGTGCCGAGCTGCACGAGCAGGGCCTGGGCTGGAACGCCCGCAGCGGCCGCGGTCTTGGCCGCGATGCGGTGACCAGCGGCATCGAGGGCGCCTGGACCACCCATCCGACCCGGTGGGACAACGGCTACTTCGACATGCTGTTCGGCCACGAATGGACGCTGCGCAAGAGCCCGGCCGGCGCCTGGCAGTGGGAGCCGGTCGACATCCGCGACGAGGACCGCCCGGTCGATGTCGAGGACGCCTCGATCCGCTGCAATCCGATCATGACCGACGCCGACATGGCGCTGAAGATGGATCCGCTCTACCGGCCGATCGCCGAGCGCTTCCACCGCGACCCGGCGCATTTCAGCGCGGTCTTTGCCCGCGCCTGGTTCAAGCTGACGCACCGTGACATGGGCCCGAAGGTGCGCTACCTCGGCCCGGACGTGCCGGCCGAGGACCTGATCTGGCAGGATCCGGTGCCGGCCGGCCGCAGCGACATCGATCTGGACGCGGTGCGGGCGCAGATCCGCGCCAGCGGCCTGAGCCAGGCCGATCGCATCGCCACCGCCTGGGACAGCGCGCGCACCTTCCGCGGCTCGGACAAGCGCGGGGGCGCCAACGGCGCGCGCATCCGCCTGGCGCCGCAGAAGGACTGGGCCTGCAACGAGCCCGAGCGCCTGGCGCGGGTGCTGGCGGTGTACGAGCGCATCGCCGCCGACACCGGCGCCAGCGTGGCCGACGTGATCGTGCTGGCCGGCAGCCTGGGCGTCGAGGAGGCGGCGCAGGCGGCGGGCGTGGACATCGCCGTGCCCTTCCTGCCCGGCCGCGGCGACGCCACCGACGCGATGACCGACGCGGCCTCCTTCGCGGTGCTGGAGCCGCTGGCCGATGGCTTCCGCAACGCGATGCGGCAGGACTTCGCGGTCATGCCCGAGGAGCTGCTGCTCGACCGCGCGCAGCTGATGGGGCTGAGCGCCTGCGAGATGACGGTGCTGGTCGGCGGCCTGCGCGTGCTGGGCGTCAACCACGGCGGCAGCCGTGACGGCGTGTTCACCGACCGGGTCGGCGTGCTGTCGAACGACTTCTTCGTCCAGCTGACCGACATGGGCCTCGCCTGGACGCCGGTGGGTCGCAACCGCTACGAGCTGCGCGATCGCGCCACCGGCACGGTACGCTGGACGGCGAGCCGGGTCGATCTGGTCTTCGGCTCGAATTCGGTGCTGCGCGCCTATGCCGAACTCTATGCCCAGGATGACAGCCGCGAGAAGTTCGTGCGCGACTTCGTCGCCGCCTGGGTCAAGGTGATGAACGCCGACCGCTTCGACGTGCCCGGCGCGGCCTGGGCGGATCGGCGCGCCTCAGCCTGAGATCGGCGTGATCGTCGCGACCGGCTCCGGCGCCAGCAGGGTGCGCTGGCGCAGGCCGCGCACCGTGCCCATCGACAGCCCGAGCACGATCACCGACGCGAAAGCCAGCAGCAGCGGGCCCAGCACCCGCGCGGGGCCGCCGCTGCCGTGGCGGCCCAGCTCCAGCGTCAGCCCGGCGAAGGCCGCCAGGGGGAAGGACACCGCCCAGTGCCCGACCGAGAAGGCCTGCGAGACGATGCGCTGCGCCTGCGTCGCCACCCACAGGAAGCAGACCAGCGCCACGCCCCAGGCCATCCAGCCCGCCAGCGACGGCGCGCCCAGCGCCAGCGCCGACAGGCCGATCACCGCCGGCGGCGCCACCAGGATGAAGTTGGCGGGCATCAGCCGCTCCGGCCACAGGCCCTGCGAGGCGATGCGAACCAGCAGCAGCGCCATCACCAGCGGCCAGAACAGCAGCCCGATGCCGAACTGCGCCGCCGCCCACTCGGCATGACCGAGCTCGACGCCGGCCAGCGGCACCAGCACGTTGCCGACCACCGCGATGATCAGCACCGGCGTGACCGTCGCCCACTGCAGGCCACCGGCGCGGTTGCCGGCCCACCAGCGCGACAGCACCCAGACGGTCACCGCGAGCTGGCCGAGGCTGCCCGCCCACCAGACGGCCGCGGTCAGCGCGCCGGGCCCGTCCAGCGCCACGCCCAGCGTCGCCAGCAGGATCAGCGACACCGGCAGCGTCGCGAGGAAGACATGGCGCACCGGATGGCGCAGGTCCTCCGCCCAGGCCTCGGGGTGGCGC
>JBJOPV010000247.1:0-5837 GCA_046050625.1 Pseudomonadota bacterium
GCGTGGCTGGCGTCGTGCAGCGTGTCGTCGAGGTCGAAGAGCCAGACCGGGGCGCGCTTCATCGGGCGGGGCCGCTCAGTGCGAGCGGATCATCGTGCCGAAGGCCTGCTCGGTCAGGATCTCCAGCAGCAGCACGTGCGGCACGCGGCCGTCGATGATGTGCACCGCGTTGACGCCGCACTTGGCCGCGTCGATCGCGCCGGCGATCTTCGGCAGCATGCCGCCGGAGATGGTGCCGTCCTCGACCAGCTCGTCGATGCGGCGCGAGGTCAGCTCGGTCAGCAGCTCGCCCTGCTTGTCGAGCACGCCGCGGATGTTGGTCAGCATCATCAGCTTCTCGGCCTTGAGGATCTCGGCCAGCTTGGACGCCACCAGGTCGGCGTTGATGTTGTAGCTCTCGTTGTCCGGGCCGAAACCGATCGGGCTGACCACCGGGATGAACTGGTCGTCCTGCAGGGCACGCACGATGCTCGGGTCGATCGACTCGATCTCGCCGACCTGGCCGACGTCATGCTCGACCGAAGGATCGTTGAGGTCGAGCAGCTTGAGCTTGCGCGCGCGGATCATCGCGCCGTCGCGGCCGGTCAGGCCGACCGCCTTGCCGCCGGCGGCGTTGATCAGGCCGACGATGTCCTGCTGCACCTCGCCGCCCAGCACCCACTCGACGACATCCATCGTCTCGGCGTCGGTCACGCGCATGCCCTGGACGAAGGTGCCCTTCTTGCCGATCTTCGACAGCGCCGCGTCGATCTGCGGGCCGCCCCCGTGCACGACGACCGGGTTGATGCCGACCAGCTTGAGCAGCACCACGTCTTCGGCGAAGGCCTTCTGCAGCGCCGGGTCGGTCATCGCGTTGCCGCCGTACTTGATGACCATGGTCTTGCCATGGAACTTGCGGATGTAGGGCAGCGCCTGGGCAAGGATCTGGGCCTGGTCGGCGGGCGTGTGGCTCATGCGGGAAGCTCCGGGACGAAGGATCGGAAAGACCGGATTCTAGGGTCGCGACCTATACTGCCGGGCATGTTCCGTCCTGCCCGCTCTGTCCTGCGCTGGCTGCTCTGGCTGGTGATCGCGCTGCTGCCGCTGCGCGGCTGGGCGCTGGCAGAGATGACGGCCATGACCGCCATGCCCCGCGCAGCAGCCGAGGCGCTGCCACCTTGCCATGCCGCACCGGCAGACCGGTCGATGCCGCCTGACGCCGACCCGCAGGCCGCGCCTCACCACGCCGGCTGCTCGCTGTGCGAGATCTGCCATGCCAGCCTGGGACTGCCGGCCCCGCCTTCCCTGAGCCTGCCGCGACTGCCGCAGGCCGCACCGGCCCTGGTGCCGGTCACCGGCGCTGCCGACGCCCCGCCGGACGCGCTGTTCCGCCCCCCTCGCTGCCGGACCTGATCTGATCCGTCGTCCGTCGATCCGCCGCCCCCCCGGTGCCGGCGCGATCCGGTCCGTTCGGCCCCTTTCTGCCTGACGAGGTTCCTTCATGTTCCGCTTTCTTGCCGCTGCGCTCGCCCTGGCGGGCGCAGCCTCGCCGGTCTTCGCCCGCGTGGGCGATCCAGCAGACCCCGGCGCCGCGGTGCGCCCGCTCGCCCACCGCTCGACGCTGGCCGCGCGCGCCGCGTCCGCCCCGCCCGAGACCGCCCCCGGCGACTGGCGCGCCGCCAACGCGCGCGTGCACGCCGTCGGCGGCTGGCGCACCTATCTGAAGCAGGCGCACGCGCCCGAGGCCGCCGCCTCCGGCACCGAAGGAGGCGCGCGATGAACCGCCCGCATCGGATCGCGCTGGCGCTGCTGGCCGCCGCCGCGCTGGCCGGCTGCGCCACGACCTCGCCGGAGGCGGCGATCGCGCCGGTGCGCGAGCAGCTGCGCGCCGCCACTGGCGCCGACATCGCGCGCTGGCCCCAGGCCCAGGCGCCGTCGGCCGAGGCGCGTGCGCGCCTCGACGCGCTGCTGGCCGCGCCCCTGACGCAGGACGGCGCGGTCGAGCTGGCGCTGCTGAACCACCGCGGCCTGCAGGCCGATCTGGCTGAGCTGGGGCTGGCGCAGGCCGAGGTCGCGCAGGCCACGCGCCTGCTCAATCCGGGCCTGTCCTACAAGCGCACCGCCAGCGGCGACGAGATCGAGCGCGAGATCGGCCTGCACCTCGGCTTGGGCCGGCTGCTGCTGATGCCGCTGGCGCGCTCGATGGCCGAGCAGCAGCTCGCGCGCCAGCAGGCGCAGGTGACGATCGGCATCGTCGAGCGCATCGCCGAGGTGCGCCGCGCCTGGGTCGAGGCGGTCGCCGCCGAGGAAAGCCTGGCCTATCTGCACCAGGTCCACGAGGCCGCCGAAGCCGGCGCCGAGCTGGCGCGGCGCATGGCGCAGGCCGGCAACTTCAACCGCCTGACGCTGGCGCGCGAGCAGGCCTTCGAGGCCGACGCGCTGATGAACCTGGCACGCGGCGAACGCACCCGCGACGCCACCCGCGAGCGCCTGGTGCGCGCGCTCGGCCTGTGGGGCGAAGACGCCGAGCGGCTGGCGCTGCCCGCACGGCTGCCCGACCTGCCCGCGCAGCCCATCGCGCTGACCGACATCGAGGCCCGCGCGCTGGCGCAGCGCCTGGACGTGCAGGCCGCGAAGCTCGCCACCGCGCAGACCGCCCGCAGCCTCGGGCTGACGCGCACGACCCGCTTCGTCGATGCGATCGACCTGGGCCTCTCGCGCTCGAAGACGAACGACGGCCACCGCAGCCGCTCCTGGGAGGTGGGGCTGGAGCTGCCGCTGTTCGACTGGGGGGACGCGAAGACCGCACGCGCCGAGGCGATCTACACCGCCAGCGTGCACCGCACCGCCGCCATCGCCATCGACGCGCGCTCCGAGGCGCGCGAGGCCGGGCGGAACTGGCGCCACGCCTGGGACCTCGCGCGCCATGCGCAGCAGGTCGTCGTGCCGCTGCGCCAGCGCATCAGCGAGGAGACCCTGCTGCGCTACAACGGCATGCTGATCGGCGTGTTCGAGCTGCTGGCCGATGCGCGCGCGCAGATCGGCGCCGTCAACGCCGCGATCGACGCCCGGCGAGAGTTCTGGCGCGCCGATGCCGACCTGCAGCAAGCCCTGCTCGGCCGCCCCCGGCTCGATGCCGGCAGCGGCCCGGCCGCCGCCTCCACCGCCGCCGACGCCGGCGGCCACTGAGCGCACCGCGAACCCCACACGGACCTTTCACCATGATTTCCCGACGTTCCCTCTTTTCCGCCGGGGCCGCGGTCGCCGCCGCCTCGGTCAGCCGCGTGGCCATGGCTGCGCTGCCCGAGCCGATCATCCAGACCTCGGCCGCCACCGCGGTGCCGCTGCAGCCCGCCACCGGCCGCCCCTACCGCCCGGTCGTGACGCTCAACGGCTGGAGCCTGCCCTGGCGCATGAACGCCGGCGTCAAGGAGTTCCATCTCGTCGCCGAGCCGGTGGTGCGCGAGATGACGCCCGGCTTCAACGCCAACCTCTGGGGCTACAACGGCCAGTCGCCCGGCCCGACGATCGAGGTGGTCGAGGGCGACCGGGTGCGCATCTTCGTCACCAACCGCCTGCCCGAGCACCACGCGGTGCACTGGCACGGCCAGCGCCTGCCCAACGGCATGGACGGCGTGGCCGGCCTGACACAGCCGGCCATCCCGCCAGGCAAGACCTTCGTCTACGAGTTCGAGGCGCGCCGCCCCGGCACCTTCATGTACCACCCGCACGCCGACGAGATGGTGCAGATGGCCATGGGCATGTACGGGATGTGGATCACGCACCCGAGGGCGAAGCACCCGCTGATCGCCGATGTCGACCGCGACTTCTGCTTGCTGCTCAACGCCTTCGACATCGAGCCCGGCAGCGCCACGCCAAAGGTGATGACCATGCTCGACTTCAACCTCTGGGCCTGGAACAGCCGCATCTTTCCCGGCATCGACACGCTCAACGTGCGCCAGGGCGACCGGGTGCGCATCCGCGTGGGCAACCTGACGATGACGAACCACCCGATCCACCTGCACGGCCACGAGTTCGAGGTCACCGGCACCGACGGCGGCCCGGTGCCGAAGTCGGCGCGCTGGCCGGAGGTGACGACCGACGTGGCGGTCGGCCAGATGCGCCAGGTGGAGTTCATCGCCAGCGAGGAAGGCGACTGGGCCTTCCACTGCCACAAGAGCCACCACACCATGAACGCGATGGGCCACGACGTGCCGACGATGATCGGCGTCGACCACACCGACGTCGCCCGCAAGATCACGAAGCTGATCCCCGGCTACATGGCCATGGGCGAGCGCGGCATGGCCGACATGGCCGAGATGGAGATGCCGCTGCCCGACAACACCGCGCCGATGATGACCGGCCAGGGTCCGTTCGGCGGCGTCGAGATGGGCGGCATGTTCAGCATCCTGAAGGTGCGCCGTGACCAGAAGCCGGGCGACTACCGCGACCCCGGCTGGTTCGCGCACCCGAAGGGCACCGTCGCCTTTGAGTGGACCGGCGCGCCGCTGGCCGAGCCGGTGCGGGCGACCCCACCCTCGGGCGAGGCCGCGGTGAACGCCCGCAAGCCGAGCGGGCACGGCCACCCCTGACCGGGTCATCCCGCAGGGCACATCAACCGTTTTCAACCTGTCCGAATGGAGAAGTCACGATGAACCGCTGGATCGCAGCCCTCACCCTCGCTGGCGCCGCCGTGCTGGCCGCCGCACCCGCACAGGCCCAGAGCACCGACGCCGAGGTCATGAAGATCGACAAGCCGCAGCAGAAGATCACGCTCCGGCACGGCGAGATCAAGAACCTCGACATGCCCCCGATGACGATGGTCTTCCGCGCTCAGGACGCCGCGATGCTCGACGCCGTGAAGGTCGGCGACAAGGTGAAGTTCGATGCGGACAAGGTGGGCGGGCAGTACACGGTGACGAAGCTGGCGCCGGCGCGCTGATCTTCCGACCCCGCCCGGCACCCGCCTCCCCCAAAAAAGACGCCCCCGGCCCGCAGGAGCCGGAGGCGTTTCGAAAGCGTCCTCGGTCAGGGGACGCCGGAGACTGGGGTCACAGTACAGAAATCGTGGCGCGGGGATCCGTGATCAGTGGTTCGAGGCCGAGGCGGCGCCGTAGCCGGTCTGGGCACGGACGAACTGGTCGTCGAAGGCGGCAAGCTCCTTCTGCGCGGCCGCACTGCGGTCCAGCTTCGAGACGACGATGCAGATCAGGAAGGCCACCGGCATCGAGAACAGCGCCGGCTGCTCGTACGGGAACAGCGGAGCCGGGTTGCCCAGCACCGTCACCCACACCGACTTCGACAGCAGCACCAGCGTGACGGCCAGCGCCAGGCCGAGGTAGCCGCCGGCCAGCGCGCCGCGTGTCGTCAGGCCCTTCCAGTACATCGACAGGATCAGCACGGGGAAGTTGCTCGAGGCGGCGATGCCGAAGGCCAGACCGACCATGAAGGCAACGTTCTGCTTCTCGAAGGCGATGCCCAGCACCACCGCGATCACGCCCAGCGCCAGGGTGGCGAAGCGCGAGACACGCATCTCGTCCTCTTCCTTGGCCTGGCCCTTCATGATGACGCGGGCATACAGGTCATGCGAGATCGAGGAGGCGCCCGCCAGCGCCAGACCGGCCACCACCGCCAGGATGGTCGCGAAGGCCACCGCCGCCAGGAAGCCCAGCAGCAGGTTGCCGCCGACCGCCCGGGCCAGGTGCATCGCCACCATGTTGCCGCCGCCGATCAGCTTGCCGCCGACCTGGCCGCCCTCGAAGAACTCGGGGTTCTGGCCGACGATCAGGATGGCGCACAGGCCCATCAGGAAGATGACGTTGAAGAAGTAGGCGATGAAGCCCGAGGCGTACAGCACC
>JBJOPV010000248.1:0-5826 GCA_046050625.1 Pseudomonadota bacterium
GGCCATCGACCTGGCGCAGCGCGGCCAGCCGGTGCTGCTGCTCGACGACGACGACACCGTCAGCGTCGGCTCGCGCGGCCTGTGCTACGCCAAGCGCACGCTGGAGATCCTCGACCGGCTTGGCTGCGGCCAGCCGGTGGTGGACAAGGGCGTGACCTGGAACGTCGGGCGCACCTTCCTCGACACCGAGGAGGTGTTCAGCTTCGACCTGCTGCCCGAGGCCGGCCACGAGCGCCCCGGCATGGTCAATCTGCAGCAGTACTACCTGGAAGACTACCTGGTGGCGCGAGCGCGCGAGCTGCCCGGCCTGGAGATGCGCTTTCGCCACAAGGTGACGCAGGTCGAGCCGCATGGGGCCGGCGCCACGCTGCAGGTCCAGACACCGCACGGCACCTTCACGCTGGCCTGCGACTGGCTGGTGGTGTGCGACGGCGCGCGCAGCCCGATCCGCTGCCTGCTCGGCCATGACATCGAGGGCCGCGTCTTCCAGGACCGTTTCCTGATCGCCGACGTGGTGATGAAGGCCGACTTCCCCGCCGAACGCTGGTTCTGGTTCGACCCGCCGTTCCACCGCGGCCAGAGCGTGCTGCTGCACCGCGAGGCTGACAACGTCTGGCGCATCGACTTCCAGCTCGGCTGGGACGCCGACCCGGACGAGGAGCGCAAGCCCGAACGCGTGATCCCGCGCATCCGCGCGATGCTGGGCGACGAGCGGCCCTTCGAGCTGGAGTGGGTCAGCGTCTACACCTTCCAGTGCCGGCGCATGACGAGCTTCCGCCACGGCCGGGTGCTGTTCGCCGGCGACTCGGCGCACCAGGTCAGCCCCTTCGGCGCGCGCGGCGCCAACTCCGGCATCCAGGACGCGGACAACCTGGGCTGGAAGCTCGCCGCCGTGCTGCGCGGCCGCGCCCCCGAGACGCTGCTCGACAGCTACCACGCCGAGCGCGCCTTCGCCGCCGACGAGAACCTGCTGAACTCGACCCGCTCGACCGACTTCATCACGCCCAAGAGCGCGATGTCCAGGCGCTTGCGCAACGCGGTGCTGGGCCTGGCACGCGAGCACAGCTTCGCGCGGGCGCTGGTCAACTCGGGCCGGCTGTCGGTGCCGGCCACGCTGGGCAGCTCCGCCCTGGTGACGCCGGACCGCCCGGACGAGGACTTCGAGGGCTGGATGCTGCCGGGCGCGCCGATGGATGACGCGCCGGTGGCGGTCGACGGCCAGCCGACCTGGCTGCTGCGCCAGGTGGCGGACGGCGACTTCACGCTGCTGGTCTTCGGCGACGCGCCGGTGGCGCTGCCGGACGATCTGCCGGTGCCGGTCGGCCTGCGCCGGGTGCAGCGCCCGGGTAGCGCCGCTGCGGCCGGCGACCTGATCGACACCGAGGGCCACCTGACCCGCCGCTACGACGGCCAGCCCGGCACCGTCTACCTGCTTCGCCCGGACCAGCATGTGGCCGCGCGCTGGCGCGCCTTCGGCCTGGAGGCACTGCGCGCGGCGCTGGGCCGCAGCCTGGCCCTGCAGTGAGACGCACGGAGAACGCACCCATGAACACGCTGATCACCCGCCCGAACTTCGGCGAACCCGGCCGGCGCGACCGCCACGCCTTCTCGCCCGGCGACGACTTCTATGAAGTGCTGATCGAGACCCACCGCGACCTTGACGACGAGCGCAGCCAGATGCTCAACGCCCGGCTGGTGCTGCTGCTGGCCAACCACATCGGCGACCTGCGCGTGCTGCGCGAGGCGCTGGCCGCCGCCCGCCTGGGCGTCTGAGCGCCCTTCCCCAGGAGACACGGACATGAAGAAGATCAACCTCCTTCGTCGCAGCCTGCTGGGCGGCGTGCTGGCCGCCACCGCGCTGCTGCCCGCCGCCGCGCAGGCCCAGGACAGCAAGCCGCTGGAATGGGTGGTGGGCTACGCCGCCGGCGGCGGCTCGGATGCGGTGGCGCGCACCGTCGCCGAGGCCATGGGCAAGGCCCTGGGCCGCAGCATCGTCGTCAGCAACAAGCCGGGCGCGGCCACCAACATCGCCGCGGACTATGTCGCCAAGTCGAAGGACTTCGGCCACATCATGCTGACGGCCGACTTCGCCACGCTGGCGGCCAACCCCGCGCTGTTCGCCAAGCTGCCCTACGACGCCGAACGCGACTTCGTGCCGGTGGGCCTGCTGGCGCGCTTTCCGATGATCCTGGTGGTCAACCCGGCGCTGCCGGTGCGCAGCTACAAGGACTTCCTGGCCTGGGCGCGCGCCAACCCGGAGGCGCTCAACTACGCCTCGGCCGGGCCGGGCAGCCCGCACCATCTGGCCGGCGAGCTGCTGCGCGAGCGCACCGGGCTGAAGATGCAGCATGTGCCCTACCGAGGCGCCGCACCCGCGGTGCAGGACCTGATCGGCGGGCGCGTGCCCTTCGCGCTGATGGACAGCGCAAGCGTGCAGCCGCATCTGCTCTCGGGCAAGCTGCGCGGCATCGGCGTGGCCTCGCCGGCGCGGCTGAAGACGATGGCCGACATTCCCACGCTGGCCGAGCAGGGTCTCGGCGGCTTCGAGGCCTACGCTTGGCAGGGCCTGGTGGTGCCCAGCGGCACGCTACCGGAGACGGTCGCGCAGCTGCACCGCGCGCTGCAGCAGGCGCTGGACGCGACGATGGTCAAGGCGCGCTTCCAGACCCTGGCGCTGGAGGCGCTGCCCGGCACCCCGAAGCAGATGGCCGACTACGCCCGCCTCGAGCGCGAGCGCTGGGGCCGGCTGATCGCCGCCAACAACATCCGGCTGGACTGAAGCCCGGCCGCCCGAACACGCAAGGAGCAGGACATGAGCACCCCCCGCCCGCTGAAGATCGACCGCATCCACCATGTGGCCTACCGCTGCAAGGATGCCAAGCAGACCGTCGAGTGGTACGGCCGCATGCTGAAGATGGACTTCATGCTGGCCATCGCCGAGGACCGCGTGCCCTCGACCAAGGCACCCGACCCCTACATGCACATCTTCCTGGACGCCGGCAGCGGCAATGTGCTGGCCTTCTTCGAGCTGCCGACGCAGCCCGAGATGGGGCGCGACCCCAACACCCCGGCCTGGGTGCAGCACATCGCCTTCCGCGTCGCCGACCGCGAGACGCTGCTGGCCTACAAGGCGCATCTGGAGGCCGAGGGCGTCGAGGTCCTGGGCGTGACCGACCACGGCGCCTTCCACTCGATCTACATGTTCGACCCCAACGGCCACCGCGTCGAGCTGGCCTGCCCGGACCCCGAGGAGGCCGACATGCTGCGCCGCATGGACGAGGTGAAGTGGAAGATGCTCGAGGACTGGAGCCTGACCAAGCGTGCCCCGAAGCACGCCGCTTTCTTCCACGAGCGCGAGTTCAAGCCCGCCGCGGAGGCCACCCGATGAACGCCACGCCCCTCTGGCTGCAGATCGACGAGACGCACGACCCGGCGCTGCAGAGCTGGGTGGCCTCGGCCAACGATCCGGCCACCGATTTCCCGATCCAGAACCTGCCCTTCGGGCGCTTTCGCGAGCCACGCGACGGCGACTGGCGCATCGGCGTGGCCATCGGCGACCAGGTGCTGGACCTGCGCCGCGCCCGCCTGATCGACAGCGCCGACATGAACCGGCTGATGCGGCTGGCCCCGGAGCCGCGCCACGCGCTGCGTCTGGCGCTGTCGCGCGGCCTGCGCGAGGGCAGCGCAAGCCAGGCCGCCTGGGCCGAGGCGCTGGTGCCGATGAGCCGGGTCGAGCTGGGCCTGCCCTGCCAGGTCGGCGACTACACCGACTTCTACATCGGCATCCACCACGCCACCCGCGTCGGGCGCCTGTTCCGGCCGGACAACCCGCTGCTGCCCAACTACAAGTGGGTGCCGATCGGCTACCACGGCCGCGCCTCCTCGCTGATCCCCAGCGGCCAGGATTTCCGCCGGCCGAACGGCCAGTCGATGCCGCCGGGCGCCACCGAGCCGCGCTTCGGCCCCTGCCAGCGCCTGGACCACGAGCTGGAGCTGGGCGTGCTGATCGGCCGGCCGAACGTGATGGGCGAGCCCATCCCGATCGAGCATGCCGAGGCGCATGTCTTCGGCCTGACGCTGTTCAACGACTGGTCGGCGCGCGACGTGCAGGCCTGGGAATACCAGCCGCTCGGCCCCTTCCTGTCGAAGAACTTCGCCAGCACGCTCTCGCCGTGGGTGGTGACGCTGGAGGCGCTGGCGCCCTTCCGCCAGCCCTTCACCCGCCCCGAGGGCGACCCGGCGCCGCTGCCTTATCTGGATTCGGCGCAGCAGCGCGCCTCGGGCGCGATCGACATCGGGCTGGAGGTGCATCTGCAGACCGCCGCGATGGCCGAGCGCGGCCAGGCGCCAGCGCGCATCGCCCGCTCCAACTTCGCCTCGGCCGCCTACTGGACGATCGCGCAGATGGTGGCGCACCACACGGTGGGCGGCTGCAACCTGCAGCCGGGCGACCTGTTCGGCACCGGCACGCTCTCCGGCCCCGGCGAGGGCGAAGGCGGCTCGATGCTGGAGCTGACCGAGGGCGGCAAGCGCGCCCTGGAGCTGCCCGGCGGCGAGACCCGCACCTTCCTGCAGGACGGCGACACCGTCATCCTGAAGGCGCGCTGCGAGCGCGCGGGGGCGCGCTCCATCGGCTTCGGCGACTGCCGCGGCACCGTCCTGCCTGCGCCCGGCCTGACCCCGGCCGCAGTTTGAACGTTCAAACTGGCGCTCGGCCCGGTGCGGCCGCCTGCTCGCGCAGGTGGTCGACGAACTGCCGCGCCGCGGCCGACAGGCCGCGGTAGGAGCGCATGCACAGCACGAACTGGCGCCGCGCCCAGGCGTCGCTCAGCGGCCGGGTCACCAGCCCGAGCGACTGCACCTGCGTCGTCACCGCCTCGCGTGGCAGCAGCGCGATGCCCAGCCGCGCAGCCACCAGCCGGCAGGCCGCGTCCACGCCCGACACCCGGATGCGCTGGCGCAGCGTGCCGCCGGCCTCCTCGGCATAGCGCTGCATCCGCCGCTCCATCAGCGACGGCGCCACGCCGATCATCTCGTGGCCCAGCGTCTCGGCGAAGGCGATCGGCCCGGTCTCGCGCACCAGCGGATGCGAGGCCTCGGCCACCAGATGCACGAAGTCGCTGCGGTAGGGATCGCTCTCCAGGCCCTTGAGGTCGGCCGCATCCCACAGCACGCCGAAATCGGCCGCGCCCTCGTGCACCCCACGCACGATCTCGGCGCTGATCTTCTCCTCCAGCCCGACCCGCAGCTGCGGATGCCGCGCCAGGAAGCCGCCCAGGTCCTCGGCCAGGAATTCCGCCAGCGCCGACAGGCTGGCCAGCACCTGCACGCTGCCCTGCACGCCCGAGGTGAACTCGCCCAGCTCGGCGTGGGTGCGCTCCATGCGGCCGAGGATGTCGCGCGCCTGGCGCAGCAGCACCTCGCCCGCCGGCGTGGGCTCGAAGCGGCCGCGGCTGCGCGCCAGCAGCGGCAGGCCGAGCTGATCCTCCAGCAGCGCCAGGCGCTTGCTGATGGCCGAAGGCACGATGGCCGCGCGTTCGGCCGCACGCACCATGTTGCCCTCTTCGCAGACGATGGCGAACAGGTGCAGCGAGACGGGGTCCAGCAGGCGCTTCATGGTGTCTCTCCGGATTCCGGGCAAACCCGGATAAAAAATTCCAATCAGGAAATTATCACCTTCCCAAATACCGCCAAAGCACAAACAGGAATTTCATAGCATCGATGCCATTGCTGGAGATCGATGTCCATGAGCTTTCCGTCTTCCCTGCCCGCGCGGGCCGTCATCCGAGAGGTCGGCCTGCGCGACGGCCTGCAGAGCCTCCGCAC
>JBJOPV010000249.1:0-5799 GCA_046050625.1 Pseudomonadota bacterium
AAGGAGCGACTGTTCGAGCTGGTCTTTCCCGGCGAGCGCGAGGTGCAGACCGAGGCGATCGAGGTGGTGGTCTACCGGCTGCGCAAGAAGCTGGCGCAGACCGGCGTGCAGCTGGTGACACTGCGCGGCCTGGGCTATCTGCTCAAGGCCGCACCGGCGCCGGCATGAGTGCGACCGCCCCGGGCCCGCTGGCGCGGTGGCGCCGGCGGCTGGCCCACCGCATCGCGCACCTGTCGCTGCGCGCCGAGCTGCTGGCGGGCATCCTGCTGCCGGTCACGGTGCTGGTGGTGATCCACACGGCGAGCCTCTACCGCGAGGCCAGCGAGGCCGCAGGCATCGCCTACGACCGCACGCTGCTGGCCTCGGCCAAGGCCATCGGCGAGCGGCTGGAGGTGCGCGCCGGCCCCCGCGGAGCGCAGGTGGCAGCCGACGTGCCCTACTCGGCGCTGGAGGCCTTCGAGGCGGACAACCGCAGCCGCATGTTCTTCCGTGTCAGTGGCTTCGACGGCGAGATGGTCAGCGGCTTCGAGGACCTGCCGCCCTGGAGCGGCCACATCCCGCAGCGCAGCGTCTATGCCGCGCTGGTCGACTTCCAGGATGCCCAGTACCGCGGCATGCCGGTGCGCATGGCGGTGCTGCTGCAGCCGGTGGCAGGCCAGGCCGGCCAGGGCATGGCCACCATCCAGGTGGCCGAGACGCTGGAGCTGCGCCACACGCTGGCACGGCAGATCCTGATCGGCACGCTGTGGCGCCAGGCGGCGCTGGTGGCGGTGATCGCGCTGGTGGTGATCTGGGTGGTGCAGCACGCCACCCGGCCGGTGCGCCGGCTCAGCGAGGAGATCGCCCGCCGCGCCGAGGACGACCTGACCCCGCTGGCCACCGAGGAGGCCCCGCGCGAGCTGCGCCCGCTGGTGGAGGCCACCAACGCGATGATGGAGCGCAGCGCGCGGCTGCTCGAGCACCAGAAGCGCTTCGTGCGCGACGCGGCGCACCAGCTGCGCACCCCGCTGGCGGTGCTGAAGGTGCAGGTGCAGTCGGCACGGCGCGGCGACACCGACAGCGCCACCGCGCTGGCCGAGATCGAGCACACCGTCGATCGCGCCACCGGCCTGGCCAACCAGATGCTCGCGCTGGCCAAGGTCGAGCAGCTGCGCCAGCAGGGCCAGCCGCCGCTGGCCGACTGGGAGGCGCTGGTGCGCGACGTCGCGCTGGACCTGGCGGCACTGGCCGCCGAGCGCGACCTGGACTTCTCGGTCGAGACGGTGCCGGCCACGGTGCGCGGCCATGAATGGGCGCTGCGCGAGCTGGCGCGCAACCTGCTGCACAACGCGATCAAGTGCTCGGCGCCGGGGGGCCTGCTGGCGGTGACGATGCACCGCGACGGCCACCACGCCGCGCTGACGATCGCCGACAGCGGCCCCGGCATCGCCGAGCCGCTGCGCGAGCGCCTGTTCCGGCCCTTCGCCGCCGGCCCCGAGCGCGGCAACCTGAGCGGCGGCTCCGGCCTGGGGCTGGCGATCTGTCGTGACATCGTCGACTCGCTGGACGGCACGCTGGCGCTGGACAACCGCATCCGGCGCTCGCGCATCACCGGGCTGGACGCGACGGTGCGCCTGCCGCTGGCACGGGTCACCGATCTGACCGGCCATGCCCCCTTGCCCACCGTGCCTGATCCCGGGCCGGTGCATCATCCGATTCCCTGACCTGTCGCACTGACACGATGAGCCGAGCCCCCCGATCTTCCTCCCCTGCCCCCGAGGCCGGCCGTCCGGCCGGCCAGCGCCTGGACAAGTGGCTCTGGGCTGCGCGCTTCTTCAAGACCCGCTCGCTGGCGGCCGACGAGATCGAGCGCCACCGGGTGCGCGTCAACGGCCAGGACGCCAAGCCCTCGCGCGAGGTGCGCGCGGGCGACCGCGTCTCGGTGCGCCAGGGCGACGGCCCGACACCGCGCGAGGTCGAGGTGCTCGGCCTGTCGGCGGTGCGCGGCCCGGCGCCGCAGGCGCAGCTGCTCTACCGCGAGACGATGGAGAGCCTGCGCGCCCAGGCCGAGTGGCGCGAGCGGCGCCACTACGCCGCCGACCCGGCGCTGAGCATCCAGCAGGGCCGGCCGACCAAGGCCGACCGGCGTCAGCTCGCCGACTGGCAGCGCTGGAGCGTGTCGGTCGACGACCTCGCCTGAGGCCGGGGAATCGCCCCTGCCACCCGGGCGGTCTCAGCGCCGGAGGTGTCGTCCGGCGCTGACGGCTCCGGCGGGTGATCACGCCGCCCGCTGTCCGCGGGACGCAGCCGCACCCGCCGGGCCTGCAGCAGGCCCTCGGCCGACAGCGTGCCCTCGATCTCGACGAGCCGGCCCTCGGCGACCAGCGTCGCCAGCAGCGCGGCCGAGCCGCGCACGGGATCGCGCCAGTGCGTGGTGTCGCTCCAGCTCACGATGAGCTCGCGCACGCCGCCGTCCTCGGCCGTCTGCTGCAGCGTCAGCCGACGTGCCGCCTCGTCGAAGGACAGGATGCGGCCCTGGCGGGTCAGCTGCGCGGTCGTGCCTTGCGGCTCCTTCAGGCAGCGCACCCGATCGGCGACGATGCCACGCGAGCCGACGCTGCCCGTCACCTCGACATGCATGCCGTTGACCAGCGTCGCGGTGGCGGCGGTGGCGGCAGCGGCCGTGCAGCCGCCCAGCTCCAGCACGGTGACTGCCGTCAGCGTGACCCGGGTGTCGCGGACCCGGAAGCTGGCCGGGCTGTCGGCCGTGGCGGCCGACCAGTCCGACAGCGTGCCCACCAGCAGCGCCGAGCCGGTGGTGGCGACCGCCTCGATCGAGATCGCCTGCCAGCGCAGCGCGTCACTGCTGCGCCGAGCCACCACGCGGGCATGCAGCCCGTCGGCCGGCAGCAGTGCGGACGGCACCAGCGCGGTGGTGGCATCGACCTCCATCGTGACGCCATCGATCGTCAGGCTGCGCCCGCTCCAGCCGGCGATCAGGCCAGCGCGCTCGATGCGCGAACCGGCCGCCGCCAGCGTCGAGGCCGCATCGACCTGCATGCGCGAGGCCCGCAGCACCCGGGTCGCGACATCGAAGTCAGCCGAGGACGCATGCAGCGTCAACATCTGGCCGGCCTGGGCCTGGTCGCCCGCTGGCAGCCAGACGGTCAGCGCGCCGATGCGGACCTGCTGACGCGAGGCCCCGGCCAGGCCGGCCAGCACCTCGCTCACCGGCGCGACCAGGCGCAGCGTGTCGAGCGAGGCCGGGGTGTCGATGCGGGTGGCCAGCAGACGGCGCGCGCCGCCCGGCGCGCCGGTCACGATCGCGTGCAGCTCGACCGCGTCGCCGATGGCGATGTCGGCGGCGCTGCGCCAGCGCTCGCCCAGCACGGTGATCGGGCCGCGGGTCGGATCGGCGTTGATCACCACCGTCTGGCCCAGCACGCCCAGCGTGTCGGTGGTGCGCTCGCTCACCCGGCCGACCAGCGAGGGCCGCACCTCGATGCGGCCGAGCACCTCGAGGCCGCCGGCATCGGTCGAATACTCCAGCACCACCCGCTGGCCGAGCCGCATCTCGGCGCTGTCGCGCCCGCCGTCGGCGCGCTCGCGCTCGATCCGCGCCGCGCTGTCGTCCTTGCGCACGCCGTCGACGACGACACTGCCGAAGCCCGATACCGTGCCCACGCTCTGCGACAGCAGCACCGGGCCGCCGGTGCCATTGCTGCCGACGCCGCTGCCGCCACAGCCGCCCAGCAGGCCGCTGCCCAGTCCGATCAGGCCCAGCCCGGCCGCTTGCCCGAACAGCCGCCGGCGTGCAGGCTGGAATTCAGCGGCGCGGTCGCGCTCGACCCGCGTCGTCGTCGTCATTGGCATCCTCCATGTCGGTGAAGTAATAGACCCCGAAGCGCATGCGCGCGACCGACGCGGCATCCTCGACATCGCGGTCACGGTCGAGCCGCTGCTCGGCCTCGCGCACCATGCGCTCGAGCGCCTCGGCCCAGATCGCGCGGGCCAGCACGCCCAGCTCGGCGGCGGCCTGCGGCGACAGGCCCTCGGCGAAGACGCTCTGCTCGAGCAGACGGCGGCCAGGCAGATCGCAACCCAGGTTGTGCACCGCCGCGGCCAGATGGTCGGCGACATTGACCGCCATCGCCTGCGCGGCCGCCGGGTCGCGGCCCGGCAGCACGAAGCGGTCACTCAGGCGCAGCACCTCCTCGCCGTCGACCCGCACCAGGCCCAGGCGCAGCAGCTCCTCGAGCAGGGTGCGCGGATGCACGTCGCTGCAGACCTCGCGCGCGAGCGACTCGAAGCTGGGCGCCGGCCCCTGGCGCGGCAGGCTCGCCCGCGGCCGGCCTTCGGCATCGCCGCAGGACAGGTCGGTGATCCAGCGGGTGAACAGCATCGCCGCCGGGGTGGGCGCCAGCGCCGGCCGGCCCGGCGTCTCGGTCTGCATCTGGCGCACGTCCTTGCGGTGCACGCCGGTCAGCACGCTCAGCGCCGAATCGGTGACGCGCTGGCCGCGGCGCGCCAGCTCGCTGCGGCCCTCGTCGAGATAGACCTGCTTGAGCGTGCGCGTCAGCGCACCCAGCGGCACGCCATGCCCGAGCAGCCAGCGCACCATCGGCGCGAGCATGACCGCCGCATCGGCCAGCACCGCGGCGGCCGGATCGTCGACGGAATCGGGGTCGGAGGAAGGAAGACTCATGATCAGCGTGACAGTTTGCATGAAACCGCAGCGAGTCCCCCGGCCCGGCCACGGCCGAGCGGCTGTCGTGCCGATGCAGCAGCCTCTTGAAGCCACCCGAGACGACCCCATGTCGCACCGGGACGCCGCCGCAGCGGCCAAGGAAGAGACCATGTCCGACACCCAGCACACCCCGCCCTTTCCCGACACCGAACCGGCCTCGATGAACGGCGCCGCCGCCTCGGCCGACCCCAGCGAGGCCCTGGCCCGTGTCGCCGAGCTCGAGGCGAAGAACGTCGAGCTGGCCGACGCCTACCTGCGCGCCAAGGCCGAGATGGAGAACGTCCGCCGCCGCGCCGACGACGAGATCGCCAAGTCGCGCAAGTTCGCGGTCGAGTCCTTCGCCGAGAGCCTGCTGCCGGTCTGCGACAGCCTGCACGCCGCCATCGCCGCGCAGAGCGCCGGCCAGGGCACGCCCGAGCAGCTGCTCGAGGGCGTTCAGGCCACGCTGCGCCAGCTCTCGCAGGCGCTGGAGCGCAACAAGGTGGTCGAGGTCAATCCGCCCGCCGGCACGAAGTTCGATCCGCACCAGCACCAGGCCATCGGCATGGTGCCGGCCGACCAGGACCCCAACACCGTGGTGAACGTGCTGCAGAAGGGCTACCTGATCGCCGAGCGCGTGCTGCGCCCGGCGCTGGTGATGGTCGCCGCGCCGAAGTGACGCCACCGCCTTCAGGGCGCTGAAAAGACCCTGCCCCAGACACAGAAAAGCGCGAGACCGGCCGCAGGGGCCCTTGAAACCCGCCGGTCCATCCGCAGATCAGCAGCAACCAGACCAATTTCCGGAGTCATCAAGACCATGGGCAAGATCATCGGCATCGACCTCGGCACCACCAACTCGTGCGTGGCCATCATGGAAGGCAACACCACGAAGGTGATCGAGAACTCGGAAGGCGCACGCACGACGCCGTCCATCATCGCCTACCAGGAAGACGGCGAGATCCTCGTCGGCGCCTCGGCCAAGCGCCAGGCGGTCACCAACCCGAAGAACACGCTGTACGCGGTCAAGCGCCTGATCGGTCGCAAGTTCACCGAGAAGGAAGTGCAGAAGGACATCGACCTGATGCCCTACACCA
>JBJOPV010000250.1:0-5786 GCA_046050625.1 Pseudomonadota bacterium
CGATGATCATCGGCTCGACTTCCGGGTGGTTGATGTTGGCGGGGATCACCGCGCGGCCGCGCGCCACCTCGTCGCGCACGAACTCAGGGGTGATGATCTCGGGAATGCGCGCGCCCATGGCGTTGCCCTTCAGGCGGGCCTCGCGCTCGGCGTCCTGCAGGTATTCGCGCATCCACTCGCGCTTGCCGTTCTCGCGGATGGCGATGTATTCCATCTCGGGCGTGACGATGCCTTGGCGGGCATAGTGCATCTGCGAGACGTTGGCGCCGGCCTTGGCGCGGCGCGGCTGGCGCTGCAGGCCGGCGGCCTCGGCGCGCAGGGCCTCGATGCGGCCGCCGTCGCGCTCCTCGTGCTTGCCGCCATCGTCCAGCGCCACGCGGGCGCGGCCGGTGTAGGTCTCGGTGTCGGCACGGTCGGCGATCCAGGACGCACGCACCGGTGCCAGGCCGCGGCGGATATTGATCTCCGCGGTCGGGTCGGTGTAGGGGCCGGAGGTGTCATAGACCGTGACCTGCTCGCCGTTGGTCAGCGCGATCTCGCGCATCGGCACGCGGATGTCGGGCCGGCTGCCTTCGACATGGACCTTGGTGGAGGCGGGGAACGGCTCGCGGGTCAGCGTGAGCAGTTCCTGGAGCTTGTCGGGGGCGTTCATCGGAGGGTTCTTCCTTCGGTTGCAGGCGGTCGGGTCGCGCTCCGAAGGGACTCCCGGGGCCGCCAGACCGGTCGTCGCGAGAGAGGCGACGACCGACAAGGGGCCGAGGTGCAGGCTCTTCTTACGCCGGCATTAACCGGGTCAAGTACAGCGGGTTCAGCCATTCGGCCATCTCAGCGCATCGGATCCGCAGCGCCTCGCGGGACGAGGCTTTGCCGACCCGGGGCACCCCGGAGCGTGGGGCGCATTGTGGTGACATGCCCTCCAGGCGTCAAGCCGGGGTCATGCAGCAACAGGTCCGTGTCACGATCGCGGTCCGCGCGCGGCCCGGCTGGCGCGTTGATCCCCACGAAGAACCGCTCGAAGCACGATCCCGCCGCCGCCGATGACCTCCGACGCTCCCGAGAACACCCGCCCGCGCCGCCCTCACCCGCTGCTGCGTGCCGCCGCGATCGGCCTGGCCAGCGTGCTGCTGCTGTGGCTGCTGGCCGGGCTGGCGCTGCCGCCGCTGCTGAAATCGCTGATCGAGACGCGGGGCAGCGCCGCGCTGGGCCGGGCGCTGACGCTCGAACGCATCACCTTCCGACCCTGGGCGATGGATCTGGCCATCGAGCGGCTGCGCATCGGCGCTGCGCCCGGCACGCCCCAGGCCGAGCCGCTGCTGGAGGTCGCGCGGCTGCGCGCCGACCTCGACGCGGCCTCGCTGTGGCGGCTCGCGCCGGTGGTGGCGGCGCTGGAGATCGACGCGCCCGCGCTGCGCCTGACCCGCACCGCCGAGGGCCATTACGACATCGACGACCTGATCGCCCGGCTGAGCGCGCCCTCGCCCGCTCCAGAGTCCGACCGGGGCCCGGCGCGCTTCGCGCTGCACAACCTGCGCCTGAGCGGCGGCTCGGTGCGCTTCGATGACCAGCCGACCAGCCAGATCCACCAGCTCGACGGGCTGACGCTGACGCTGCCCTTCCTGTCGACGCTGCCCTCGCAGGTCGAGATCGAGGTGGCGCCGCGGCTGGCCTTCGTGCTCGATGGCACGCGCTTCGACAGCCAGGCGCAGGGCCGGCCGTTTGCGCCGCGCCGCACCACGCAGGCCAGCTTCACGCTGCCTCAGCTCGATCTGACGCCGTGGCTGGGCCACTGGCCGGCGGCGCTGCCGCTACAGCTGCTGCGCGGGCGCGTCGGCACCACGTTGAAGCTCGACTTCGACGCGCCCGCGGGCGCCACGCCGGTGGTGCGCCTGAGCGGCCGGGTGCAGGCGCAGGATCTGGCCTTCGCCGACCGCGACGGCCACGCGCTGCTGGGCTGGAACGACCTCGACATCGCGCTGCGCGACGTGCAGCCGCTGGCGCGGCGCCTGGCCTTCGGCGCGATCACGCTCGACGGGCTGACGCTCGATCTGGCGCGCGATGCGCAGGGGCGGCTGAACCTCGCCCGGCTGGCCACGCCGACGCCCCCGCCGGCCGCGGCCTCGTCCCCACTGGCCGCTCCAGACGCACCGGCCTGGCAGGTCAGCATCGAGGCGCTGGCGCTGCAGGACACCCGCATCGGCTGGCAGGACGCGACGACGCAGCCAGCCGCCCGTCTGGCGCTGGAGCGCCTCACGCTCGAGACCGGCGCGCTGGCCTGGCCGATGACGCAGCCCGCGCGGCTCAAGCTGGCGGCAGCGCTGGCCGCGCCGGCCCGAGGCACGCTGGACCTCGAGGGCGTGGCCGACGCGCACTCGGCCGATCTGGCGCTCACCATCGACGCGCTCGGGCTGGAGGCCTTCGCGCCCTATCTGCGCGCGGTGCTGAAGCCGCGCCTCGACGGCCGGCTGGCGGCACAGGCGCGGCTGCGCTGGCAGGCACCGGACGAGGCTGGCGCCCCCCCGGCGCTGAGCGTCGAGCTCGAACACGGCGAGCTGGCCGGGCTGAAGCTGGTCGAGCCGGGCGCCGGCGCCACGACCGCGCCGCTGGCCGCGCTGGAGCGGCTGACGCTCGAGGCCGGCCGCATCGATCTGGCCGCGCAGCGCATCGAACTCGGCCGGCTGCGGCTGCAGCAGCCGCGCACCCGGCTAGAGCGCGACGCGCAGGGCCGGCTGAACCTCGCCGACTGGCTGACCACGCCATCGGGCAGCTCGGGCGCCACGGCCGCGCCCGGCTGGTCGCTGGCGCTGAAGTCGCTGCAGCTCGAGGACGGGCGCATCGGCTGGCGCGACCGACGGCCCGACGACGAGGTCACCGTCGAGGTCGAGCGTCTGCAGCTGACGCTGCAGGACCTGCAATGGCGCGACGACCGGCTGGCCATGCCGCTGCGCTGGCAGCTCGCCGCCGACCTGCGCGGCGAGGGCAGCACCCGCCGCGCCGGCCCGGCCGCGCCAGTGATCGACGCGCGCGGCCAGCTCGCGCTGGAGCCGCTGTCGGTGTCGGCGCGGCTGAAGCTGCAGGCGTTGCCGCTGCACCTGCTCGCGCCCTACGCGCCGCAGGTGTCCGGCCTCGAGCTGGTGCGCGCCCGGCTGGGCTGGGACGGCGAGGTGGCGCTGTCGCAGCCGGCCGCGGGCCTGCAGCTCGCGCTGCGGGGCGACGGCCGGCTTGCCGACGTGCAGGTGCACACCCGCCCGCCTGGCCAGACCGATGGCGCCGAGCTGCTGAGCTGGCAGACGCTGTCGCTGCAGGGCCTGGATGTGGCGCTGAAGCCAGGCGCACGCCCGCAGGTGCGCCTGCGCGAGACCGCGCTTGACGGCCTGTTCGCGCGGCTGATGATCACGCCGGAGGGCAGATTCAACCTGCGCGATGCCGGCGAGCGGCCGGTCGCCGTCACATCCGCCCCGGCGGCGGCATCAGCGGCAGCCCCGGCGGCGAGCACGCCGGCCGAGCTGCCGATCGACCTCGACATCGGCCCGACCCGGCTGAGCCGCGCGCGCATCGACTTCGAGGACCGCTTCATCCGCCCGAACTACAGCGCCGACCTCGACGAGCTGCACGGCCAGCTCGGGGCCTGGCGCAGCGGCTCGCGCGAGATGGCCACGCTGACGCTGGCCGGCAAGGTGGCGCGCACCGGCGACCTGTCGGTGTCGGGGCGGCTGCAGCCGCTGGCCAGCCCGCCCGCGCTCGACATCCAGGCGCGGGCCAGCGACATCGAGCTCGCGCCCCTGTCGCCCTATTCCGGCAAGTACGCGGGCTACGGCATCGAGCGCGGCAAGCTGTCGATGGACGTGGCCTACCGCATCGACGAGAGCGGCCGGCTGGACGCGACGAACCGGCTGGTGCTCAAGCAGCTCACCTTCGGCGAGGCGGTCGACAGCCCCGACGCGACCGCGCTGCCGGTGCGTCTGGCCGTGGCGCTGCTGAGCGACCGCCACGGCGTCATCGACCTGGATCTGCCGATCGGCGGCTCGCTGAACGATCCGCAGTTCAGCGTCTTCGGCCTGGTGGTGAAGGTCATCGGCAACGTGCTGAGCAAGGCGCTGACCGCACCGTTTGCGCTGCTGGCCGGCGGCAGCGGCGAGGACCTGAGCCGGGTGGCCTTCCTGCCCGGGCTGGCGCAGCTGCAGCCCGACGCGCCGACGCTGCTCGACCGCGTCGCGCGCGCGCTGGCCGACCGGCCGGCACTGACAGTGACGCTGGCCGGCGAGGCCGACCGCGAGGCCGAGCGCACCGCCTGGCAGGCCGCGGCGCTGGAGCGCCGACTGCAGGCGCTGCACCGGCGCGAGCTGGCGCGCGCCGGCGCGCGCTCCGATCTCGCCGACGAGACCGCCCGCGCGATGACCGACACCGAGCGCCAGCGCCTGCTCGCGCTGCTGGTGGCGCAGCGGCTCAAGGGCGGCGTGCCCGCCGGCAGCTCGGCCACGGCCGCCCTGGCCGCGGCCGAGCCGGTCGACGACGAGGCCTGGCGCGAGCTGGCCACCGCGCGCGCCGAGGCAGTGCGCGACGCGCTGCGCGAGCGTGGTCTGGCCAACGAGCGGGTCTTCATCGCCGCGCCGAAGCTGCTGTCGGCCCAGCCCGACTGGACCCCGCAGGTGGGCATGTCACTGTCGGCGCGCTGATCCAGTCAGCCGCGCAGCCGCCGTCCCAGCCCCTTCAGGAAAGCCACTGGCGCCAGCTTCGAGTGCAGGTTCCAGACGGACAGGCGCCGGGTCTGCAGGCGCTCGTCGTACCAGGACGCCGCCGAGGCCGGCGCGCCGTCGGGCTCGCGCAGATTCACCAGACGGCTCTCGGTCGCGGTGGTGGCGAAGCCGTGCTGCAGCGCCTCGAGCAGCAGCAGCAGGCTGGGCGTGTGCGCGGCGCGGGCCGGGTCGAAGCAGGCATGACGCTCGATCCAGATGTGGCCGCTGCGCAGCCGCAGCAGGCCGGCGACCTCGCCGTGCTCGACGCTGCCCAGTAGCCAGACCGCCGCGTCGCCGTCGGCCGCCAGGCGCGGCAGCCACTCGCGGTAGAAGGCGACCCGGCGCTCGTCGCCGCCGATCGTCACGCCGCCGCCCTGATCGCGCAGCCCGGCCTCGAGCGCGAGATAGCGGTCGAAGGCGGCCAGGATGTCCTGCGGCGATTCGGCCACCGCCACGCACAGCCCCGGCATCGCCGCGGCCAGCTGCTGGCGCGCCTGCAGGCGCTGCTCGCGCAGGGCCTCCGGTCGGCGCGACAGATGGGCCTGCCAGGAGCCGATCAGCGGCTGGAAGCAGGCAAGCACATCGTCATGCGTTTCGGCCAGAAATCCCGGGCCCGGATCGGCCAGCGCCCGCAGCGGCCAGCTGCCGGGATCGAGCTCGCGCAGGTCCAGCACCTGCCAGTCGACCCGAGTTGCCTGCAGATGGCGCCACAGCGCCGCCCAGACCGCATCGGCATCGTCGAGCGCCAGCACGCCCGGGCGATCACCCTCCAGGATGCCGATCTGGCGCAGCACCTTCAGCGTCATGCCGTAGTGGCGCTCGCTGGTGCGCAGCAGCGGCAGCACGCCGACCAGGCGTTCGTCGTCGGCGCGCACCGTCAGCACATGCAGCTCGTCGCCGGCGCCGAGCAGGTGGCGCGCGGCCAGCTGCACATGGCGCCAGCGCACGAAGGGCCCGCCGTGCACCGCCCGGCGCTCGAGCGCTTCCCAGTCGGTGCGCAGCGCGCTCAGGCCGTCGGCATCACGCACGACGCTGACGCTCGGTTCGATGGCA
>JBJOPV010000251.1:0-5635 GCA_046050625.1 Pseudomonadota bacterium
CGTCGGCTTCTACAACAGCGTGCGCCTGCACTCCAAACTGGGCAACCTGCCACCCAATGCCTTCGAGCAGCAATCGGCACTCACACAACCTATCGCTGTGTCCGAAAAAACTTGACCAGCACAGTCCTGCATGGCCTGCCGAAGCCGGTCTTCCTCACCCTGCCGGAATCGTCTATCGCGGGCCTTGGGTGGCGACGGCCGGCGCACCATGCGGACTGGGTTTTCAGGCAGCTGGATGCCCCACTCCCTGCGGCCTGTCTCGATGACGTGCGCCAGGTGGTTCAGTTCCTTGTTGACGGTGCCGGCCGAAACTTGCTTGAGACGTTCGTCGCGGTAGCTGGCGATGTGAGCGCTGGACAGTGCTGCCATTTTGATCTGCGCAAGGGGCCGCCTTTGCAGGGCCAGCAATCGGGACCGCTCGGGGCCTGCGCCACGCTTGCCAGGCGTGACCTCGCGCAGGTAGCGGTCGATCAGGTCGGACAGCAGGTTCTTCTCGGCCTCGGTTCGGTCCACGTACAGGCCGCGGTCCATCTCGGACTCGATGGCCCTGGCCCAAATCTCGGCCTCGGCGCGCGTGTCAAAGCTGCGCGACTGGTCCGGGAAGCCCTTGCGGCGGATCTTGGCCCGCCAGTACTGCCCGCGTTTTTCGAAAGCTGCCATGTGCACCTCGTGTGTTGATCGAGTGCGAGGCCTGGCCTTGTCTGTTGCCCCACTGTCCCAGAATTGTCCCAAACTCTGGCGCGGGCAAGAAAAAAGCACTTAGCATCGCTGCTAAGTGCTTGATTTCTTTGGTGGGCGGTGCAGGGTTCGAACCTGCGACCCCTGCCGTGTGAAGGCAGTGCTCTACCGCTGAGCTAACCGCCCGAATTTTGTTCGGGCTCTACTGCTTGCTTTTTTCTTGCGCTGCAGCGAGAAAGAAATTATGCCATGTTTTTTTCTTAGGATGCAAGCACCTGCCGCCAAATTGTTTTCCCACCGCTGGCCTTGTCCAGTTCGGCCAGCATTCTGTCGTGTGCAGCCTGCTCGGCATCGACCGCACGAAGTACCGGAAGGACGAAGGTCGACAGGTCGATCGAGGCTTGCTCTTCGTCGATCTGCTGGACCTGCTCTTCTGCGCCCTTCTCTTCGTCGATGACCAGCGAGTTCTGGCCGCGGGTCATCCGGATGTAGACCTCGGCGAGCAGATTCGAGTCGAGCAGGGCGCCGTGGAAGTGCCGATGCTTGTTGTCCACCTCGAGCCGGCGGCACAGCGCATCGAGCGAGTTGGCCTTGCCCGGGAACATCTCGCGCGCCATCACCAGCGTGTCGAGGATGCCGCCAGCCAGCTCGGCGAAGCGCGGCTGCCCCACCCGGCGCAGCTCGGCGTCGAGGAAGCCCACGTCGAAGCCGGCGTTGTGGATGATCACCTCGGCGCCGCGCACGTACTCGACCAGCTCGTCGGCGATCTCGCGGAACTTCGGCTTGTCGGCGAGGAACTCGTCGGTCAGGCCGTGGATGCGGATGGCCTCCTCGCTGCCTGGCCGCTCCGGGTTCAGATAGAGATGAAGATTGCGACCGGTCAACCGGCGATTGACCATCTCGACGCAGCCGATCTCGACGATGCGATCGCCGGTTTTCGGGTCCAGGCCGGTGGTTTCGGTGTCGAGGAAGATCTGGCGCATGACAGCCTCGGCCCGCTCAGTGGTTCTCGCGGGCGTGGTTGATGGTGTATTTGGGGATCTCGACGACGAGGTCCTGCTGCGCCAGGATCGCCTGGCAGCCCAGGCGCGATTGGGGCTCCAGGCCCCAGGCGCGGTCGAGCAGGTCTTCCTCGGTCTCGTCGAGTTCACCCAGCGAGGCGAAGCCCTCGCGGACGATGACATGGCAGGTGGTGCAGGCGCAGCTCATGTCGCAGGCGTGCTCGATGGCGATGCCGTTCTCGAGCATCGCCTCGCAGACCGAGGTGCCGGCCGGCGCGTTGATGCTGGCGCCCTGCGGGCAGAGTTCGTGATGGGGCAGGATCTTGATCGTGGGCATGATCGTGTCGGGGTCCAGATGTCGGAGACGGGAGGATCAGACCTCGTCGAGGCGGCGCCCGGTCAGCGCCTGCTGGATGCCGCGGTTCATGCGCAGCGCGGCGAAGTTCTCGGTGCCATCGGCCAAGGCCTTGGTGGCGGCCTCGATCGCATGGGCATCCTCGCCGCGGGCGATCTCGGCCAGGCGATCAAGCAGCCGGTCGAGACGGATGCTCTCATCTTCGTCAAGCAGGTCGCCGTCGGCCGCCAGCGCGGCGCGGGTGGCCAGCGCCAGGCGCTCGGCCTCGACGCGGGCCTCGGTCAGCGCACGACGGTTCATGTCGCTCTCGGCCTCGGTGAAGCCCTCGCGCAGCATCGAGGCGACCTGGTCATCGCTCAGGCCATAGCTGGGTTTGACAGTGATCGCGGCCTCGACGCCGGAGGTCAGCTCCTTCGCCGCAACCGACAGCAGCCCATCGGCGTCGACCTGGAAGGTCACGCGGATGCGCGCCGCGCCCGCGGCCATCGGCGGGATGCCGCGCAGCTCGAAGCGCGCCAGCGAACGGCAGTCGGCCACCAGCTCGCGCTCACCCTGCACCACATGCACCGCCAGCGCGGTCTGGCCATCCTTGTAGGTGGTGAAGTCCTGCGCCTTGGCCACCGGGATGGTGGCGTTGCGCTCGATGACGCGCTCGACCAGGCCGCCCATCGTCTCCAGCCCGAGCGAGAGCGGGATCACGTCGAGCAGCAGCATCTCGCCATCGGGCGCGTTGCCGGCCAACGCGTTGGCCTGCACCGCCGCACCGAGCGCGACCACCTCGTCAGGATTCAGGTTCGTCAGCGGCGCGCGGCCGTAGAAGGCCTCGACCGCCGCCTGCACCACCGGCATGCGCGTCGAGCCGCCGACCATCACGATGCCCTGCACCTCGTCGGCCTTGATCTTCGCGTCGCGCAGCACGCGCTTCATCAGCTGCACGGTGCGCTGCGTGAGCGCCTGCGTCGTGGCCTCGAAGTCCGCGCGGCGGACCGGCTGCACGAGCGCGCCGATCCCCAGCGTGGCGGTGGCCACCGTGGCGTCGGCCGACGACAGCGCCTCCTTGGCGGCGCGGGCGGCGCGCAGCACGACGCGCTTGTCGTGCGCGTCCAGCGCGTCCAGCGTGGGCAGGCCGGCCTGCGCCAGCAGCCAGACCGCCAGCGCCATGTCGTAGTCGTCACCACCCAGGGCCGAGTCACCACCGACCGCGACCACCTCGAACACGCCCTTGGACAGGCGCAGCAGCGAGATGTCGAAGGTGCCGCCGCCCAGGTCGTACACCGCGTAGAGGCCCTCGATCGCGTTGTCCAGGCCGTAGGCGATCGCAGCGGCCGTCGGCTCGTTGAGCAGGCGCAGCACGTTCAGGCCGGCGAGCTGTGCGGCGTCCTTGGTCGCCTGGCGCTGCGCGTCGTCGAAATAGGCCGGCACGGTGATGACCGCGCCGAACAGGTCGGCATTGAAGGTGTCTTCGGCGCGGTAGCGCAGCGTCGCCAGGATCTCGGCCGAGACCTCGATCGGCGACTTCACGCCGTCGCGGGTCTCGATGGCGACCATGCCGGGCTGGTCGACGAAGTGGTACGGCAGGTGGCTGCGGTCGGCGATGTCAGCCAGCGCGCGACCCATGAAGCGCTTGACCGAGACCAGCGTGTCATGCGGATCGTCAGCCTGCGCGGCCAGCGCGTCGAAGCCGATCTGGCGCCGGCCGCCGCCCAGGTAGCGCACCGCCGAGGGCAGGATCACCCGACCCTGGTCGTCAGGCAGGCATTCGGGCAGGCCATGGCGCACCGAGGCGACCAGCGAGTGCGTCGTGCCGAGGTCGATGCCGACGGCAACGCGGCGGCTGTGCGGGTCAGGCGTCTGCCCGGGTTCGGAGATCTGGAGGAGTGCCATGGGTGCGTCATTGTCCCAGCGCGTCGAGGCGCCGGTCCACGTCGGCGGCAAAACGCGCGACGAACATGAGCGCACGGACCTGCGCGGCCGCAGCCGGCCAGTCCTGGCGCTCGTCGATCAGGGTGCCGAGCTGCTGCTGCATGCGGCGCTCGGCGGCGGAAACCTCGTCAGCCAGCGCCTCGGCGGCCTCGAGCGTGCGGGCCTCGTCGAGCGCCTCGCGCCATTCCATCTGCTGCATCAGGAAGGCGCCGGGCATCGTGGTGTTGCTCTCGGCCTCGATCGCGGCGCCGTGCAGCTCGCACAGGTAGGCGCCGCGCTTGAGCGGATCCTTCAGCCGCTGGTAGGCCTCGTTGACGCGGATCGCCCACTGCATCGCCACCCGCTGCGCGGCCGCGCCTTCGCTGGCGAAGCGGTCGGGATGGACTTCGGACTGCAGCGCCTTCCAGCGTGCGTCGAGCTGGGCGCGATCCTGCGCGAAGCGCACCGGCACGCCGAAGAGTTTGAAATCGTTGTCAGTGAGCTTCATCGCCGCATCAACGCGTCAACACATCAACAAAAGCAAAGGGCGCGACCGCTGGCGGTCGCGCCCCGGGGGCCGATGAGGGCTCAGACCCGGAAGGATTCCCCGCAGCCGCAGCGATCCTTCTCGCGCGGATTGTGGAACTTGAAGCCCTCGTTCAGTCCTTCGCGGACGAAGTCCAGCTCGGTGCCGTCGATGTAGGGCAGACTTTTCGGATCGATCAGGATCTTCACGCCATGGTCCTCGAAGACATGGTCCTCAGGCGCGATCTCGTCGGCGTATTCCAGCTTGTAGGCCAGACCCGAGCAGCCGGTGGTCTTCACGCCCAGACGCACGCCCACGCCCTTGCCGCGGCGGGCGATGTAGCGCGAGACATGCCGGGCGGCGGCTTCGGACAGCGTGACAGCCATCGCGGCGCTCACTCGGCGGCGCTGGCGTCGCCAGCGTGGCGCGAGCGGTAATCGTCCACCGCCGCCTTGATCGCGTCCTCGGCCAGGATCGAGCAGTGGATCTTGACCGGCGGCAGCGCCAGCTCTTCGGCGATCGCGGTGTTCTTGATCTCAAGGGCTTGGTCCAGCGACTTGCCCTTGACCCATTCGGTCACCAGCGAGCTCGAGGCAATCGCCGAACCGCAGCCGTAGGTCTTGAACTTCGCGTCCTCGATCAGCCCGGTGCTCGGGTTGACCTTGATCTGCAGCTTCATCACGTCGCCGCAGGCGGGCGCGCCCACCATGCCGGTGCCGACGTCGTCGTCGCTCTTGTCGAAGGCACCGACGTTGCGGGGATTCTCGTAGTGGTCGATGACCTTGTCGCTGTATGCCATTGCTGTTCTCCGGATCCGTGTGCGTTCGCCGTCTGCTGGCCGATCAGTGGGCGGCCCACTGGATCGTGCTCAGGTCAATGCCGTCCTTGTACATGTCCCACAGCGGCGAGAGCTCGCGCAGCTTGGCGACACGGTCCTTCAGCGTGGCGACGGCGTAGTCGATCTCCTCGACGGTCGTGAAGCGGCCGATCGTCATGCGCAGGCTGGAGTGCGCCAGCTCGTCGCTGCGGCCCAGTGCGCGCAGCACATAGCTCGGCTCCAGGCTGGCCGAGGTGCAGGCCGAGCCCGACGACACCGCCAGGCCCTTGACGCCCATGATCAGCGACTCGCCCTCGACGAAGTTGAAGGAGATGTTCAGGTTGTGCGGCACGCGG
>JBJOPV010000252.1:0-5590 GCA_046050625.1 Pseudomonadota bacterium
AGTTCTCGCCCCACGGCGTGGCCGGCAGGCCCTGGCGCACGGCCAGCGTCTCCAGTCGGACATCGTCGGCGAACTCGAGGCGCGGCAGGCGCTTGGGCTCGGTCATGCGGTTCTCTCCGGGTCAGGCGGTGGGCAGGCTCACTGCGACGGGCTCTGCAGCGACAGGCGGGTGCGCTCGGCGCCCTCCTCGTCCTGCGGCTGGCTGGCGCGCTGGGTCTGGATGGCGTCGAAGTCCTCGGCCGAGACGTCGCCGGTGATGTAGTGGCCGTCGAAGCACGAGGCCTCCACGCCCTTCAGGTCCGGGCGCAGCGCGTGCACCGCGCGCTTCATCGCGTCGACGTCCTGGTAGATCAGCGCGTCGCAGCCGATGTAGTCGCGGATCTCGTCCATCGTGCGGCCGTGCGCGATCAGCTCGGTCTTGGTCGGCATGTCGATGCCGTAGACGTTGGGGAAGCGCACCGGGGGCGCCGCCGAGGCCATGAAGACCTTGCTCGCGCCGGCCTCGCGGGCCATCTGCACGATCTCGCGGCTGGTGGTGCCGCGCACGATCGAGTCATCGACCAGCAGCACGTTGCGGCCCTTGAACTCCATGCCGATGGCGTTGAGCTTCTGGCGCACGCTCTTCTTGCGCGCCGACTGGCCCGGCATGATGAAGGTGCGGCCGACATAGCGGTTCTTGACGAAGCCCTCGCGGTAGGGCTTGCCCAGCTTCTGCGCCAGCTGCATCGCCGCCGGGCGGCTGGACTCGGGGATGGGGATGACCACGTCGATCTCGCTGGGCGGCATCATGTTGATGACGCGCTGCGCCAGCGTCTCGCCCATGTTCAGGCGGGCGTGGTAGACCGAGATGCCGTCGATGACCGAATCCGGACGGGCCAGGTAGACGAACTCGAACACGCAGGGGTTGAGCACCGCACGCTCGGCGCACTGGCGGGTGTGCATCTGGCCGTCGAGCGCGATGAAGACCGCCTCGCCGGGCTCGACGTCGCGCACCAGGCGGTGGCCGGTGCCCTCGAGCGTGACCGATTCGCTGGCGACCATCCAGTCGGTGCCCTCGGCGGTCTCGTTCGCGCCCAGGCACAGCGGCCGGATGCCGAACGGATCGCGGAAGGCCAGCAGGCCGTAGCCGGCGATCAGCGCGATCACCGCATACGAGCCCTTGACGCGGCGGTGCACCGCCGCGACCGCCTTGAAGATCTCCTCGTGCGTCAGCGGCAGGTCGCGCGCGGCCTGCTCCAGCTCGTGCGCCAGCACGTTGATCAGCACCTCGGTGTCGCTCTCGGTGTTGATGTGGCGGCGGTCGATGTCGAACAGCTCCTTCTTCAGCGCATGCGCGTTGGTGATGTTGCCGTTGTGCACCAGCACCACGCCGAAGGGCGCGTTGACGTAGAAGGGCTGGGCCTCTTCCTCGCTGTAGGCATTGCCCGCGGTCGGATAGCGGACCTGGCCCAGGCCGAGCGTGCCCGGCAGCGCGCGCATGTTGCGGGTGCGGAAGACGTCGCGCACCATGCCACGGGCCTTGTGCATGAAGAACTTCGTGCCCATCGCGGTCACGATGCCGGCGGCATCCTGCCCCCGGTGCTGCAGCAGCAGCAGCGCGTCATAGATCAGTTGATTGACAGGCGACCTCGAAATCACCCCGACGATGCCACACATCGTTCACTCCATCTTCAGCAACAAACAGGTCCGGGAAGGGCGATCAGGACCGCCCTTCCCGAGGGAATTCTTGCAGGCACCGGGCTTTCAGGACACCGGCGCGGCGGGTTCAACCGGCGGCGTGACGCCCGCCGGCCCCCAGTCGCCGGGCAGCCACGGCGCCAGCCAGCCGTGGACCTTCGCGATCCAGCCGATGCCGCGGGAAGCCTGCCAGGCCTCCTGACGCGCCAGCGGCGTCAGCGCCAGCATCATCGCCAGCGCCCACAGCACCAGCACGCCGCGCAGCAGACCGAAGCCGGCGCCCAGCAACCGGTCCAGCGGTGCCAGCGGCGAGGCCTGGATCAGCTGCTGCAGCAGCCAGGCCAGCAGGCGCCAGACCAGCAGCGTGACGATGAAGCAGACCCCCAGGCCGGTCAGCCGCGCCAGCGGACTGTCGGCGGTCTGAGGTTGCAGCATCAGCGCCACGTCGCTGGCCCAGGCCTGGGCCAGCAGCCAGGCGACGAACCAACCTGCCAGCGACATCAGCTCGCTGACCAGGCCGCGCAGCACGCCGGCCACGACCGACATCAGCAGCACCGCCAGCATCGACAGGTCGATCCATCCCAGATCCTCCAGCAGCATCATGCCCGCGCGGCCCGGTCCAGCGGCGCGCTCAGAGCGGCAGCACCGCGGCGCTGACGCCAGCCGCCTTGAGCTTCGAGGCGGCGCGCGCTGCCTCCTCCTTGGTCGGGAACGGCCCCAGGCGCACACGGGTGCGTCGTCCGGCAGCGGTCTCGACATGCTGCTCGAAGGACTTCAACCCCAGACCCTCGACGCGCTGGCGCGTCTCGCGCACCGTACGGGCCTCGGAGAAGGAGCCGACCTGGACGACGTAACGCCGCTCGTCGCGCTCCTTGTCCTTCTCTCGCTCGCGGCGGGCTTTCTCGGCTGCAGCGGCCTTTTCCGCGGCCCGCTCGGCTGCAGCCGCCTTCTCGGCCCGTTCGCGGCGCAGGCGCTCCTTCTCGGCCTTCTCGGCGCGTTCAGCCTTTTCAGCCCTTTCAGCCTTTTCCTTCTCCGCCTTTTCACGGGCGCGCTCGAGGCGCAGGCGCTCCTGGCGGGCCTTCTCGGCGCGCTCGGCCTTTTCCGCGGCCGCCTTGTCGGCCGCGGCCTTCTGGCGCTCGCGCTCGCGGGCCTCGGCCTGCGCATCACGCGGCTCGGTGATGATGTCGTCCTTGGGCGCCTTGGCCACCGCCATGCCGGCAGCGGCTCCGACCGCGGCCACGCCAGCGCCGGCCATGGCCATCTGCGTCGCGCTCAGGCCCGGGACCTGGGAAGCCACGGCTGCAGCAGCCGATGCGGCCATCGCAGGCTGAGATGCCTTGACACTGGCCGGATCGGCGCCTGGCTGCAGTCCGGCGGCCGTGCCTTCACGCATCACGATCTCGGCAGGCTCGCCGGGCATGCGCACCGTCAGCTCTGGCCGGGCAGGACGCGGCGTCGCGTCGAACAGGTAAGGCAGCGCCACCACGGCCAGTCCGACCAGCACCGCCACACCGATCAGACGTCGGCGGGCCCGGGTGCGCAACACCTCCACCTGCGCCGGATCCTGCGGCGGCAGGCGACGCGGAGCAGGCTCGGACGACTTGCGCTTGAGAGAGGAGAGAAGACCCATCTGGTTCAGCCGTCAGGCCGCGTTGGTCGGGGCACCCGCAGCCGGCCCGACATGGGCCGCGCCCAGTCTCGGCAGTCCCTTCTGCAGCACTCCACCGACGGTGTGGAACGATCCGAAGACGACGATTCTATCAGTGGGGTCGGCCGACTCCAGGGATTGCCCCAGGGCGGCGACCGGATCGGCGTGCAGCACGAGGCGACGGGGCGGCAGCGGTGCGGCATCCGCCGGCCGGGCGGCGACTGCCGTCTCGATCGCGGCCTGCAGCTGCTCGGGCGAGGCGGCCCGGCCGATGTCGAGCGCGCACAGATGCCAGGTGTCGACCAGCGGCAGCAGCGGCGCCACCAGCCCGGCCAGATCCTTGTCGGCCATCGCGCCCAGCACCGCGTGGGTGCGCGGGAAATAGCCCATCTGGTCCAGGTTCTGCGCCAGCACCGCCGCCGCGTGCGGGTTGTGGGCCACGTCGAGCACCAGCGTCGGCTGGCCCGGCACCACCTGGAAGCGCCCGGGCAGCTCCACCAGCGCCAGCCCGTTGCGGATGGCCTGCGCCGGCACCGGCAGGCGCGAGCGCATCGCCTCCAGCGCCGCCAGCACGCCGGCGGCATTGATCAGCTGGTTGGCGCCGCGCAGCGCAGGATAGCCCAGCGCGTTCCAGCGCCGCCCGCGCCCGCTCCAGCCCCACTGCTGGCGGTCGCCCGCGTAGTTGAAGTCGCGGCCGAAGCGCCAGAGGTCGGCGCCAAGGGCTTCGGCGTGATCGACCACGCTCTGCGGCGGCACCGGATCCGACACCACCACCGGCCGGCCCGGGCGCATGATGCCGGCCTTCTCGCGGCCGATCGCCTCGCGATCGGGCCCGAGCCAGTCCATGTGGTCGAGGTCGATGCTGGTGATGATGGCGCAGTCGGTGTCGATGATGTTGACCGCATCGAGCCGGCCGCCCAGCCCCACCTCCAGGATCACCGCGTCGAGCGGCTGGGCGCTCATCGCGCGCAGGATGGCCAGCGTGGTGAACTCGAAATAGGTCAGCGACTGCCCGGTGGCCAGGCGCGCGGCCTCGACCGCCTCGAAATGCGGCAGCAGCAGCTCAGAGGCCACCACCTCGCCGTTCAGGCGCATGCGCTCCTCGAAGCGCACCAGATGCGGCGAACCGTAGACCGCCGTGCGGTAGCCGGCCTGCACCAGGATGGATTCGAGCATCGCGCAGGTCGAGCCCTTGCCGTTGGTGCCCGCCACCGTGAACACCGGCACCTCGAAGCGCAGGCCGAGCTGCTCGCGCACGCGCTGCACGCGCTCCAGGCCCAGCTCGATCGTCGACGGATGCAGTCGCTCGCCATGGGCGAGCCAGTCGGAAAGGGTCATCATCTCGAAAGAGATCTCGAAGGCAGACTCGAAAAAGACCGAGGGCGCCTCGCGGACGCCCCCGGACGACAGGCCACGACAGCGGCGATCAGGACACCGCGTCGGCGCTCTGGCGCTGCAGCATCGCCAGGATCTTGGCCACGGTCGGGCGCAGCTCGCGGCGGTCGACGATCATGTCGAGCGCGCCCTTCTGCAGCAGGAACTCGGAGCGCTGGAAGCCCTCGGGCAGCTTCTCGCGCACCGTGTTCTCGATCACGCGCGGGCCAGCGAAACCGATCAGCGCCTTCGGCTCGGCGATGACCACATCACCGACGAAAGCGAAGGAGGCCGACACGCCGCCCATCGTCGGGTCGGTCAGCACGCTGATGTAGGGCAGCTTGGCACGCGCCAGGCGGGTCAGCGCCGCATTGGTCTTGGCCATCTGCATCAGCGAGAGCAGGCCTTCCTGCATGCGCGCGCCGCCGGTGGCGGTGAAGCAGATGAAAGGCACCTTCTGCTCGAGCGCCGTCTCGACGCCGCGCGCGAAGCGCTCGCCGACCACCGAGCCCATCGAGCCGCCCATGAAATCGAACTCGAAGCACGCAGCCACCACCGGCATGCTCATCACCGAGCCGCCCATCACCACCAGCGCATCGGTCTCGCCGGTGGCCTCCATGGCTTCCTTGATGCGGTCGGGGTACTTCTTGCTGTCCTTGAACTTCAGCGCGTCGACCGGCACGACCTCCTGACCGACCTCGTAGCGGCCCTCGTCGTCGAGGAAGGCGTTCAGGCGCTCGCGCGCACCGATGCGGTGGTGATGACCGCACTTCGGGCAGACATTCACATTGCCGTCGAGATCGGTCTTGTACAGGACCGTCTCGCAGGCGTCGCACTTGACCCAGAGGCCTTCGGGCATGGCCCGGCGCTCGCTGGGCCGGGACTGCTGGA
>JBJOPV010000253.1:0-5585 GCA_046050625.1 Pseudomonadota bacterium
GGGCCGCCTCCATCTCGCTCTGGGTGACGCTGCCGTCGCCGTCGCTGTCCATCGCGGCGAAGATCTTCGCCATCTCTTCCTGGCTGGGGCCCTGGCTGCGCTGGGTGCGACTGCTGCCGCACGCGGAAGACAGGCCGCCGAGGCTGCTGCTGTTGCTGAAATTCACGTTCATGATCGGCATCCTTGATCGGGGGGGAGGGTGATCGGCGCGTCGGCCGGATCACGGGCTCAAGGATGGGCGCCTCAGGTATCGGCACCTTGTCATGCAGGTTTCGCGGCGCTACATCGATCCGGTCATCTGCAGGAGGATCCGGGTCTTGTTCAGATCCCGCGCATCGCCTCGAACAGATAGCCCACGCCCCGGATGGTGCGGATGCCGCGTGGCTGGCGTGGATCGTCGCGCATCTTCTGGCGCAGGCGCGACACCAGCAGATCGATGCTGCGGTCGTCGGCTTCCGGCTCGGCGGCGCTTGTGCCCGTGCCCGTGCCCGTGCCCGTGGGCTCGGTCTCGCGGCCACGCGTGGCCTCGAGCAGCCGATCGCGCTCGAGCACCGCGTTCGGATGCTCGAGAAAGGTCATCAGCAGCCGCCCCTCGGCTGGGGAGAGCTCGACATCCGGACCGTGCTGCGTGGACAGGCGCCGGGCGGCAGTCTCGTAGCGCCAGTCGCCGAAGTGCAGGGTGCGTCCGGGATCGTTGGCGGGCACAGGGGCCATGGCGGCCGTGCAGCCGCGCCGGCGCAGCACGGCCGCGACCCGCGCCAGCAGCTCGCGCGGCGCGTAGGGGCGCGACAGGCAGTCGTCTGCGCCGGCGTCAAGCGCCTCGATGCGCGAGCGTGCATCCGTGCCGTCGACCAGGCAGATGCGTGCTGGCCGGCTCGGCAGCCGGGTCATGCTCTCGAGCGTGGCCAAGTGTTCGCTGCCGTGCAGCAGCACATCGATTTCGTCATCGGCCAGCCGCGCCTGGACCTGCGCCAGACCATGGACCACGCTGACGCGGTGGCCGTAGCCGCGCATCAGCGTCTGCAGCCGGGTGGTGTCGCTGAACGGCAGGCCGGCCAGCAGCAGGTGCCAGGAGGCGGGGGCGGCGCCCGGTGTCAGGGCGGGCAGCGGCGACAGCGCGAAGTCATGCGTGACGGGTCGTTCCATGGCGATCGAGCCTATCGAGACGTTGACGTGACCATGCCTCGAACAGGGCCGCTCGGACGGCCCGGTTTACCTGCACTTACCTTTGCTTCACCTGTCTTGGGCGGTGGGTTACGCTCGCGGCCTTTTCGCCCTTTTCCGTCACTGTCCGATACCGGATCTGCCGCCGATGAACAACGCCGTTCCCTCTCCCGTTCCGCCCGATGCCGCTGCACTGGCAGCGTTGCAGGCCTTTCTGGCGGGCCTGCCGGCCGGCGCGATGACGCTGGAGCGGCTCGATGGCTTCCTGTCGGCGCTGAACTGCGCCGCCAACCCGCCCGGGCCCTCGGTCTGGCTGGCACAGGTCTGGGGTGAGTCGGCCGAGGCGCAGGTCTCCTTCGACAACGAGGCGCAGGCCCGCGCGATCGCCGGCACGCTGATGAAGCTGCACGAGTCGGTCGGCGCGACGCTGGAGCGCGGCGGCCGTGGCGGCACCTCGCATCGCCCGCGCCTGGCCCTGCGGCCGGACGGCCTGCCCGGTGGCAACGACTGGGCCTCGGGCTTCGTGCTGGGCATGCAGATCGCGCCGGAGGGCTGGCAGCCGCTCCTGGCCGACGACGAGGCCGGCCAGGCGCTGGTGCCGATCATGATGCTGCACCATGAGCACGACGAGGACGAGGCGCTGCGCCCGCCGCCGATCGACGCCGCGATGCGCGCCGAGCTGCCCGAGGTGCTGACTGACGCGCTGCTGCAGCTGCACCAGCAGCTCGCCCCCGCCCGGCGCGAACTGCAACGCAGCGAGCGCCAGGCGCTGACCTTCCGCCGCAGCGCGCCGAAGGTCGGCCGCAACGACCCGTGCCCCTGCGGCAGCGGGCGCAAGTTCAAGGCCTGCTGCGCGCTGCAGGCCGGCTGAGGCCGCGCCGCGTGATCAGGCCGCGGGCAGACGCCGCGCGGCCACCAGCGATTCCAGGCAGTGCGTGCGGATGCCGTAGAAGTCCTTGATCGCGGCGATCTGCGCGCGCACCGCCTCGGCGTGGCCGGCGGGCGTGTGGCGCCGGCGCACCGCCAGCAGCATCTTGTTCTTGTTGGTGTGCTCCAGCGAGATGAACTCGAACACCTGGGTGTCGTAGCCCTCGGCGTCGAGCAGCAGCGCGCGCAGGCCGTCGGTCACCATCTCGGCCTCCTGGCCCAGGTGCACGCCGTGCTGCAGCACCGGGCGCAGAAGCGCGGGCATCGTCATCTGCGGTCGCACCTCCTTGTGGCAGCACGGCGAGCACAGGATGACCGCGGCCCCGGCGCGCAGGCCGTAGTCGATCGCGTGGTCGGTGGCGGTGTCGCAGGCGTGCAGCGCGATCATCACGTCCAGGCCGGCGGGCGTGTAGTCGCGCACGTCGCCGGCGTCGAAGCGCAGGCCGTCGAGCTGGTGGCGCTGGGCGGCGGCGTTGCACAGGTCCACCAGCGGCTGGCGCAGCTCCACGCCGGTGACCTCGGCGCGGCGGCCCTGGCCGGCGAGCCAGTCGTGCACCGCGAAGGTCAGGTAGCCCTTGCCGCAGCCGAAGTCGTGCACCCGCACCGGCTCGGCCGGATCGCGCCCGCTCAGGCCAGCGTCGGCCAGCGCCGAGGAGAACACCTCGACGAAGCGGTTGATCTGGCGCCACTTGCGCGACATCGCCGGGATCAGCCGCTGCTGCGCGTCGGTCACGCCCAGGTCGTGCCAGAAGGGGCGCTCCAGCGACAGCAGGCGCTGCTTCTCGCGGTTGTGGCTGTCGGTGGCCTCGTCGTCACCGGCGGCGCCCTCGTCGTCGGCGGGCGTGCTGGTGCGGCCCACGCGCAGCAGGCTGCGGTCGCGCCCGCCCTTGGTCTTGACGGTGAACTGCGCCTCCTGCGTGCGGGTGTGCAGATGCGCGTTCTCGAAGGCACCGGTGGCGATCAGGCCGTCCAGCAGCGCCGGCACCTCGGCCAGCGGGTGGTTCTTGGTGATGTCACGGGTGGCGTGGCGCCAGACCAGCTGCAGATGCGGCTCGCCGCGCAGCAGCACCGGACGGGCGAGGATCTTCTCGAGCTCGGGCTCGGATCCGCGGTAGCGGCCCAGCGTCAGGCGCACCATCTGGCGCGCCGCCAGCGCGGTGTCGATCAGGCGGAAGAAGCGCTCGCGCGCGGTCGGCTCCGGGGCGGGCTGCGGCGCGGCGCCGGCAATCAGGTCGGTGAACATGGGGGGAATTGTCGGCGATGGCGACCTTGATGCGGCGCAGGCTCCGTGCAAGCCGGTGCCGGGACAATGCCCGGATCATGCCCAGCGCCTTCAACTTCGCCGCCTCGCCCTTCGATTGCCTGGACGCCGACGAGCGCGACCGGGTGCGCCGCAGCGTCGACATCGAGTATTTCCGCGAGGGCGCGGTCATCCTGGCGCCCGGCCAGGCGCCGACCCACCTGTTCGTGCTGATCAAGGGGCACGTCCAGCAGTGGGACGGCGACGAGCAGCAGGGCAGCTACGGCCCCGACGACTGCTTCGACGGTCGCGCGCTGGTGGCGGGCCGCGCCAGCAGCCGCTTCGTCGCCGCCGAGGAGGTGGTGACCTACCGGCTGGCCAAGCAGGCGGTCTCGGCGCTGATCGCCTCGAACGCGACCTTCGGCGCGCTGCTGTTCTCCGACCTGTCGAACAAGCTCGGGGCGCTGGCCGAGCGCAGCAGCCAGCACGAGCTGCAGTCGCTGACGATGGCCCGGGTCGACCAGGCCTTCCTGCGTCCGGCGCATTTTGTCGACGGCCAGGCCTCGATCACCGAGGTCGCGCGGGTCTTCCAGACCCAGCGCACCACCAATGTGCTGGTCGACGACCGCGCGAGCGATCCGCCCCGCCTGGGCCTCTTCACCGTCACCAGCCTGCCCAAGGCCATCCTGCACGGCACGCCGCTGGACCGGCTGCCGGTGCGCGAGCTGGCGAACTTCGACCTGGTGACGGTGCGCCCGGACATGCCGCTGTTCGACGCGCTGGCGCTGATGATCCGCCACCGCATCCATCGGCTGGTGGTGGCCGAGGGCGAGGGGCCGGCGCGGCGCATCGTCGGCTTCCTGCAGCAGCTCGATCTGCTGAGCTACCTCTCCAACCACTCCTACCTGATCACGCTGCAGATGCTGCAGGCCGACAGCCTCGAGACGCTCAAGGAGGCCGCCGGCCAGATCACCCGGCTGATCGGGGTGCTGCACCGCAGCGGCACCCGGGTCGGCATGATCGCGCGGCTGGTGCAGGAGCTCAACGCGACGCTGTTCGAGCGCGCCTGGCAGCTGATCGCGCCGCCGGAGCTCGTCGCCAACAGCTGCCTGTTCGTCATGGGCAGCGAGGGCCGCGGCGAGCAGCTGCTCAAGACCGACCAGGACAACGGCCTGGTGCTGCGCCAGGGCTGGACGCCACCGCCGGAGCTGGATCTCGCGGCCGTCTGCGCGCGCTTCTCGGCCGCGCTGGCCGACTTCGGCTATCCGCCCTGCGCCGGCGGCATCATGATCAGCCACCCCGAGTGGCGCGACGACGAGCAGGCCTTCGCGCGGCGGGTGCGGCGCTGGCTGCTCGAGCCCACGCCTGACCACCTGATGGCGCTGGCGATCTTTCTCGACGCCCACCCGGTCAGCGGGGATGCGGCGCTGCTGCACGGCCTGCGCGAGCAGGTCTGGGCCTTCGCCAGCGACAACGCCGGCGTGCTGGCGCGCTTTGCCAGCGCGGTCGAGGCCTTCGCGCAGCACGGCAGCGGCTGGTGGGGCCGCATCCTCGGCCTGGGCGAGGGCGCGCGCGATCAGCTCGACCTGAAGAAGGCCGGCATCTTCCCGCTGGTGCACGGCGTGCGCAGCCTGGCCTTCGAGCACCGCCTGGCCGAGACCGGCACGGTGGCGCGCATCGAGGCGCTGATGGCCGGCGGCCACCTCGAGCCCCGGCTGGGCGCCGAGCTGATCGAGAGCCTGCACTTCTTCATGGACCTGAAGCTCAAGGCCGGACTGCAGGCGATCGAGCAGGGCCGCGCGGCCGGTGCCGGCATCGCGGTCGAGCGGCTCGGCAGCCTGGACCGCGATCTGCTGAAGGACACGCTGGCGGTGGTCAAGCGCTTCCGTGTCCACCTGCATCACCACTACCGCCTGGAGATGCTGTGATGCTGCCCGACCTGATGGGGCGCGGCTGGCGCCAGCTCTCGCGCGAATGGCAGCGCCGTCGCCTGCGCGATCCGGCGCTGGCCTTTCTCTACGAGAGCGCGCCGCCGCAGGAATGGGTCTCGATCGATTGCGAGACCACCGGGCTGGACCGGCGCCGCGACGAGATCATCTCGATCGGCGCGGTGCGCATCGTCGGCGACCGGCTGATGACCAGCGAGGCGCTGTCGCTGCTGGTGCGCCCGAGCCGGGCGATCTCGGCCGACAGCGTGCGGGTGCACCGGCTGCGCGAGCGCGATGTCGCGCAGGGGCTGGCGCCCGAGGAGGCG
>JBJOPV010000254.1:0-5568 GCA_046050625.1 Pseudomonadota bacterium
GTCGAGATGGACTTCCCCGGCTACGCGGTGGGCGGCGTCTCGGTGGGCGAGCCCAAGGACGAGATGCTGCGCATCATGAACCACACGCCGCACCGCCTGCCCGCGCACAAGCCGCGCTACCTGATGGGCGTGGGCACGCCCGAAGACCTGGTCGACGGCGTGGCCGCCGGCGTCGACATGTTCGACTGCGTCATGCCGACCCGCAACGCGCGCAACGGCCACCTCTTCACCCGCTTCGGCGACCTGAAGATCCGCAACGCGCGCCACCGCACCGACGAGCGCCCGCTCGACGAGACCTGCGCCTGCCACACCTGCCAGAACTTCAGCCGCGCCTACCTGCACCACCTCGACCGCTGCGGCGAGATGCTGGGCCCGATGCTGACCAGCATCCACAACCTGCACTACTACCTGAACCTGATGCAGGAAGTGCGCGACGCGCTCGACGCCGGGCGCTTCGAGGCCTTCCGCGCCCAGTTCAGGGCCGACCGCGCACGCGGCGTCTGAGCATGAGCCGCGTGGACGCCACCCTCGAGGCCGATCTGGCCGCGCTGGCCGCTGCGCTGGGCCAGCCGCTGCCGGCGGACTACCTGGCGCTGCAGCGTGCGCCCGGCCCGGTGCCCGGCCCCTTCGGCGCCCATGAATGGCTGCGCCCGGCCTGCGCCCTGGCGCAGTGGCAGCTGAACCAGGAACTGCACGGCAGCGGCACGCTGCGCGCGCTGCCGGTGGCGGCGGACGCCGGGGTGCGCGCCCAGGCCTGGCACCCGGGCTGGCTGCCGCTGACGCATGACGGCGCCGGCACCCTGACCGCGCTCGATCTCGCGCCGGCCGAGGGCGGCCAGGCCGGACAGGTCATCCTGGTCGACGCCGAGGGCGGGCGGCGGCGCCAGCTCGGCCGCGATCTGACCGACTGGCTGGCCCGCCCCGGCGCCGGACTGGCGGACGACGCGGGCTGAGCCCGGCTCAGCTCGCCAGCAGCTCGTCGATCACCTCGATCCAGTGCCGCACCGGCGTCGGGGTGCCGCTCTGCAGATGCTGGATGCAGCCGATGTTGCCCGAGACGATCAGCGGCGCCTCGCGCGCGGCCAGCGCCTCGAGCTTGCGGTCACGCAGCCGGTAGGCGATGTCGGGCTGCAGCACCGAGTAGGTGCCGGCCGAGCCGCAGCACAGCGCCGCATCCATCAGCGGCAGTCGCACCTCGAAGCCGAGCGCGCCCAGCGCCGCCTCGACCTGGCCGCGCAGCTGCTGGCCGTGCTGCAGCGAGCACGGCGGGTGATAGGCCAGCATCCCGCTGGCGCGCCGGTTGCCCAGCGCCGACTTCAGCGCCCCGGTCAGACCCGGCAGCAGCTCGGAGAGATCGCGGGCGGTCGCGCTGATGCGCTGCGCCTTGTCGGCATAGTCCGGATCGTGCGCCAGCGCACGGCCGTAGTCCTTGACCGACACGCCGCAACCCGAAGCATTGACGACGATCGCCTCGACCGGATCGAGCCCGCCCAAGCCCTCGACCTGCGGCCACCAGGCGTCGATGTTGCGGCGCATGTCGACCAGCGCGCCCTCATGGTCACCCAGGTGGTCGCGCACCGCGCCGCAGCAGCCCGCCTCGTCCGACACCAGCGTCTGGATGCCGCAGGCATCGAGCACCCGCGCGGTGGCGCTGTTGATGTTGGGCGCCAGCGAGGGCTGCACGCAGCCCAGCAGCATCAGCACCTTGCGGGCGTGCTGGCGCGTCGGCCAGCGCTGCGCGTGCGCCAGCGCCCGGGCGCTCGGCTTGGGCGGCACCTTGTTCTTGAGCATCGCCGGCAGCAGCGCGCGCACGTTCTGGCCGGCACGCAGCGCCGGGCCGAAGCTCGGCGAGGTCATGCCCTCGCGCAGCATCCAGCGCACGCCACGCTCGGCACGGCTGCGCTCGACCTTGCGATCGACGACCTTGCGGCCGATCTCGAGCAGGTCGGCGTACTCCACGCCCGACGGGCAGGTGGTCTCGCAGCTGCGGCAGGTCAGGCAGCGGTCCAGGTGCTCCTGGGTGCGGCGGGTGGGTGTCGCGCCCTCCATCACCTGCTTGATCAGGTAGATGCGCCCGCGCGGACCGTCGAGCTCGTCGCCGAGCAGCTGGTAGGTCGGGCAGGTCGCGGTGCAGAAGCCGCAGTGCACGCAGCGGCGCAGGATCTCCTCGGCGCGCTCGCCCTCGGGGGTGTCCTGGAATTCGGGAGCCAGATGGGTCTGCATGCGTCTCAGAGCCCCGGATAGAGGCGGCCGGGATTGAAGACGCCGTCGGGGTCGAAGGCCTGCTTCAGTTCCTGATGGATGCGGTCGAGCGGCGCCTTCAGCGGCGTGAACACGCCCAGGCCACTGGAAGCTGCTGCCTTGTCGCGGGTCCGGAACAGCGTGGCGTGGCCGCCGCTGGCCGCGGCGATCTGGCGCACCCGCGCAGCCGACTCGCGGGTGACCCACCAGCGCTGCGCCCCGCCCCACTCGATCAGCTGCTCGCCGGGCAGCGGCACCGGCGGCGCGCCCGCCGGCAGCGACAGCCGCCACAGCGACGCGCCGTCGGCCAGCGAGCGCCGGGCATCGACGAAGAAGTCGTCGGTCTGATCGCGCATGCCCAGCCAGAAGCGCTGCGCCAGCGCGTTGTCGATCGGCTCGCCGCCCATCTTCTGGTTGGCCGAGGCCACCGCGGCGGTCGCGCCGGCCAGGCGCACCACCAGCGCACCCTGCCACCAGGCGGTGGCGTTGACCGGCAGCGGCTGGCCGGCCCAGCGCTGCATCAGGTCGAGCGCCTCGCCCTCCGAGCAGTCGAAGCGCAGCGTGCTGGTGTAGGACGGCACCGGCATCACCTTCAGCGAGACCTCGCAGATCACGCCCAGGATGCCCAGCGAGCCGGTGACCATGCGCGCCACGTCGTAGCCGGCGACGTTCTTCATCACCTGGCCGCCGAAGCTCAGCACCTCGGCCTTGCCGGTGAGCAGGGTCAGGCCGAGCACATAGTCGCGCACGCCGCCCACCGCCGCGCGCGATGGCCCGGCCAGGCCGGTGGCGACCATGCCGCCGATGGTGCCGCCGCGCTGGCCGGGGCGCTCGATGTCGGGATAGCGCGGCGGCTCGAAGGCCAGGTACTGATTGCGCCGGGCCAGTTCGGCCTCGACCTCGGCGATCGGCGTGCCGGCGCGTGCGGTGATGACCAGCTCGCTGGGCTCGTAGCGGGTGATGCCGCTCAGGCAGCGCACGTCCAGCAGGCGCCCCTGGACCGGCTCGCCGTAGAAGGACTTGGTGCCGCCGCCACGGATCGCCAGCGTGCCGCGTGCCTCTCGGGCGACGCGGACCCGTTCGATCAGGCTGTCGAGTGCCTTGATGCTCATGGGAGGATGTTTCGGTGTTCTTCGGTTCGTCGGAGGCGGTGCGGCGGCCGGCTCAGAAGCGCGGCAGCTCGCTGAAGGGCAGCAGCCCGCGGCGCACATGCATCTTGCCGTATTCGGCACAGCGGTGCAGCGTCGGGATCGCCTTGCCAGGATTGAGCAGACCGGGCGGATCGAAGGCGTGCTTGACCGCGATCATCATCGCCAGCTCCTCGGGCGCGAACTGCACGCACATCGAGTTCAGCTTCTCGATGCCCACGCCGTGCTCACCGGTGACGGTGCCGCCCATCTCGACGCTGACCTCGAGGATCTCGGCGCCGAAGGCCTCGGCCCGGCGCAGCTGGTCGGGGTCGTTCGCATCGAACAGGATCAGCGGATGCAGGTTGCCGTCGCCGGCGTGGAAGACATTGCAGCAGCGCAGCTGGTACTTGCGCTCCATCTCGGCGATGGCGCGCAGCATGTCGGCCAGGCGCCTGCGCGGGATGGTCGAGTCCATGCACATGTAGTCGGGGCTGATGCGCCCGGAGGCCGGAAACGCGTTCTTGCGGCCGGACCAGAACTTCAGGCGCTGCGCCTCGTCGCGGCTGACCTCGATGCGGCTGGCGCCGCAGCGCGTCAGCACCTCGGTCATGCGACCGATCTCTTCCTCGACCTCCTCGGGCGTGCCGTCGCTCTCGCACAGCAGGATGGCCGCCGCGTCCAGGTCGTAGCCGGCGTGCACGAAGTCCTCGACCGCGGCGGTCATGGGCTTGTCCATCATCTCCAGCCCGGCCGGGATGATGCCGGCGGCGATGATCTCGGCCACCGCCTCGCCGGCGGTCTCGACGGTGGGAAAGCTGGCCATGATGCACCGCGCCAGCTGCGGGCGCGGGATCAGCCGCACCACCACCTCGGTGACGACCGCCAGCATGCCTTCGCTGCCGATGACCACGCTCAGCAGGTCCAGGCCCGGCGCATCCAGCGACAGGCTGCCGAACTCGACCGCCTCGCCGTCGATGGTGTAGCCGCGCACCTTCAGCACGTTGTGCAGCGTCAGGCCGTACTTGAGGCAGTGCACGCCGCCAGAGTTCTCGGCGACGTTGCCGCCGATGGTGCAGGCGATCTGGCTGGACGGATCGGGCGCGTAGTACAGGCCGTAGGGCGCGGCCGCCTCGCTGATGGCCAGATTGCGCACGCCGCACTGCACGACGGCGATGCGCTCGCGCGGATCGATCTTCAGGATGCGGCTGAACTTCGCCAGCGACAGCGTGACGCCGTCGCGGTGCGGCATCGCGCCGCCCGACAGGCCGGTGCCGGCGCCACGCGCCACCACCGGCACCGAGAGCTCGCGACAGACCTTGAGCACCGCGGCCACCTGGGCCTCGGTCTCGGGCAGCGCCACCAGCATCGGGCGTTCGCGGTAGGCGCTCAGGCCGTCGCACTCGTAGGGGATCGTGTCTTCGGCATGCCACAGCAGCGCGTGGGGCGGCAGCACGCCGCTCAGCGCCGAGACCAGCCGCTGCTGGCGCTCGCGGCGGGCCGACAGGGTCTCCGCGGTATCAAGTCGCACGCTGCCAGCGGCCGGGCCGGCGGCCAGCGCATCCTGCGGCAGGGGGGCATTCATCGAACATCTTCTCCAGCTGGGGCGGGCAGCTCGCCGGCTGCCTCGCATGGGGGCGCACTGTAATGGTTGGCACCCCCTGTTTTGCGGGCTTGCGCTCAATATTCCACGAAGACCGTGAGAACTCCGGTGTACCCGAACAGATGGCGCCGGGCGATCTCGCCCCCCGCGAAGAAGCCGACCAGCGGCACCTCGCCCAGCGCATGACGCAGGATCTGCAGCTCGGCCGAGGGTCCGCCGAAGTGCGGGCCGCCCCGGCCGGAGCAGCTGACATAGACCGCACCGAGAATGCGCCCCGGCGCGCTGCCGTCCTCGGGCGAGAGTTCCTCGCGGATCTCGGCGCAGATGCGCATGAGGTCGCGCCGCGCCGCCTCGGCATCGCGCCGGCAGAAGGTCATCGACATGCCCGGCTCGACCCGGTCGGCGATCGCCACCGCCGAGCGCATCGGATCCAGGCCGATCAGGTGGCGCACCCGGGTGTCGGCGCCGAACTGGCCGCGCGAGAGCACGTCGTCGCCGGCATCGGTCAGGCCGACCAGCGTGGAGCGCAGCCGCGGCACCGCCTCGCGCGGACGGCCCAGGTCGATGCCCAGATCGTCGAGCAGGCACTGCAGCGCG
>JBJOPV010000255.1:0-5525 GCA_046050625.1 Pseudomonadota bacterium
ACGAGGAAAACCCCTTCCCGTGGATGAGCGAGATGATCGACCTGAAGAAGGAGCGCAACTTCTTCGAGACCCGCGTGATCGAGTATCAGTCGGGCGGCGCCCTGTCCTGGGACTGAGCTCAGCCGTGCTGCCGCCGTCTGTCGCCCGCCTCTCGAGACTTTCCCATTCACGGCCCCGGGCGTCTGTGCTGAACAGCTGCGCGGACCGAGGATCACCCCCGGCTTCCCTGTCTGCGACCGGCCGGGTGCGCAATGTCAATCTCATCTAGGAGAACTGTGATGGCAACGAAGAAGACGGCTGCGGCCCCGAAGGCTGTCGCGGCAACCCCGGCCGCCGCCCCGGCCGAGAAGCCCGCCCGCAAGACCACGAAGCAGGCGGCTGCTCCGGCCGTCGTCGAGACGGTCGCCGTGGCACCGGCGCCCGTCGCCGAGGTCGCCAAGCCGGTCGCCAAGAAGGCTGCGGCCAAGAAGGCCACGCCGAAGCCGGCGCTGAAGAAGGCCGCCGCCCCGGCCGTCGCCGCCGAGCCGGCACCGGCTCCTGCGCCGGTCGTCGAGGAAGCCAAGCCGGCGGCCAAGAAGGCTGCGGCCAAGAAGGCCACGCCGAAGCCTGCGCTGAAGAAGGCTGCCGCCCCGGCCGTCGTCGCTGAGCCGGCACCGGCTCCGGCTGCGGTCGTCGAGGAGGCCAAGCCGGCGGCCAAGAAGGCTGCGGCCAAGAAGGCCACGCCGAAGCCTGCGCTGAAGAAGGCCGCCGCGCCGGTCGCCGCCGAGCCGGCCCCCGCTCCGGCCCCGGTGGTCGAGGAAGCCAAGCCGGCGGCCAAGAAGGCGGCTGCCAAGAAGGCCACGCCGAAGCCGGCGCTGAAGAAGGCTGCCGCCGCGCCGGTCGCCGCCGAGCCGGCCCCGGCCCCGGCGCCCGCGCCGGTGGTCGAGGCCGCCAAGCCGACCGCGAAGAAGGCGGCCGCCAAGAAGGCCACGCCGAAGCCCGCGCTGAAGAAGGCCGAGCCGGCGAAGAAGGCCGCGAAGAAGAGCGCGACCGCCGCCGCCCCGGCCACCACCGCCAAGACCACGCTGAACCCGAAGGCCGCCTGGCCCTTCCCGACCGGCGAGAAGCCGTGATCGGCGCCTGACCGGAGGCTCGTGCTTCCGGCCTGACGCAGCCCGGCCCTGGCCGGGCTTTTTCATGCCTCAGCCGGGAAAGAGCCGACGGAAGTCGACCAGCACCCGCGCGACATCGACGCCGGTGCAGACCTGCTGCTCGGGCTGCGCATCCCAGTCGGTGGCCGGGAACTGGCTGCCACGCACGCGCTGGATGGTCTGGCCGGCCGCCAGCCCCTCGGTCACCACCCGCACCGCGCCGGGTCGGCGCACGAAGGCCGAGGCGTCGAGCGCGCAGGCCACCGCGGTGGCGTCATGGCAGCAGATGCCGCCGCCGGTGCGGAATTCGTAGAAGGCCTCGTAGAAGCGTGTGATGTCGCGAATGAAGGCGCCGTGCGGGCCGCCCTGCGCACCCAGCTCGTCGAGGTAGCGGGTCGTCATCACCACCTCGTGCGTCACGTCCAGGCCGACGAAGGTCACCGGCCACGGCGCGGTGGCGACGAGGTCGGCCGCGTGCGGGTCGTTGAAGATGTTGGCCTCGGCCACCGGCGACATGTTGCCGCCGTGGCCGTGCGTGCCGAAGGCGCCGCCCATCAGCACCACCTCGCGCACATGGCGGGGCAGTTCGGGGTCGAGCTGCAGCGCCAGCGCCAGGTTGGTCAGCGGCCCGACCGGTACCAGCACCAGCTCGCCCGAATGCCGGCGCGCCATCTCGACGATGAACTGTGCCGCCGGGCGCGGATCGAGCGCGCCGACCGGCTCGGGCAGCTCGACATTGCCCAGGCCATTGGCGCCGTGGACGAAGTCGGCGAAGTCTCCGGCCGGCTTCACCAGCGGCCGTGCCGCGCCGCGCGCCACCGGGACACGGTCGATGCCGAAGCACTCGCGCAGCGCCAGCGCGTTGCGGGTCGTCCGCTCGATCGGCGCGTTGCCGAACACGGTGGTGATGCCGACCAGCTCGGCGCGCGGATCGAGCGCCAGCATCGCCAGCGCCATCGCGTCGTCGATGCCGGGGTCGGTGTCAAAGAGGATGCGGGTGCGGTTCACGGGGTGTCTCCCTGAAGTGGCTGGGCGGCGACGAGGTGGTCGACTTCGGCGGCCGTGGGCATGGCCGACTGGGTGCCGAGCCGGGTGACGGCCAGCGCGGCGGCGGCCTGGGCGCGCGTCAGCGCCTCGCGCAGCGGTCGGCCGGCGGCCAGTGCGGCGGCCAGCGCGCCGACCACCGTGTCGCCGGCGCCGGTGGTGTCGATCGCCTGCACCCGCGGCGCCGGCAGCGCCAGCGTGCCCTCGGGGCCGGCCAGCACGAGGCCCTCGGCGCCGAGCGTCACCAGCACCTGGCGCGGGCCGCGCTGGCGCAGCTGCTCGGCGACCTCGCGCGCCTCGGCCGGGCCAGGCACGGGCGTGTCGGCCAGCGCTGCCGCCTCGATCGCGTTGACCACCAGCCAGTCGAGCTGGCCGAGCAGCGCATCGCCCAGCGGCTGCACTGGCGCGGCGTTGAGCACCGTGATCGCGCCAGCCTGGCGTGCGAGCGTCAGCGCCTCGGCCACCGCGTCGAGCGGGCATTCGAGCTGCGCGACCACCACGCGCGCCTGGCGCAGCCGCTTGGCCTGAGCGCACACCCGCGCGGGCGTCAGCGCGTGGTTGGCCCCGGGAATGACGACGATGCTGTTCTCGCCGTCTGGCATCAGCAGGATGGCGGCGGTGCCGCTGGGCGTGCCCGCGATGCGCTCGATCGCGCCGGTGTCGATGCCGTCGGCCTGCAGCGCCGCGAGCAGCGCGGCGCCGTGGGCATCCTGTCCGACTGCGCCCAGCATCGCCACCCGGGCACCCTGGCGCGCGGCGGCCACCGCCTGGTTGGCGCCCTTGCCGCCGCCGTCGGTGTCGAAGCCGCTGCCGGTCAGCGTCTCGCCGGGGGCGGGCAGGCGCGGCGTGCGGATGCGCAGGTCCATGTTCAGGCTGCCGACCACCAGCACGTCGGCGGCGGTCACGGCGAAAGGCTCACTCATCGGCGTCTCCTGGATCGCGGGATCAGGGCGCCGGGCTGCCGCGGTCAGCGCGGCAGCGGCCGCGCCTCAGAACGGCCAGGCGCCGTAATGCTGCTCGAACTGCGCGCGGATCTCCTCGCGCGTCGGACGGTGATTCTGACAGCCCAGCACCGCGATCTTGATCGAGCCCAGCACGCTGCCCAGGCGCGCGCCGTCGAGCAGCGGCCGGCCGGTGGCCATCGCCAGCAGCAGGCCTGCGCGGTAGGCGTCGCCGCAGCCGGTCGGGTCCTTGACGGCCGCGGCCGGCACCGGCGCGATGGCGTGCTCGGTGCCCTTCTGCCAGACCACCGAGCCCTCGGCGCCGCGGGTGACGATCAGCGTGTCCACCCGCGCGGCCAGCTCGGCCAGCGTCAGGCCGGTCTTGTCGCAGATCAGCTCGGCCTCGTAGTCGTTGCAGACCAGCACCGGCGCGCGGTCGATCATCTCCAGCAGCTGCTCGCCGCTGAACAGCACGATGTTCTGGCCGGGATCGAGGATGAAGGGCAGGCCGGCCTCGGCCATCTCGCGGCTGTGCTGCTGCATCGCGTCGGGCGCGTCCGGGCCGACCAGGCCGACCGCGACCTCGCCCGCTTCGGCCAGCGCGATCTCGGCCGAGCGGCCCATCGCGCCGGGATGGAAGCCGGCGAGCTGGTTGTTCGACAGATCGGTGACGATGAAGCACTGCGCGGTGTAGCTGTCGGCGGCGACGCGGATGGCGCGCTGGTCGATGCCGCAGCGCTGGTAATGCTCGCGGTAGGGGCCGAAGTCGTCGCCCACCATGCCCATCGGCACCGCCTCGCCGCCAAGCAGCGCGTAGTTGTAGGCGATGTTGCCGGCACAGCCACCGTACTCGCGGCGCATGCGCGGCGACAGGAAGGACAGGTTGATCTTGTGGATCTGGTCCGGAAGGATGTGGTCGGTGAACTGACCCTCGAACACCATGATGGTGTCGTAGGCGATCGAGGCGGCGATAGCGGCGCGGGTGCTCATGGGCGGGGGCCGCGGTCAGCGGCAGAGGAGGTGAGGGCCGGCGCGGCGCGGGCCGGGCGCGGAAGTGGCCGCGAGAATACCGCAGCGTCTGTCGGACGGTCGGCTGAAACGGCGGTCAGGGGAGGGGTGTTCTTCGGGCGCCGATGTCGGTGCCAGGGGGCGCAGGGTGCGCCCAAAAAAGAAGGGAGGCGGGACGGGTCAACCGGGTGCTCGCTCTCTCAGGCCCGGATCGCCCGCCTCCCTGGGACTGGACTCAGTCCCCAAGGCTTCTCTGAGGAGGAGTTGCTCGGGCGCGTGCCTTCAGCGCGCAGGCAGCACAGGCAAGGGGGCCTGCGACGTGACGGATTCGGGCGCGGCATCATGAACGATGTCTGCGCCGGCAAAGGCACTGAAGGCGAAGATGAGGGCGGCTGCAGTGAGCCATTCGGACCAGCGGAACTTCATGTCGGACTCCGTTTGAAGCCAATCACCGACACAGCGTACCCCCGGGCGCTGCGGTCCGCTGCGTCAGGTTGCAACGGTGACGGCGCTGCGCGGCAGAAGTTCACGCATTCTTGCGACTGCTTGCGCTTGCGATGTTTGTGACAGCTTTGCGCGGACGTCAGCGAGCGCGGGCGAGCACCGGCGCGTCGTCCGGTGGCGAGACGGCGGCTCCTGCGCTCAGAGCCAGGGCCAGGGCAGCGGCGGCGAGCCAGTCGGTCCAGCGGGGTTTCATGGGGGGATCCTTGCGAGATGTCGGCGAGAGGTCAGGCGGACAATGGTCGCAAGGAGGGACCGGCCCGCATCGGCAGATGAATGCGGGCAACCGGACCCAGAAAAGTCGATGCGGGAAACGGCTCAGTTCATGGGGCCGGTGCGTTCGGCGCGTCCCGCCAGGCCGCGCGGCACGGCGGCCAGCAGCCGCCGCGTGTAGTCCTGGCGCGGTGCGGCCAGCAGCGCGCGGGTCTCGCCCTGTTCGACGATGCGACCGTCCTTCATCACCAGCAGCTCGTCGGCCATGAAGCGCACGACGGCCAGATCGTGGCTGATGAAGACATAGGCCAGGCCCAGCTCGTCCTGCAGGTCCTTGAGCAGGTTGAGCACCTGGGCCTGCACCGAGACGTCCAGCGCCGAGACCGCCTCGTCGAGCACCAGCACCTCGGGCGAGAGCGTCAGCGCCCGCGCGATGGCGATGCGCTGGCGCTGGCCGCCGGAGAACTCGTGCGGGTACTTGCCGAACGCCGTGGCGTCCAGCCCGACGCGCTCGAGCAGCGCCAGCGCCCGGCCCTCGCGCTCGCGGTCGTCGGCGCCGAGGGCGTGGATCTGCATCGGCTCCAGCAGCGTCTGGCCGATGGTGAAGCGCGGGTTCAGCGACGCGTACGGGTTCTGGAACACGATCTGGATGCGCCGGCGCAGCGCCTGCCGTGCCGGGCCCTGGTGC
>JBJOPV010000256.1:0-5513 GCA_046050625.1 Pseudomonadota bacterium
ATAGGTCACATGACCGCGGTGCAGGATGTCGAAGACCCCGTTGGTGAAGACCATCGGGCGGGGCAGGGCGGCCAGCCGCGCCGGCAGGTCGCGGCGCAGGCAGAGCTTGTCGAGAAAGGCGGGCGGCATCATGGGGCGCGATTGTCGCCGCTCGGGCGCCCGACGTGCGCGCGGGTCAGCCGCCTGGCAGCGCGCGGCGCAGCTGGATCGCCTCGGCGACATGGATCACGCCGACGGTGTCGGCCTCGGCCAGGTCGGCGATGGTGCGCGCCACCCGCAGCACCCGGTGCAGGCTGCGGCCCGACCAGCCCAGCCGGCTGGCGGCGGTGTTGAGAAAGCGCGTCGCCTCGGGCTCGGCGCGCACCTGTTCGTTGAGCTGGCCGGCCGCCAGCTCGGCATTGCTGCCGCCCTGACGGGCCTGCTGGCGCTGACGCGCCTCGGCCACCCGCTCGGCCACCGCCCGGCTGGGCTCGCCGTCGGGTGTGCCGGTCAGCGCCTCGGGTGGGATGGCCAGCACCTCGACGCGCAAGTCGATGCGGTCGAGCAGCGGCCCCGACAGCTTGTTCTGGTAGCGCTGTACCGCCTCGGGCGTGCAGCGGCAGGGCTTGGCGGTCGAGCCGAGCATGCCGCAGGGGCAGGGGTTCATCGCGGCGACGAGCTGGCAGCGCGCGGGGAACTCGGCCTGCTGCGCCGCGCGCGAGATGGTGATGCGGCCGTTCTCGAGCGGCTCGCGCAGCGCCTCGAGCGCACCGCGCGGGAATTCGGGCAGCTCGTCCAGGAACAGGATGCCGTGATGTGCCAAAGAGAGTTCGCCAGGCCTGGGTGGTGATCCGCCGCCCACCAGCGCCACCGACGAGGCGCTGTGGTGCGGCGCGCGCAGCACCCGCCGCGCCCAGTCGGCGGGCTCGAAGCGTCCGGCCAGGCTCAGCACCGCGGCGGATTCCAGCGCTTCTTCCTCGGACAGCGGCGGCAGCAGCCCGGCCAGGCGCTGCGCCAGCATCGACTTGCCGGTGCCGGGCGGCCCGACCAGCAGCAGCGAATGCCGCCCTGCCGCCGCGATCTCGAGGGCACGCTTGGCCGCAGCCTGGCCGCGCACGTCCTGCAGGTCGGGCAGAGGGGCGCCTCCGCGCACCTCGACCGGGCGCGGCCGCGGCAGCACCGGCGTGGGCGGAGCGCCCGGCTCGACCGGCTGCAGCGCCTCGACGATCTCGTCGAGGTGATCGGCGCAGCGCAGTGCCAGGCCGGGCACCAGCGCGGCCTCCTCGGCGCTGCGTCGCGGCAGCACCAGGGTGCGGCCGCGCCCGCTGCGCTGCAGCGCCAGCGCCATCGGCAGCGCACCGCGCACCGGGCGCAGGTCGCCCGCCAGCGAGAGCTCACCGGCGAACTCCAGCCCGTCGAGCGCCGCCGCGTCGATGTGGCCGGCCGCGGCCAGGATGCCCAGCGCGATCGGCAGGTCGAAGCGCCCGCCCTCCTTGGGCAGGTCGGCCGGCGCCAGGTTGACGGTGATGCGCCGGTTGTGAGGGAAGTCCAGCCCGCTGTGCTGCAGCGCTGCGCGCACCCGCTCGCGCGCTTCCTTGACCTCGGTGTCGGCCAGGCCGACCAGCGTGAACGAGGGCAGACCGTTGGCCAGATGGACTTCGACGGTCACCTCGGGCGCCTGCAGCCCGAGCAGGGCGCGGCTGTGGACGATGGCAAGCGACATGGTGGTGCGTGGAAGCAAGTGTCTGTGCGCGGACGGTGCGCCGGCCGCGGGCCTGGGCGGATTGTGCGAAGCGCATCACAGGCTGACTCTCACCCTGATGGGGGTGTGGAACCATGTTGGTGCATCACCATGGCACCGAAATGGGTCGACATGCCGGCTCGTGTGGCACCGTGGACCGATCCGGGGCGCGGTCCTGCTGCGTATCAATGACGCATCCGGCCAGGAAAGGTATGGCACGGAAGATGCAGCAGGGGCTCCCAGCCACTTTCCATCACCAGTCAGTCAGATCAACCAGGAGCTGCCATGAAGATGGTCACTGCCATCATCAAGCCCTTCAAGCTCGACGAGGTCCGCGAGGCTCTCGGCAACATCGGCGTGCAGGGCATCACCGTCACCGAGGTGAAGGGCTTCGGACGTCAGAAGGGCCACACCGAGCTGTACCGCGGTGCCGAGTACGTCGTCGACTTCCTTCCGAAGGTCAAGATCGAGGCCGCCGTCGACGACGGCATCGTCGATCGCGTCATCGAGGCGATCGAGGGCGCCGCCCGCACCGGCAAGATCGGTGACGGCAAGATCTTCGTGACGCCCCTGGAGCAGGTCCTGCGCATCCGCACCGGCGAGACCGGCAAGGACGCGCTCTGATCAACCGCCCGACGAGACAACCATGTCAATGAACAAGAAACTGCTCGCCGGTCTGCCGCTGGGGCTGGCTGCCCTGGGTCTGACCGATCTCGCTCTCGCTCAGGACGCTGCTGCGTCCGCACCTGCCGTGGCCGAGGCCGCTTCCGCTGTGGCCGAGGCGGCTTCTGCCGTCACCCAGGCCGCCGCCGCTGCGCCGGCGCCGACCTTCGACAAGGGCGACGTGTCGTGGATGATGCTGTCGACCCTGCTGGTCATCATGATGGCCGTGCCCGGTCTGGCGCTGTTCTACGGCGGCCTGGTGCGCGCCAAGAACATGCTGTCGGTGCTGATGCAGGTGATGGTCACCTTCTCGCTGGTCGTCGTGCTGTGGTTCGTCTACGGCTACAGCCTGGCCTTCACCGAGGGCAATGCCTTCATCGGCGGCTTCGATCGCCTGTTCATGAACGGCGTGTGGGACAACGTCGCGGGCACCTTCGCGCCGGCAGCCACCTTCAGCAAGGGCGTCTATATCCCCGAGATCGTCTTCGCTGCCTTCCAGGCGACCTTCGCGGGCATCACCTGCGCGCTGATCGTCGGTGCCTTCGCCGAGCGTGCGAAGTTCTCGGCCGTGCTGATGTTCATGGTGCTGTGGTTCACCTTCAGCTACGCGCCGATCGCGCACATGGTCTGGTTCTGGATGGGCCCGGACGCCTACGCCTCGGCTGACGTGGTCGACGCCATGAACGCCAAGGCCGGCCTGATCTGGCAGCACGGCGCGCTGGACTTCGCGGGCGGTACCGTCGTGCACATCAACGCTGCGGTGGCGGGTCTGGTGGGCTCCTACATGATGGGCAAGCGCATCGGCTACGGGCGCGAAGCCTTCATGCCGCATTCGCTGACGCTGACGATGGTCGGCGCCTCGCTGCTGTGGGTGGGCTGGTTCGGATTCAACGCCGGCTCGGCGCTGGAAGCCAACAACTTCGCCGCGCTGGCCTTCATCAACACCTTTGTCGCCACGGCTGCAGCGGTGCTGGCCTGGTGCCTGGGCGAAGGCCTGATGAAGGGCAAGGCCTCGATGCTGGGTGCGGCCTCCGGTGCGGTTGCCGGTCTGGTCGCGATCACCCCGGCCGCCGGCAACGTCGGCATCGTCGGTGCGCTGATCATCGGCTTCATCGCCGGTCTGGTCTGCCTGTGGGGCGTGCATGGCCTCAAGCGCATCCTGGGCGCTGACGACTCGCTCGACGTGTTCGGCGTGCACGGCGTGGGTGGCATCCTGGGCGCGCTGCTGACCGGCGTGTTCAACTCGCCCAACCTGGGCGGCCCGAGCATCGTCGCCGACTGGGTCACCGTCGGCATGGTCGCCCCGGACGCCTACTCGATCGCCTCGCAGGTCTGGATCCAGGCCAAGGGCGTGCTGATCACCATCGTGTGGTCGGCGGTGGTCTCGGTGATCGCCTTCAAGATCGTCGATCTGGTCATCGGCCTGCGCGTGCCGGAAGACGACGAGCGCGAAGGTCTGGACATCACCTCGCACGGCGAGACCGCCTACTCGAAGTGATGCCGGTCTGCTGACCGCACCCGCAAGGGGCCGCCTCAGGGCGGCCCCTTTTGCTTTGGGCTCCCGCCCGCATCTGCAGACCTTCCTAGAATCGTCGACATTCCCTTCATCCGTCCTTCCTTTTCTTCTTCCTGAGCAGGTCGTCCACCATGGTTCCCCATCTCGTCACCGCCCTGAACGGCCCGATCAACGAACTGGAAGCGCGCATGCTGGACTCGGTGCCGGCGATCGAGCGCTGGTTCCGCCTGGAGTGGATGGAGCACACCCCGCCGCTCTACACCTCGGTGGACGTGCGCAATGCCGGCTTCAAGCTCGCACCGGTCGACACCAACCTCTTTCCTGGCGGCTGGAACAATCTGACGCCGGAGATGCTGCCGCTGGCGGTGCAGGCGGCGATGGCGGCGATCGAGAAGATCTGTCCCGAGGCCAAGAACCTGCTGCTGATCCCCGAGAAGCACACGCGCAACACCTTCTACCTGACCAACGTGGCGCGGCTGGTGCAGATCTTCACCCAGGCGGGTCTGAACGTGCGCCTGGGGACGCTCGACCCCGAAGTCACCGCACCGACCGAACTGGCGCTGCCCGGTGGCGACGCGCTGACCATCGAGCCCCTGATCCGCACGCAGCGTCGCCTGGGGCTGAAGAATTTCGATCCCTGCACCATCCTGCTGAACAACGACCTGTCAGCCGGCATCCCGCCGGTGCTCGAAGGCCTGCACGAGCAGTACCTGCTGCCGCCGCTGCACGCGGGCTGGGCAGTGCGGCGCAAGACGCATCACTTCCAGGCCTATGAGGAAGTGGCCAAGAAGTTCTCCAAGCTGATGGGCATGGACCCGTGGCTGATCAACCCGATGTACACCCGCTGCGGCGAGGTCAACTTCGGCGAGGGCAGCGGCATCGAGTGCGTGCAGACCAACGTCGATGCGTTGCTGAACAAGATCCGCCGAAAGTACAAGGAATACGGCATCAACGAGAAGCCCTTCGTCATCGTCAAGGCCGACAACGGCACCTATGGCATGGGCATCATGACGGTGCGCGACGCCAAGCAGCTCGAGGAGATCAACCGCCGCACCCGCAACAAGATGAGCGTCATCAAGGACGGCCAGGAGGTCACCGAGGTGATCATCCAGGAGGGCGTGCCGACCTGCGAGCGCATCAACGAGGCGGTGGCTGAGCCGGTGGTCTACATGCTCGACCGCTATGTGGTGGGCGGCTTCTACCGCGTGCACGCCGACCGGGGCATCGACGAGAACCTGAACTCGCCGGGCGCGCAGTTCGTGCCACTGGCCTTCGCCGAGTCGGGCCACATGGCGCGTGCCGGTGCCAAGCCGGGTGCCAGTGCACCGAACCGCTTCTATATGTATGGCGTCGTTGGGCGACTGGCGATGCTGGCGGCCAGCTACGAGCTAGAGGCCACCGATCCGGACGCCGAGGTCTACACCTGAGCGTCGCCCTGGCCCCGGTCAAGTCAGGATTGTTGACATGATCCTGAAATGGCGGCATACTCCGTGATTCTTCTGGCTTGCGCGCGTGCCTAGCCGTACGTGGCGCAATCTGGTTTCGCCCCAAACGCAGAACCTCGATGGAGACGTCGGGAGGCTGTGACGGGCCCAAGACTGACCGCGAGCGGTG
>JBJOPV010000257.1:0-5419 GCA_046050625.1 Pseudomonadota bacterium
ACCGCGTCGCCGACGGTGCCGACCGCGATGCCCGCGCGCAGGCAGCGCACCAGGTATTCCATGTCCTCGTGGCCGCCCAGGCGGCGATCGGTGTCGGGAAATCCGATCGCCTCGAAGACGCTGCGATGCACCGCGAAGCACACGCCGTGGAACCAGCCGCGGCGCGCCGTGCCGGCCATCTTCAGCAGGTACTCGGGCGCGAAGGCCGCGAAGCCGTAGTCCTCGGCGCCTTCGAGCAGCGCCGGGCTGACCACCTTCAGGCCCTGGGCCTCGGCGGCGTCGAGCATCGCGTCGATCGCGCGCGGGCCGGCCAGCACGTCGTTGTTCAGCAGCACGACCCAGTCGGACTCGCGCGCCAGCAGCGCGCCTTGCGTCCAGGCGCCGCCGCAGCCCAGGTTGACGCGGTTGGTGAGCGCGCCCAGGCCGTCCTTGGCAGCACGTTCGGCCAGGCGGGCGGGGGTCTCGTCGGTGCTGGCGTTGTCGATGACCAGGATGTCGGCCGGGCGCACGCCCTGCGCCTGCAGGCTGTCGAGGCACATCGCGGTGTAGCGCCACTGGTTCAGCACCGGGATGACGATGGTGTAGCGGGAACTCATGCGCGTATTGTCACGCCACCAGCCTGTAATGCTTGTGGCTCAGGTCCAGCCCGAACCAGCGCTCGAGCAGCATCGCCTTGCGGTGCTTGCGCTCGCGGCGGGTCAGCGGGTGGTCTGGATCGGGCGTGAAGGCGGTCTCGGCGTCGTGGGCCAGCCAGTCGGCCACGCAGGCCGGATGCGTGCCCTCGAAGCGGCGCAGCGCCTGCGGGTCGATCGAGTACGTCATCTTCGGCGGCTGGTGCGACCAGTACTTGCTGACCTGGTCCATCTTGGCCTGCATGTAGTCGAGCCGGCGCACATGGCCGTAGTGGTAGATGTGCGCGCCCGCCAGCGCCGCCTGCGGATGGCGGCCGCGGCGGTGGCGGTCCATCACCACCCAGAACTGGCCGTCGGGCGCGTAGCTGCGGATGGTGTTGCGGATCAGGCGGCACTCGCGCCGGTACCAGGCCGGGCTCACCGCCAGCCATTCGGGCGAGCCGTAGAAGTGCAGGTAGTCGAAGACCAGCGCCTCGACCGCCGCATGGCCGTGGTGGCGATCGACCGCTGCGCGGATGGCCGGCAGCTCGGCCTCGTGCAGCACCTCGTCGCCCTCGAGGTAGAAGGCCCAGTCGCCGGTGCAGGCGTACTGGGCGATCATCTTCTGCTGCGCGTAGACGAAGCCTTTCTCGGCCATGCGCTCGTTCCAGCGCGTCGGGATGATGCGGATCTTGGGCTCGGTGGCCGCCAGCGCGTGGATGCGCGTCTCGGTCGCGTCCTCGCCGGCGCCCAGCGCGATGACGAACTCGTCGACCAGCGGCAGGATCGAGCGGATCGAGGCCTCGAAGGGGAAGCCGAGCTTCACGCCGTGGCGCAGGAAGGTGAAGCCGCTGATCGAGGCGGGGGCAGCACGGGACATCGTCATCCGGGAATCGTCTGGAAAGGCAGGGGCTGGGGCAGGGCTCAGGGACGCGGCGCGCGCTGCACCCGGCCCATCAGGAAGAACTCGTCGTTGGGCCGCATCGCCAGCAGGTGGGCCATGCGGTTGGACAGGCCGAAGAAGGCGGTGATGGCGCCGATGTCCCAGATATCCTCGTCGGAGAAGCCGTGCTCGTGCAGCCGGGCGAAGTCGGTCTCGTCGACCGCGTCGGGCTCGCGGCAGAGCTTGAGCGCCATGTCGAGCATCGCCTTCTGGCGCGACGTGGCGTCGGACTTGCGGTGATCGATCGCGATCTGGTCGGCGATCAGCGGGTTCTTCTCGAGGATGCGCAGGATCGCGCCGTGCGCGACGACGCAGTACAGGCAGCGGTTCGCGCCCGAGGTCGCCACCACGATCATCTCCTTCTCGCCCTTGCTCAGGCCCGAGGGGCGCAGCATCAGCGCGTCGTGGTAGTCGAAGAAGGCGCGGCACTCGTCGGGCCGGTGCGCCAGCGCCAGGAAGACGTTGGGCACGAAGCCGGCCTTCTCCTGCACCGCCAGGATGCGCGTGCGCAGGTCCTCGGGCAGGTCGGCCAGGTCGGGCACGGGGAATCGGCTGATCGGTGGGGTCATCGTCGTCTCCTCGGAGGGGTCGGGGCCGATTATCGACGCTGTGCATGAGCGCTCCTGGCTCGTTCGTCGTGGTCGCGGGTTCCGGCAGGTGCCTACAATCGGTGCCTTGCATGCCCATGACCGATCGATCCGAACCTTCCACCGCGCGCCCTGAGGGCGCCATGCCCGGCCTGTCGGTCATCGTCATCACCCGTGACGAGGCCGTGCGGCTCGAGCGCTGCCTGCGCTCGGTGGCCTTCGCCGACGAGATCGTCGTCGTCGACAGCGGCAGCACCGACGACACGGTCGCGATCGCGCGCCGGCGGGGTGCGCGGGTCGAGATCACGTCTGACTGGCCTGGCTTCGGCGCGCAGAAGAACCGGGCGCTGGCGCTGGCGCGCGGTCGCTGGGTGCTGAGCCTGGACGCCGACGAGTGGCTCGACGAGGCGCTGGCGGCCGAAGTCGCGCGCATCGTCGCCGCGCCGCCGGCGGACCTGGCGTGGCGACTGCCGCGGCTGTCGTCCTTCTGCGGCCAGTGGATGCGCCACGGTGGCTGGTATCCCGACCGGGTGCTGCGGCTCTTCCCGCGCGAGGGCGCGCGCTTCAGCGACGACCGCGTGCACGAACGCCTGCTCTGGCCCGGTCGCCGCGCCGACCTCGATGGCCATGGCCATCTGCTGCACGAGAGCATGGCCACGTTGACAGTGGCCAACGACAAGATGAACCGCTACTCCAGCGGCCGCGCCGCCGACCTGGCCGCGCGCGGGCGCCGCGGCGGCCTGGGCCGCGCGATCGGCCATGGCCTGTGGGCCTTCGTGCGCACCTGGATCCTGCGCCGGGGCTTTCTCGACGGCCGCCTGGGCTTCGTGCTGGCCGTCCACAATGCCGAGGCCTCCTACTACCGCTACCTGAAGATCTGGCTGGAGGGCGGTGACGCGTCCCGGCCGCCGAGCGCTCCACGACCTCCGACCCGGTGAACCCGCCGATGACCCCCCCGATGAGATTCAACGATCGTCGTCATTTCCTGCAGCAGGCCGCGGCCTGCTGCGCCGTGCTGGCTGGCCTGGGGGCCGTGCCGGCCGCGCAGGCCCAGTTCCGCGTCGAGATCTCCGGGATCGGCGCCTCGCAGATCCCGGTGGCGATCGCGCCCTTGCGCGACGAGGACCGCGCCGCGGTGCCGATCTCGCAGGTGATCCGCGCCGACCTGGAGCGCAGCGGGCTGTTCCGCCTCGTGCCCGCCAGCGGCGAGGCGCTCGACGAGCTCTCCCGCCCGGACTTTCCCGGCTGGCGCAACCGGGGCGCCGACGCGCTGGCCGGTGGCTCGGCCACCCGCCTGGCCGACGGCCGCCATGACCTGCGCTACCGGCTCTGGGATGTGGTCAAGGGCGCCGACCTGCTCGGCCAGTCGCTGGCGGTGCCGCGCGAGGACCTGCGCCGCGCCGCGCACCGCATCGCCGACGAGATCTACCAGAAGCTCACCGGCGAGCGCGGCATCTTCTCGACCCGCATCGCCTATGTCTCGAAGAGCGCCGGGCGCTACACGCTCTTCGTCGCCGATGCCGACGGCGAGGGCGCGAAGGTGGCGGTCGGCGGCGCGCAGCCCATCATCTCGCCGGCCTGGTCGCCCGACGGCGCCGAGCTGGCCTATGTCTCCTTCGAGAGCGGCAAGCCTGTCGTCTATGTGCAGGAAGTCGGCTCGGGCCAGCGCCGGGTGATCGCCAACCTCAAGGGGTCCAACAGCGCGCCGGCCTGGTCGCCCGACGGCAGCCAGCTCGCGGTGACGCTCACGCGCGACGGCAACTCCGAGATCTACCTGGTCGGCCGCGGTGGTGGCGAGCCGCGCCGGCTGACGAACGCCCCCAGCATCGAGACCGAGGCGGCCTGGTCCTCCGACGGCCGCTCCATCTACTTCGTCAGCGACCGCGGCGGCGGCCCGCAGATCTACCGCATGAGCACGGCCGGCGGCAACGCCGAGCGGGTGACCTTTGCCGGCAGCTACAACATCAGCCCCGCCCTGAGCCCCGACGGCCGCTGGATGGCCTACATCACCCGCAACGGCGGCGGATCCTTCCGCCTGCAGCTGATGGACCTGTCCTCGGGAACCGTGACCGCACTCACCGACACCAACGACGACGAAAGCCCGAGCTTCGCGCCCAACAGCCGGCTCATCATCTACGCCAGCCGTTCTGGCGGACGTGATGTGCTGATGACCACGACGCTCGACGGGTCCATCAAGGCCCGCCTGAGCCCGCCGATGGTCGACGTGCGCGAACCGGTCTGGGGTCCTTCCGGCCGCTGAAGCGGCCGCTCGCGTCTGCGACAAGACGTCAGACGTTTCACGGAGAACATCCAATGTCCAAGATCCTTCGCTCCCGCGCTGCCTTCCTGTCCCTGGGTCTGAGCGCCGCCTTCCTGGCGGGCTGCGCCTCGCCCACCCGTGTCGAGCCGCCCGCGCCGGTCGAGAGCCGTGGCACCGGCACGACGTCCGGCGCCGCCTCCGGCGCGGCCCAGGGTGCCGGCACCGGGGGGGTCGGCAGCTCGGCGGTCATCCCGGTCGACGCCGGCCGCAATGCCGATGCCGCGGCGGGTGCCGGCCGTGTCGTCTACTTCGACTTCGACAGCTTCGTCGTCAAGGACGCGTACCGCAGCGTCGTCGAGGGCCACGCCCGCCGCCTGGGCACCGACCGCAAGCGTCGCATGATCGTCGAGGGCCACACCGACGAGCGCGGCGGCCGCGAGTACAACCTGGCGCTGGGCCAGAAGCGCGCCGATGCGGTGGTGCGCTCGATGGTGCTGCTGGGCGCGCAGGATGGTCAGCTCGAGGCCGTCAGCTTCGGCAAGGAGCGCCCGGCCGCCCAGGGCAGCGACGAGTCCGCCTGGGCCAAGAACCGCCGCGCCGAGCTGAAGGACCGCTGAGATGACGCGCCGCCCCCTGTCGATTCGCGCTGCACGGGCCCCGGTGGCGCTGCTGCTGGCGCTGACCGCGGCCTGGCCCGTTGGCGCCCAGGCCGGGCTGTTCGATGACGAGGAGGCCCGCAAGGCCATCGTCGAGCTGCGTGGCCGCTTCGAGCGCGCCCAGCAGGAGAGCAGCGAGCGCGATGCGCGCCAGCGCGAGTTGGCCGAGCAGGTCGAGACGCTCAAGCGCAGCCTGCTCGATCTCAATGCCCAGATCGAGTCGTTGCGCGCCGACCTGGCGAAGCTGCGTGGCCAGGACGAGCAGCAGGTGCAGTCCGGCAAGGACCTGGCCCGCGAGATCGCCGAGCTGCAGCGCAAGCTCAAGGACCAGTTCGCCGCGATCGACGAGCGCATGCGCCGGC
>JBJOPV010000258.1:0-5405 GCA_046050625.1 Pseudomonadota bacterium
CCGACGCTGGCGGTATATTCCCGCAGCGCCCGCGCCGCGGTCGCCGGCACGGTGCTGCGCCGGATGCCGGCGGATGCGGCGGCGGCCGCGCACGCGCTGTTCGCCGACCTGCGCGCGCTCGATGCCAGCGGCGCGCCGCTGATCTGGGTCGAGACGCCGCCGGACGATGCCGCCTGGGATGGCGTGCGCGACCGGCTGCAGCGCGCCGCCGCGGCCTGAGCGCTGAGAACCCCTCGCTGGAGATTGCATGAGAGTCCTGAAGTCCATCCTCGTCCCGGCGGCCCTGGCCGCGCTGCTGGCCGCCTGCGGCGGCTCCGAACGGGTCGAGGACTATGTGCCTACGAAGCTGGTCGCCTTCGGCGACGAGCTCAGCGTCATCGGCAGCGACGGCAGCAAGCACGGCGTCAACGCGCTGAAGACCAATTCGACCGAACTCGACTGCGCGATCTATCCGGTCTGGTCGCAGGCGGTGGCCGCAGGCTACGGTCTGGTCTTTCCACAGTGCAACAGCTCCGGCGTGCTGACCACCTCGGCCGAGATGAAGGCGGTGGCGGGCGCCAAGGTCGCCGATGTGGTCGCGGCGGTGCAGGCCTATCAGGGCACGACCGGCTTCACCCGCGCCACGCTGGTCACGCTGATGGCCGGCCAGAACGACATCCTGGCGGCCTACGCCGACTGGGTGGCCGGCACGCTGACCCGTGCCCAGGCCACCGCACAGGTCACGGCGGCCGGCAAGACGCTGGGCACGCTGGTCAACACCATCACCGCCTCGGGCAACGGGGGCCGTGTGCTCTACGCCACGCCGCCCAACATCGGCTACTCGCCGTTCGCCGCGTCCGAGGTGGCCAGCTCCGGCTCGGAGGACCGCCGCACGATGCTGCGCGAGCTGACGGCTGCCTTCGTCGAGGCGATGCGCCTGGCCGTCACCAATGACGGCGCCTACGCCGCGCTGGTCACCGCCGACCAGCTGACCGTCAGCATGGCCACGAATGCCAACCTCGCGGCCTACTCGCTGACCAACAACACCGAGGCGGCCTGCACCGTCACGCCGCTGACCTCGTGCACCGTGGCCACGCTGGTGTCGGGCGCCGCGTCCAGCGGCACCACCTACCTGTGGGCCGACGCCAAGGTGCCGGGCCCGAACTGGCAGGCCCGCGTCGGCAGCGCCGCGCTGAGCCGCGCTCGCAACAACCCGTTCTGAGCGATCTTCGGCTCAGGCCGGCCGGCGGCCGAACCAGAGCTTCATGCCCAGGATCGAGGCCGCCAGCGCCAGCGTCAGCGCGTTGGCGATGATGACCGGCCAGGCCCCGAGCGTCAGCCCGTAGACCAGCCACAGCCCGACGCCGAGCGTGAAGGCGCTGTACATCGACAGCGAGATGCCGCTGACATCGCGGGTGCGCAGCGTCAGCAGCGCCTGCGGCAGGAAGGACAGCGTCGTCAGCAGCGCGGCGACGAGGCCGATCAGCTCGTTCAGGGGCAGGGCGGTCGGATCGAGACTCACGGGGAATCCTTCGGGGCGGAGAGAGCGGGCGGGCCGGGGCGAGTGAGGTCGTCGGCGGCCCAGCGCACGACCTCGTCGAGCACGGCGCGCGCCTGGGCGCTGCCGGCGTTCGGATGATTCAGGAGCGCGACCAGCGCATGGCGGCGGCCATCGTCGCCATGCACATAGCCGGCGATGGCCGCCACGCCCTCGAGCGTGCCGGTCTTCAGATGCGCGCGGCCGCTGGTGCCGGTCAGTCGGCGCGCGGTGGTCTCGATGCCGGCCACCGGCAGCGAGGCCAGCAGCTCGGGCATCCACGGCTGGCGCCAGGCCCACTGCAGCAGCCGGCCCAGGCAGCGCGGCGTGATGCGTTCCTGGCGTGACAGGCCCGAGCCGTTGTCGATCACCAGCTCGCCCTCGCGACAGCCACGAGCCCGTGCCAGCGCCAGCACCTCGGCCCGGGCCGCCTCGAAGGTGGCGGGCTGCGCCGGCTGGTCCGGTGCCAGCGCCAGCAGCACCTGCTGCGCGATCATGTTGTTGCTGTGCTTGTTCATGTCGCGCAGCACTTCGGGCAGGGCCGGCGAGCGCCATTCGGTCAGCACGGTCGCGCCGGCCGGCGTGAGGCCTTCGCGCACCCGGCCCTGGAGACGGCCGCCCAGCGCCCGCCACTGCGCCTCGATCGCGCGGGCGGCAAAGCCGGCCGGCAGCGGATCCGGGAAGGCGATCGGCCAGCTGCGTTCACCGCAGGTCGCCGGGAAACTGCCGGTCAGCCGGGGGCGCGACAGATCGGCAAAATCCGGCGCCAGCTGCGCACGCCAGTCCTGGCAGTCACCGCCGGCCAGCGGCACGGTCGCGGGCCACTGCACGCCGGCCAGCGGCAGATCGACCGCGATGCGCGCCACGCCGCGTGTCGGATCGGGCCGCAGCGTCAGCATCACGCTGCGGTGCGCGACCATCAGTGCGTCTGGTCCGACGTTGTAGGGCCACAGCGGCTGACCGTCGAAGGCGGCCGGATCGTGGGCCGGCAGGGCGTAGGCGCTGCGATCGAGGACCAGGTCGCCGTCGATCGTGGCGCCGCCGGCGTCCATCGCCTGGCGCAGCAGCAGCGTCAGCCGCTCGGCGGTCAGACGTGGGTCACCGCCGCCGCGCAGGATGCGGTCGGTGCCGGCCGCCAGCATCGTCGTGCGCCACTGGAAGACCGGGCCCAGCCGATCCAGCGCGGCCATCGTGGTCACCAGCTTCATCACCGAGGCGGGTGCCGCCATGTCGGCCGGGCGCAGTGCCAGCCGGGCCTCGCCGCCCTCGGCCGGTGCGACCCAGGCCGACAGCGCCCCCGGCTCGATGCGTGCGCGCTCGAGCGCGGCCCGCACGCCTGCGGGCAGGGCCTCGACGCTCGTGGCGGCGGGCTCGGCCTGCACGCTGCAGGACGTGGCGGCCAGCAGCACGGTCAGCAGCGGGCGCAGTCCGGCGCGAAGCCGGGTTGAAGGCAGGGCGGGCATGGGGAGGAATCAGGGAAAGCCCTGATGATACGGATCAAGGCCCGCTCCGGTTGACGCTCCAGCCCGCTTGCGGCCCTGCTTTTTCCGAATCCAGCAGAGATGGCTCACGCCGGGAGGCCGCCGCTACACTGGCGGACCGCCGCCGCTCGCTCTGTCCCATGTCCTCGCCTCGTCTTCTTGCGGTCGATACCGCCACCGACACCGTCCATCTTGTGCTGGTCGACGGCTCGGACGCGCTTGTCCGGGCGCTGCCCGGCGGCGCACAGGCCTCGGCGGCGCTGCTGCCGCAGGTGGCTGCGCTGCTGGCCGAGGCCGGGCTGGCGCTGCGCGATCTCGACGCGATCGGCTATGGCCGCGGCCCCGGCGCCTTCACCGGCCTGCGCACCGCCTGCGCGATCGCGCAGGGCCTGGCGGTCGGTGCCGACCGGCCGATGCTGGCGCTCGACACGCTGGCGGCGCTGGCGGCGTGTGCGCGGCGCCGGCTCGGTACCGAGGCCACCCCGGCGGTCTGGAGCGCGCTCGACGCACGCATGGGCGAGATCTACGCGGCGCGCTGGATCGCCATGCCGGATGGCGGCTGGCAGGCCGACGGCGTGGTCGCGCTGTGGTCGCCGGCGGCGCTGGCCGAGGCGATTGGCACGCGGCCGGCCCCGATCGCCGGCAACGCGCTGCTGGCGCATGCCGAGGTGCTGCAGCCGCTGGCCGCCGCGCTCGGTCTGGCGACCGACGCGCAGGCGGTGCCCGACGGCCTGGCGCTGGCCGAGCTGGCGCGTGCGGCCTGGGCGGCCGGCGCGACGCTCGATCCGGCGCTCGCGCTGCCGCTCTATGTGCGCGACAAGGTCGCGCAGACCACCGCGGAGCGTGCGGCAGCAGCCCGCGTTGCCCGCGGAGCGTCCGCATGAGCGCCGAGCCGGTGCTGCTGCCGATGGGCGTGCAGCTGCTCGATGCCGTCATGGCGATCGAGGTGTGCGCCTATGCTTTCCCCTGGAGCCGTGGCAACTTCGTCGACGCGATCGCGGCCGGCTACCTGACCCGCTGCCTGGTCTCGCCCGAGGGCGAACTGCTCGGCTACATGGTGGCGATGGCAGGCTTTCGCGAGTGGCATCTGCTGAACGTGACGGTCGCGCCCGCGCATCAGGGCCGCGGACTGGCGCGCCCGCTGATGCAGGCGCTGCGCGAGCATGCCGAGACCGAGGGCGCCGACTGCCTGTGGCTGGAGGTGCGCCCCAGCAACCACCGTGCGCGGGCGCTCTATGCCCGGCTGGGCTATGTCCAGGTCGGCGTGCGGCGCGACTATTACCCGGACGCGGGCGGCCGGCGCGAGGATGCGCTGGTGCTGTGCCTCGAACTGCACCCCGGAGCGGCCGGATGAGCGCGCGCTGGAGCGACCGGCAGCAGGCGATGCTGCGCGAGATGGGCGTGACGTTGTGGCTGCCGCCGGAGGCGGGGGACGCGCCGGAGTCAGCGTCGGCTGCGGTGGCTGCACCGGCCCCCGCGGTGTCCGCTGCGCCGGTCCGCCGGTCCCGGCCGGTGGCGGCGCCGGTCGCGCTGGCCGAGCCGAATCCGCCGTCCGCCCCGCGGCCGCTGGCCGCGCGTCCCTCCGGCGTGGCCGCGATGGACTGGCCGGCGCTGCGCGAGGCGGTCGCCGGCTGCGAGGCCTGCGGTCTGTGCCGCAGTCGCCGCCACACCGTCTTCGGTGTCGGCCATCAGCAGGCGCAGTGGATGATCATCGGCGAGGCCCCCGGCGAGCAGGAAGACCGGCAAGGCGAGCCCTTCGTCGGCAAGGCCGGCCAGCTGCTCGACAACATGCTGCGTGCGGTCGGCCTGACCCGCGCCGAGGCCGGGCCCGAGCAGCAGGTCTACATCGCCAACGTGCTGAAGTGCCGCCCGCCGATGAACCGCAACCCCGAGCCCCAGGAGGTCGCGCAGTGCGAGCCCTACCTGAAGCGCCAGGTCGAGCTGGTCGCACCGAAGCTGATCCTGGCGATGGGGCGCTTCGCGGTGCAGTCGATCCTGCAGACCGGCGAGCCGATCGGGCGGCTGCGCGGGCGGGTGCATGCCTACCACGGCGTGCCGGTGGTGGTCACCTACCACCCGGCCTATCTGCTGCGCAACCCCGCTGACAAGGCGCGCTCCTGGGACGATCTCTGCCTGGCGCGCGAGGTGCTGCGTGGCGGCGGCCCGGCGCCAGCCTGAGCGCTCCGCGCCTGTTCTGTGGCCCGGCCTGCGGCCGCTCAGTGCCGCGTGCCCAGGTAGCGCTTGCGCCAGAACAGCGCGCCCAGCGCGCCACCGATGCCCACCATCAGCAGCAGCGCGATCCAGAAGCCGGTCGCGTCGTGGATCAGCGGCAGCGCGTCGAAGTTCATGCCGAAGATGCCGGTGATCAGGTTCAGCGGCAGGAAGATCGCCGTCAGCACGGTGAGGGT
>JBJOPV010000259.1:0-5349 GCA_046050625.1 Pseudomonadota bacterium
TTCTTCTCCAACAACGACTGGCCGATGGCCTCCAGCGTGGCCGTCACCATGGTGCTGCTGATCATCGTGCCGCTGGCGATCTTCAACCGCAACCAGGCCCAGGAGGCGCGCAAGTGATCATCACCCCGGCCGCCCGCTGGACCAGCCGCCTCTGGCTGGCTGCCGGCTTCCTGTTCCTCTACCTGCCGATCATCGCGCTGGTGGTCTACAGCTTCACCGACTCGCCGGTGCCCAATGTCTGGGCCGGCTTCTCGCTGCGCTGGTACGACAAGCTCGTCGGCGACGAGGACATCCGCAACGCGCTGTTCCTGTCGCTGCAGATCGCCGCGGCCAGCGCCACCGGCTCGGTGGTGCTGGGCACGCTGGCGGCGCTGACGCTGGAGCGCCATCCGCGCTTCCGGGGCCGCACCCTCTTCTCCGGCATGATCAACGCGCCGCTGGTGATGCCCGAGGTGATCGTCGGCCTGTCGCTGCTGCTGATGCTGGTGTCGATGCAGCGCCTGTTCGGCGTGCCCGAGCGCGGCCTCGTCACCATCTGGCTCGGCCACATGCTGGTGGGCATGGCCTACGCGACGGTGGTGATCGCCGCGCGGCTGCGCGACCTCAACCCGCAGTTCGAGGAGGCCGCGCAGGACCTGGGCGCGCGCCCGCTGCAGGTCTTCTTCCTGGTGACGCTGCCGATGATCGCGCAGTCGCTCCTGGCGGCCTGGCTGCTGACCTTCACGCTGTCGCTCGACGACGTGGTGATGTCGGCCTTCCTGTCGGGCCCGGGCTCGACCACGCTGCCGCTGGTGATCTTCAGCCGCGCCCGCCTGGGGCTGGATCCGACGGTCAACGCGCTGGCCACGGTGGTCATCGCCGTGGTGGCGGCCTTCGTGGTGGTCTCCAGCTACATGATCGCGCTGCGCGAGAAGCGTCTGCAGCAGGAGCAGAAGGCGGCGACGAAGGCGACGGGATGAGCGCGACCCCGGCCGGTGGGGCGATGGCGGCGCCCCTGCGTGCTCCCTGGCAATCGTGGATCTGCCTGGCCGCCAGCATGACGCTGGTCGGCAGCTATGTCGGCCTGTCGAAATGGCTGGTCGCGGTCTTTCCGGTCTTCCTGCTGGCGGGCTTGCGCTTCGGCATCGCCGCGCTGGCCATGGGCGGCTGGACCCGCCGCCCCGCCGACGAGCCGGCGCAGACCCGGCAGGACCGCGGGCTGCTCTTCCTGCTGAGCCTGCTGGGCAATTTCCTGTTCTCGATCTGCATGCTCTTCGGCGTGCAGCTCAGCACCGCGCTGGCCGCCGGGGTGATCATGGCGGCGCTGCCCGGCGTGGTGGCGCTGCTCTCGCGCGTCTTCCTGGGCGAGCGGCTGTCGCGCCAGGTGCTGGCGGGCATCGCCTGCGCGGTCAGCGGCATCGCGCTGGTGACGCTCAGCAAGACCGGCGAGGCGGCCGCAGCCGGCACCGCGCCGCTGCTGGGCAACCTGCTGCTGCTGGCGGCGGTGGTCTGCGAGGCCAGCTATGTGGTGATCGGCAAGAAGCTCTCGGGCCGCCTGGGCCCCAAGCGCATCAGCGCGCTGGTCAACCTCTGGGGTCTGGCGCTGGTGGCGCCGCTGGCGCTGTGGCAGGCGCGGCAGTTCGACTTCTCGCAGGTGGCACTGCCGATCTGGGGCCTGCTGGTGTTCTACGCGCTGGCCGCCAGCATGATCACCGTCTGGCTGTGGATGACCGGGCTGCGCCATGTGCCGGCCTCGCAGGCGGGCGTGTTCACCGTGATGCTGCCGGTGTCGGCCGCCGCGGTCGGCGTGCTGCTGCTGGGCGAGCCCTTCAGCGCGGCGCAGGCAGGCGCCTTCGCCCTGGCGCTGCTCGGCGTGGTGCTGGCCACCTGGCCGGGTCGCCGCCACCCGGCGGCGACCCCAGCCTCAAGCACATCCGCACACTGATCGCCCACCGGGCAGGCGCCGACCCTGTCGGACACAGGGGCTGATGCATCTGAGCCACCAGTTCAATTGCACACAACTAGACTGTGTGCATCATGAATTCCGGCTCCGCAAACGCCCCCCTCCCGACAGACGCCTGGCTGGCCCTGGACCAGCAGCTGTGCTTTGCGCTGTATTCGGCCTCGCTGGCCATGACAAAGCGCTACCGCCCGCTGCTCGATGCGCTGGGCCTGACCTATCCGCAGTACCTGGTGATGCTGGTGCTGTGGGAGCGCGACGGCCAGGGCGTCGGCGAGCTCGGCGAGCGGCTCTCGCTCGACTCCGGCACGCTCACGCCGCTGCTGCGCCGGCTCGAGGAAGCCGGTCTGCTCGAGCGCCGCCGCAGCCGCGACGACGAGCGCCGGGTCACGGTCGTGCTGAGCACCGCCGGCCAGGCGCTGAAGGCCCGCGCGGGCGAGATTCCGCGCCAGATCGCCGCCTCCACCGGCTGCTCGCTCGACGAACTGGCCGCGCTGCGCGGCGAGCTCGCCCGGCTGCGCACCGCCCTCATCGACGCTCCCCCCACCCCCTGAAAGGAAAGACCATGTCCCTGCAGCAAGTCCTCTACACCGCCCACGCCACCGCCACCGGCGGGCGCGACGGCGCCGCCACCAGCGACGACGGCCGCCTGAACGTCAAGCTCTCGGTGCCCAAGGGCCTGGGCGGCGACGACGGCGCCGGCACCAATCCCGAGCAGCTCTTCGCCGCCGGCTACGCCGCCTGCTTCATGGGCGCGATGAAGTTCGTCGCCGGCCAGAAGAAGATCGCGCTGCCGGCCGACCTGAAGATCGACGCGGACGTCGGCATCGGCCCGATCCCGAACGGCTTCGGCATCCAGGTGACGCTCAACATCCATGTGCCCGGCGTCGAGCGCGCGGTCGCCGACGAGGTGGTGCAGGCCGCCCACATCGTCTGCCCCTACTCGAACGCCACCCGCGGCAACATCGACGTGACGCTGAGCCTGGTCTGAACCGGATCGGCTGATCCTGACCCCAGGCGGTCGGATCTCAGCTGCGGCGCGCCAGCAGCCGCAGCAGCACCTCGATGCGCGCCTGCGCCGAGGTGAGCGCCCCGGCATCGGGCAGCAGATCGGTCGCCAAGGGGACGATGCAGCCGGCACCGCCCCGCAGCGCGCGCAGCACCAGCACGCCGGCGGCCTGCGCCCGCAGCAGCGCCGCCATCAGGTCCTGATGCACCGAGCCGTTGCCGGTGGCGGCCACCACCAGCCCCTGCACGCCGACCTGCACCAGCAGGTCGACCAGCCGACCATCGGCACCGGCGTGGCTGGTGACGATCTGCACGTCCGGCCAGATGTCGGCCGCCATCACCTTCAGGCCCAGCGGCTGCTCCACCGGCCATTCGCGCAGTCGGCGCAGCTGGCCGGCCTCGACATGGCCGAGCGGTCCGGCGTCACCGGCGCTGAAGGCATCGAGCCGGTAGGGGTGGATCTTGCGCACCTCCGCGCCCGACCAGACCTGCCCACCCAGCACCGCCATCACCCCGCGCGCGCCGGGCCAGCCCACCACCGTCAGCGCGTCGTCCAGGTTCTGCGGCCCGTCGGGCTGCGGCGCGCTGGCCGGACGCATCGCCGCGGCCAGCACCACCGGGCGCGACGGCGCCAGCACCCGGTGCAGCAGGTAGGCGGTCTCCTCCAGCGTGTCGGTGCCGTGGGTCACGATGATGCCGTCGACCTCCGGCCGGTCCAGATGGTGCTGCACCCGCTCGGCCAGCCGGCGCCAGATCGCATGGCTCATGTCCTTGCTGTCGACCTGCGAGACCTGCTCGGACTCGATGCGCCAGCCCACATCGATGCGCCGGCGCAGACCCGGTACCCCGTCGATCAGATCCTGCACCGCGACCTGGCCGGCCTTGTAGCCGACCACGTCGCTGCTCTGCTCGGCCCGGCCGGCGATCGTGCCGCCGGTGCCCAGGATGACGATATGGCGGCCGCCCTGCCGGGGCCGGTTGGAGAGCACATCGATGCTTGTCATCTGCATTGAACTGGATAAAAATACAGTCACTGGATACTGGATATCTGAACAGCCCCAAGGACATCCCATGGATGCGAGCCCGAAACTCACCCCGCGCCAGCAGGACATCATGGCGCTGATCCTGCGCACGATCGAGACGACCGGCGCGCCGCCCACGCGGGCCGAGATCGCCACCGAATTCGGCTTCCGCTCGCACAACGCCGCCGAGGAGCACTTGCGCGCGCTGGCCCGCAAGGGCGTGATCGAGCTGGTCGGCGGCACCTCGCGGGGCATCCGGTTGAAGTCTGACATATTGCGCAGCCTGAGGTCAGGCACGACCGACAGCGCCGACCCTCCTTCGCCCGACACGATGAGCGTGCCGCTGGTCGGCCGGGTCGCTGCAGGCAGCCCGATCCTGGCGCAGGAACACATCGAGCGCAGCTACGTGATCGAGCCCCATCTCTTCGTCCGCCGCCCGGACTATCTGCTGAAGGTGCGCGGCATGAGCATGCGGGACGCCGGCATTCTCGATGGCGACCTGCTGGCGGTGCAGCGCAGCACCCGTGCCCAGCCCGGACAGATCGTCGTGGCCCGACTGGGTGACGAGGTCACCGTCAAGCGACTGCGCCACAGCCAGACGGGCATCGAACTGCACCCGGAAAACCCGGACTTTCCCGTCATTCATGTGCAGCCGGATGACCCGGACTTCTGCATCGAGGGTCTGGCCGTCGGCCTGATCCGCAACAGCCCGATGCTGTAGCCCTCGGTGGCCCCTCCGGCCGGGCGGGTTGACACTCGCTCGCACCGGTACCCTCAAGATCCAGGAGGTCCTGATGTTTCCGATGCTTGCCCGCTGGCTGCGGCGCGCTCCGCGCCCGCGCCTGCCACCGAACTTGTCCCCGAACCTGGCAACAGACCTCGCACCGGCCCTCGAGCGGGCCGTGGATGCCACGATGTGCGACCGGCGGCGGCTGCCCCCGCAGGCCATCAGGCACCACCCCATCGACACCACCGACGAGCGCATCCATCTTCAGATCGATCCCCAGGATCCGCGCCGGGTGCGCATCAGCGGCAGCATGCGCGAGGTCTGCGCGGCACTCGATGCGCTGGTCGCCGTTCAGTGACGCAGACAGGCTGGAAAAGCGACAAAAAGCAAAAGGGCCGGCAAGGCCGGCCCTCGGAAATCATCGCAGGCGTCACCGCCAGCGAGGCATCAGCATCAGCCCATGTGCAGGCCGCCGTTGCAGGAGAAGTCCGCGCCGGTGGTGAAGCCAGAATCCTCGCCAGCCAGCCAGGCGACGATCGAGCCGATCTCCTCCGGCGTGCCCAGGCGCTTGACCGGAATGGTGGCAATGATCTTGTCGAGCACGTCCGGACGAATCGCGCGGACCATGTCGGTGCCGATGTAGCCCGGGCTCA
>JBJOPV010000260.1:0-5340 GCA_046050625.1 Pseudomonadota bacterium
CAGCACGCACTGGTCGATCCAGCCGCCGCGCAGGTCGTCGTGGAAGAGCCGCCCGCAGGCCAGCAGCACCGCCAGCAGCGCCGCCACCCACAGCACGCCCGGCCCGAGCAGGCGCAGCGTGGCGCCCTCCGGCCGCAACGACAGCGGAAACAGCGCCGCCACCATCACGAAGAAGCCCGCATGCCAGAGCAGCTCGGCGGGCTGGCGCAGCGCCAGGCGCAGCTCGCGGCGCACGGTGGCGCGCAGCGGGCGCGTCCAGCAGCCCCGCGCCGACCGGTCCCGGGTCATGCCCGGCCTCCGGGCGCAGCCAGATCGAAGGGCTCGCAGGCCGGAAAGCCCTCGGGCAGCGCGCCGTGCGAGCTCAGCAGCAGCGCGCCGCCCTCGGCCAGATGGGCGTGCGCCCGCGCGGCCAGCCGCTCGCAGGCGGCCCGGTCGAGCGCGTCGAAGGGCTCGTCGAGCAGCCACAGCGGCCGAGGTGCCAGCTGCAGCGGCGCCAGCGCCAGGCGCCGGCGCTGGCCGGCCGAGCACTCGCGCACCGCCCGGCGGGCCGGCAGGCGCTCCTGGCGCAGCCAGTCCTCGACGAGCGCGCCGTCTCGTGGCGCGCCGGCCAGATCCAACCAGGCGTGCAGGTTCTCGCGCGCGTCGAGCGCGTCGGCCAGCGGCAGCGCATGGCCGACGAACCACAGCGGCGCGGCGCGGCGCACCTGCCCGGCCGCCGGCCGGCGCAGCCCGGCCAGCGTGCGGATCAGCGTCGTCTTGCCGCAGCCGTTGGGGCCGCGCAGGTGCAGCGCCTGGCCCGGCGCGAGCACCAGCCGCAGCGGGCCCCAGAGGCGACGCCCCTGGCGCTCGCCCACCAGCGCATCGGCCTGCAGCAGCGGCGTGTCGGCCACGGTCATGGGGCAGGGCTCACTGCAGCGGATGGCGCGCCAGCCGCTCGGTGTCGGGAATGCGGATCTCGCGCCGGTCCATCTCGATCAGGCCCTCGGCCTCCAGCTCGTGCAGCACGCGCGAGAAATACTCCGGCGTCATCGACAGCCGCGAGGCGATCGTCGCCTTGCTCACCGGCAGCGAGACCTGGTGAACCGCGGCGGGCGCATCGTCCAGATCGCGCAGCAGGTAGCCGATGACGCGCTGCATGCCGTTGTGCAGCGCATAGGCCTGCACGTCGTGCACCAGCCCGTGCAGCCGGCGCGAGATGCCCGCGAGCATGCGCATCGCGAAGCGCGGGTCGCGGCTGATCTCGCCGAACACCGTGTCCTTGCCGACGCTCAGCACCAGCGCGTCGCTCAGCGCCTGCGCATTGATGATGTAGGGCTTGCCGGTGAACATCAGCGCCTCGGCGAAGCTCTGGCCCGGGCCGATCAGCTCGATCACCTTCTCCTGCCCGGCCGGCGAGATCGCGAACAGCTTGACCTGCCCGGTCACCGCGACATGGAACTCCTCGCAGGGCTCGCCGACCCGGAACACCGTGTCGCCGCGCTGCAGCCGCAGCAGCCGGCAGCCCTCGGCCAGGCGCTGCAGCTCGGGCGGCGTCATCTCCTGGAACAGCGGCAGCACCGACAGGTAGCGCGGCAGATCGAAGGGGCGGGAGGGGGTATCCATGAGATGCGGTTGGCCGGTGCGGAACGGGGGTGGTGCGGATTGTCGGGACCGTTCCCGGCGGCCAATCTGACCCAGGTCAATTCCGATCCCGACGGGCTTCATCGGAGAGGGGCCTTCAGCGGTTCACCAGCGCCGCATGGATCTGCGCCAGCCGGTGCACCAGCTCCTGCGGGCGGTGCACGCGGGCGTAGCCGTTCTGGCCGAAGAGCATCGGCAGATAGTCCTGCGCCTGCGCGTCGATGGTGACGCAGAAGGGCGTCAGGCCGGCGTCGCGCGCGGCCTGCACCGCGTGGCGGGTGTCTTCCAGGCCGTGGCGGCCCTCGTAGTGGTCGATGTCGTTGGGCTTGCCGTCGGTCAGCAGCAGCAGCAGGCGCTGACGCTCGGCGCGCGCGCCCAGCCGCAGCGTGGCGTGGCGGATCGCCGCGCCGATGCGGGTGTAGTAGCCCGGCCGGATCGCGCCGACACGCGCGCGCACCGTCTCGTTCCAGGGCTCGTCGAAGCCCTTGAGGTGCTGGATGCGCACGTTGTGGCGCCGCACCGAGCTGAAGCCGAGCATCTCGAAGGCGTCGCCGCCGCCCGCCAGCGCCTCGCCGAAGACGTGCAGCGCGTCGCGGATCACGTCGATGACGCGGGTGTCGTCGCCGACATGGGCGTCGGTCGACAGCGACAGGTCGGCCAGCAGCAGCGTGGCCAGGCTGCGCTCGTGGCGCTCGCGGCGCAGGAAGACGGCCGGGGCCTCGCTGACCGGATGGCGGGCGTCGTCGATGCGGTGGTGCACCCAGGCGTCGAGGTCGAGGTCGTCGCCGTCGGGCCGCGCACGCGCGAGCACCGGCGCGGCGCGCAGCGCCTCCAGCCGCCGGCGCACCCGCCGCCCGGTGGCGCGCAGCGTCGGCGAGGGCCGGAACGGCGCGGCCTCGCGCGCGACCAGGCACTGCACCGCGCAGTGATCGGGCACCAGCCGGCCGGTCTTCCAGTGCCATTCGGGCAGGCGCTGCCCCGGGCCGAGCGGCCGGTCGTCGGCCGCGGCGCTGGGCAGGTCGAGGTCGAAGCGCACCCGCGAGGCGCTGCGCCGGCCGTCGGGCGCGATCGCCAGCTCGGGCATCTCGTCGGCGGCGCGGCCTGCCGCGTCGTCGGGCTCGTCGTCGTCGGCGCGGTTGACGCGCACGAACTCGCCCCAGGACAGGATGGATTCGGCGCGGAAGAACATCAGCAGCGGCGCCGCATTGCGCTCGTCGGCCACTGCCTGCGCGTGGCGGCGCGGCCGCGAGCCGTCCGGGCGCCGGGCCTCGGGCGCGGTCTCGTCGTCCGCGTCGGCCGGATCGGGGCGGGCGAGGGCGGGCTGGACGGGCACGGGCTGCGTCTCGATCCACAGCCAGACCGGCGCGACCTCGTCGGGGCGCACCGGCGCGTCGTCCGGGCCCACGCCGATCGGCGCGGCCGCGTCCCCCAGCAGCGAGCGCAGCGCTGCCGCCACCGCCCGCTCGGCCCGCGCGGCGCGGCCGTGCAGGCGCCCGACCGGGGGCCGCTCGGCGAGCTGCGCCGCCAGCAGGCGCTGCAGCCACGGCTGCAGGCCGGGAAACCGCGCCAGCGCCCGGCGGCTCGCGCCCAGGTTGTCCGCGAGCCAGTCGCCGGTGGGCGGCGTCTCCTGCAGCGCGGCGGCCAGCGCGGCCAGCCACAGGTAGAGCGCACGGTTGAGCGAGCGCTCGGCCAGCACCGCCAGCCGCGGCGGCAGCGACAGCACCTCGGGCTCCAGGCGAGGGCGCCGCACCTGCGTGCCGGTGCCGGCCAGGCGCTGCAGCCAGTCGCGCGGACCGCCCTGGGCGCGCACGCCGGCCTCGGCCAGCCGCACGGCCGCCGCCCCGCCGCCGGCGCGGAACATCAGCTCGATGGCGCGGCGCATCTCGGCCAGATCGACCGCCGCGGCCTCGTGGCGAGCGGCGTCGCGCCCGGCCGCGCGGGTGATGAAGCGGTGCCACTGGCGCCCGACCCATTCCTCCATGTCATCTCTCCTTGTCGATGCGGCGCTGGCGCAGCGTCTCGCGCACCGCGTCCACGCCGATGCGCCACTCCAGCAGCGGTCCCTGCGGCTGCCCGGCCTGCGAGGTCGCGCAGGCGTCCAGGCAGCGCCCGCACTGCACGCACGAGAACATCATCCGCTTGATGTCGCGCGGATGAAGGCGCATCGGGCAGCTGCGGTCGCAGGCGCTGCCCGAGGGCGAGGCCGGCGTGCGGCAGTCGCGGCAGTCGCGCGCGCGGCCGCGCTCGAACGCGACCACCCGGCCCTTCGGATTGGCCATCCACACCAGGCTCTGGAACAGCCCGACCGCGCAGCCGAAGCGGCAGAACAGATGGCGCGCGAAGGCGAACTCTGCCGAGAACACCAGCGTGCCGATGCCGATGAAGCGCGCCTGGCTGGGCGTCAGCGTGCCGCCGAGCAGGCCGCGCCACAGCTCGGCCGGCGGCAGCAGGTAGCTCAGCAGCGTGATCGCCCACAGGAAGCCGGACATCACGCAGGCCAGCGCGAACACCGGCCACCAGCGCCGCTGCACCGGTCGGTCGGCGCGCGGCGTCGGGTGACGGTCCCACAGGCTCAAGCGCGCGCAGGCGCGGTGCAGCAGGTCGTTGATCAGCTCGACCAGCGAGAAGTGCGGGCACAGCCAGCCGCAGTAGAGCCGGCCCTGTCGCCAGGCCACCGCCAGGAACAGCGCCACCAGCACGAGCGCCGGCAGGAAGGCGCGGCCCAGGATGGACAGCGCGGCGGCGGTGGCGTCGATGCGCCCGGCCAGGAAGTCGTCGATCCCCAGCGACCAGCGCCGGCCAAGGAGCCACAGCTGCGTCTCGTGCAGGTCGAAGCGCAGCCCGTCCAGGGCCGGTGCGACCAGAAAAAGCACGAAGAACGCGGATTGAAAGAGGCGGCGGCGCTGCATGACGGAGGCCTCCACCGGGGCAAGTCGCTCAGCGGGCCGCGCCGGCCGGGGCCAGCACCGCATCGACCAGCTCGGCCAGCGCGGCCACCGTCTCGGCGTCATCGCTGAGCGCCTCGACGATGGCGGCGCGGCAGGCCGCCGCCGGGTCGAGCCCGGCGGTGATCAGCCGCCCAGCCATCACCAGGAGCCGGGTGCTGGCGGTTTCCTCCAGGTCGTGATCGGTGAGGCGGCGCAGCGCGCCGGCCAGGCTCACCAGCGATCGCGCCTGGGCCGCCGACACGCCGCTCTCGGCCGCGACGATTGCCTCCTCCAGCGCCGGCGCCGGATAGCCGAAGCTCATCGCCACGAAGCGCTGGCGGGTGCTGGGCTTCAGGCTCTTGAGCAGGTTCTGGTAGCCGGGGTTGTAGGAGACGACCAGCATGAACTCCGGCGGCGCCTGCAGCTGCTCGCCGGTGCGCTCGATCGAGAGCAGGCGGCGGTCGTCGGCCAGCGGATGCAGCACCACGGTGGTGTCCTTGCGCGCCTCGACCACCTCGTCGAGGTAGAGGATCGCGCCGGTGCGCATCGCGCGGGTCAGCGGCCCGTCGCACCAGACGGTGTCGCCGCCGGCGATCAGGTGGCGGCCGACCAGGTCGGCCGCGCTCAGGTCGTCGTGGCAGCTCACCGTCACCAGCGGTCGGCCCAGGCGCGCGGCCATGTGCTCGACGAAGCGGGTCTTGCCGCAGCCGGTCGGCCCCTTGATCAGGACCGGCAGGCGCTGGCGCCAGGCCTGCTCGAACAGGGTGCATTCGCGGCCCTGCTCGGCGTAGTG
>JBJOPV010000261.1:0-5322 GCA_046050625.1 Pseudomonadota bacterium
GGCAGGAACTCGCCGTCGACGCGCAGCTGCGTGTAGCCCTTGCCCTTGGCCCATTTCGCCAGGTCGGTGTAGAGGCCCTTGCGGCCGATGACCAGCGGCGCCAGCAGCCCGATGTGCTGGCCGCGGTGCTCCTTCAGCAGCTGCGAGGCGATGGATTCCGGCGTCTGCGGCCGCACCGCCACCCAGGTGTCGGGCGGCGCGTGGAAGTCGCTGCAGGCCGGGCAGTACTGCACCCCGAGCTTGACGTAGAGCAGGCGCAGGAAATGCCAGACCTCGGTGGTGGTGGCCACCGTGCTCTTCCTGCCGCCGCGCGACAGGCGCTGCTCGATGGCGACGGTGGGCGGAATGCCCCACACCGCATCCACCTCCGGGCGGCCGGCGGGCTGCACGATCGAGCGCGCGTAGGCGTTCAGGCTCTCCAGGTAGCGGCGCTGGCCCTCGTTGAACAGGATGTCGAAGGCCAGCGTCGACTTGCCCGAGCCCGACACGCCGGTGATGACGCTGAACTTGCCGCGCGGAATGTCCACCGACAGCCCCTTGAGGTTGTGCTCGCGCGCGTTGACGATCTGGATGGCGTCGCTCTGCGCGGCCTGGGCGCGCGCGCGGTCGCGGCGTGCCTTGGCCAGCGTCTGCAGCGGCGTGCCTTCCTCGGCCACCAGCGCGGCGGGCTGACCGAGCTGGCCCAGCTGATGTTCGTACTCGCGCAGCGCCCGGCCGGTGTGGCTGCTGGCGTGCGCGCGCAGGTCGGCCGGCGTGCCCTCGGCCACCAGTTCGCCGCCGGCGTCGCCACCGTCCGGGCCCAGGTCGACGATCCAGTCGCTGGCGCGCACGACATCCAGGTTGTGCTCGATCACCAGCAGGCTGTGGCCGGCTTCGAGCAGCTTGCGGAAGGCCCGCATCAGCTTGGCGATGTCGTCGAAGTGCAGGCCGGTGGTCGGCTCGTCGAACAGGAAGAGCGTGCCTTTCCTGGCCAGCTTCTGCTTGCTGGCGGTGGCGTTCTTGGCCGCCTCGGCCAGGAAGCCGGCCAGCTTCAGGCGCTGCGCCTCGCCGCCGGAGAGCGTGGGCACCGGCTGGCCGAGCTTGACGTAGTCCAGCCCGACATCGGCCAGCGGCGAGAGCGCGCGCACCACCTCGCGGTCGTCGGCGAACAGCCGCACCGCGTCGGCCACCGTCAGCTCCAGCACGTCGGCGATCGACATCGCCTTGCCCAGCCGGGTGATCTGCACCTCGCGGATCTCGGCGCGGTAGCGCGTGCCGTCGCAGTCCGGGCAGCGCAGGTAGACGTCCGACAGGAACTGCATCTCCACATGCTCGAAGCCCGAGCCGCCGCAGGTGGGGCAGCGGCCGTCGCCGGCGTTGAAGCTGAACATGCCGGCGCCGTAGCCGCGCTGCTGCGCCTCGGGCAGCGCGGCGAACAGCTCGCGCACCGCGTCGAAGGCGCCGACGTAGCTGGCCGGGTTGGAACGCGCGGTCTTGCCGATCGGGCTCTGGTCGACGAAGACGGCGTCGCTCAGCGCGTCGGCGCCGAGCAGGCGGTCGTGCGCGCCGGGCGATTCGGTCGCCTGGCCGAAGTGGCGCGCCAGCGCCGGCGCCAGCACGTCCTGGATCAGCGTCGACTTGCCCGAGCCGCTCACGCCGGTCACGCAGACCAGGCGCTGCAGCGGGAACTCGACCGTGAGGTTCTTCAGGTTGTGCTGGCGCGCGCCCTCCAGGACAAGGCGCGGCGTGCTGTCGAGCACCGGGCGCGTCAGGCCCAGGCCGATGGTGCGCCGCGCGCCGAGGTAGGCGCCGGTCAGCGTCTCGGCGCCCTTGAGCTCGTCGGGCGTGCCGTCGAAGACGATGCGCCCGCCCTGGGTGCCGGGGCCGGGGCCGAGGTCGATGATGCGGTCGGCCGCCAGCATCACCGCCGGGTCGTGCTCGACCACGACCAGCGTGTTGCCGGCGTCGCGCAGCCGCGCCATCGCCTGGTTGATGCGGTCCATGTCGCGCGGGTGCAGGCCGATGGAGGGCTCGTCCAGCACGAACAGCGTGTTGACCAGGCTGGTGCCCAGGGCGGTGGTCAGGTTGATGCGCTGCACCTCGCCGCCGGAGAGCGTGCGGCTCTGCCGGTCCAGCGTGAGGTAGCCCAGGCCGACGTCGCAGAGGTATTTCAGCCGCGTGCGGATCTCGTCCAGCAGCAGTTCGAGCGCCTCGTCGAGCCGCTGCGAGGGCAGGGCGAGCGTGTCGAAGAACTGCCGCAGGCGTGCGATCGGCATCAGCATCAGGTCGTGCAGGCTCAGGCCGGGCAGGCTTTCCAGCTGCTCGCGCGTCCAGGCTGCGCCCACCGGCAGGAAGCGCTTCGCAGGCGCCAGCACCGCGTCGGCCTCGGCCTGCTCGCCCAGGCGCCACAGCAGCGATTCCAGCTTCAGCCGCGCGCCGCCGCAGGCGCCGCAGGGCGTGTAGCTGCGGTACTTCGACAAGAGCACGCGGATGTGCATCTTGTAGGTCTTGCTCTCCAGGTACTCGAAGAAGCGGCGGATGCCGTACCAGTGCGTCTTCCAGTCGCCGCGCCAGTCCGGTGCGCCGTCGATGACCCAGGCCTGCTGCGCCGGGCTCATCTGGTTCCAGGTGGTGTCGCGCGGGATGCCGGCGTCGCCGGCAAAGCGCATCAGGTCGTTCTGGCACTCGGCCCAGGCCGGCGTCTGCAGCGGCTTGACCGCGCCGCCGCGCAGCGTCTTGCGCCCGTCCGGGATCACCAGGCCGAAGTCCACGCCGATCACCCGGCCGAAGCCGCGGCAGCTCTCGCAGGCGCCATAGGCCGAGTTGAACGAGAACATCGCCGGCTGCGGGGGGCCGTAGCGGCGGTCGGACTCGGGGCAGTGCAGGCCCTGGCTGTAGCGCCAGATCTGCTGCGCCTCGTCCGCCCCGGCGTAGACATTGCAGCGGCCGCTGCCGCGTTTCAGCGCCGCCTCCAGCGCCTCGATGACGCGGCCTTTCTCGGTGGTCGAGAAGCGGAAGCGGTCGGCCACCACGTCGAGCACCTTGCGCGGCCCGGTCGGCGTGGCGACCTCGCGCTCGGCCTGCACGCGCGTGTAGCCGCTGGCGGCCAGCCACTGCGCGATTTCCTCGGCCGTGACCGAGCCCGGCAGCTCGACGGGAAAGGTGACGACCAGGCGCGGATCGCCCGCAGCCTCGCTGCGCGCCTTCAGGTCGGCCCAGATGCTCTGCGGGTCGTCCTCGCGCACCGGGCGGGCGCTGTCCTGGTCGAACAGGCGCGCGGCGCGGGCGAACAGCAGCTTCAGATGGTCGTTGATCTCCGTCATCGTGCCGACCGTGGAGCGGCTGGTGCGCACCGGGTTGGTCTGGTCGATGGCGATGGCCGGCGGCACGCCTTCGACCGCGTCCACCGCGGGGCGGTCCATGCGGTCGAGGAACTGGCGCGCGTAGGCGCTGAAGGTCTCGACGTAACGGCGCTGGCCTTCGGCGTAGAGCGTGTCGAAGACCAGCGAGGACTTGCCCGAGCCGCTCGGGCCGGTCACCACCGTCAGCTCACCCGTGCGGATGTCGAGGTCGAGGTTCTTCAGGTTGTGCTGGCGCGCACCACGGATACGGATCAGGCCGGACATCACGGGAGGTCTCTCTGACGGGCGAAACGGAACATTCTAGGGACGCCCCGTACCGCAGGGGGGCCCCGGGTCTCTGCGGGTCGGGTGCGACCCCAGGGCTTGAGGAGGATCATCCTCAAATGAAAAAAGAAATCGGCTGCACAATGCCGTCCGGCGGTCGCGAGCGGGTGGACAGGCCATCTTCGGGGGATTTCATGAACATCACGTTCCTGCGGCCGGGCGCATGCGCCGGCCTGTCGCTGCTGCTGGGCGCTGGTGCGGCGCTGGCCGCGCCCTCGGCCACTGTGCCGTGGATCAAGATCGACCAGTTCGGCTATCTGCCGGCGATGCAGAAGGTGGCGGTCGTCGTCGATCCGCAGGCCGGCTTCAATGCCGCCGAGGCCTTTGCGCCGGGCACCGGCAGCGGCCAGTACCAGATCCGCCGCTGGGCCGACGATGTCGTCGTGCACACCGGCACGCTGCAGTCCTGGAAGAGCGGCGCCACGCACGCGCAGTCCGGCGACCGCGGCTGGCACTACGACTTCTCGGCGCTGACCGCTGCCGGCGCCTACTATGTCTGGGACAGCGCGCGCCAGGTCGGCTCGGGCCGCTTCGAGATCGGCAGTGCGGTCTATGCGCCGGTGCTGCGCCAGGCGGTGCGCATGTTCTATCACCAGCGCCTGAACCACGCGAAGGTGGCGCCCTACGTGGACGCTCGCTGGTCGGACGCTGCCGCCTACGAGCGCCCGGGCCAGGACCGCTCGGCCACCAGCCGCTGGGCCAAGGGCAGCGCGGCGACCGCGCGCGATCTCTCCGGCGGCTGGATGGACGCCGGCGACACCAACAAGTACGTGACCTTCGCGCAGTCGGCGGTGCTGCAGCTGCTCGATGCCTACCGCATGAGCCCGGCGGTGTTCCGCGACGACTTCGGCCTCCCGGAGTCCGGCAACGGCCTGCCCGACCTGCTCGACGAGCTGAAGTGGGAGCTCGACTTCCTGCGCCGGATGCAGGACGCCAGCGGCACGAAGGGCCTGTTCCTGAAGGTCGGCGTCGACAGCCACACCGACATCTCGCCGCCGAGCGCCGATGCGCGTCCGCGCTACTACCTGCCCGAATGCACCTCGGCGACGCTGGCGGGTGCGGCGATGTTCGGTGCGGCCCATGTCGTCTACCGCGGCTTTTCGTCGCAGGCCACCTACGCGGCCGACCTGCTGGCGCGTGCCGAGGCCGCCTGGGCCCGCGCGAAGGTCACCACGAACGGCTTCACCGTCTTCCAGACCGGCTGCGACGACGGCGACATCAAGGCCGGCGACGCTGATGTCGACGCGCAGGGCCAGCTCGAGTCCTCGGTGCTGGCGGCCATCGCGCTGCACGAGGCCACCGGCAAGGCCGAGTACCGCGCCCATGTCGAGGCGAACTACGCCCGGGTGCGGCCCTACAGCCTCTGGTGGTGGGGCCCGTACTGGGCGCCGATGCAGGTCGCGCTGCTGCGCCATGCCGGCCAGCCGGGCGTGTCGGCCAGCGTCGCGTCCAATCTGCGCAGCCAGAAGTCCTGGCAGAGCGGCGTCATCTCGCTGACCGACTTCAACGGCGGCGCCAACGGCACCGATCTCTACCGCGCCCATCTGGCCGACGCCGAGTTCAACTGGGGTCACAACATGACCCGCTCGAATGCCGGCCTGATCAACCTCGACTTCGAGGCTTTCGGCATCAACACCGCCAGCGCCGCGCTCTACCG
>JBJOPV010000262.1:0-5278 GCA_046050625.1 Pseudomonadota bacterium
TGCGGGCGATGTCGTACAGATCCTCTTCATCCCGGTAGCGGCCTTCGGCGACCTGCCACAGCACCCGCGGCGCCAGCCGGCTCTCCAGGTTCAGGCGCATGGCGGTGTGGACGCTGCCGATCAGCGAAATGCCGCCACGGCCGAGCTGCACCGACTCGGCCGCGCGCGGCGCACCGGCTGCGGTCAGGATGGCGCGCACTTCGTCGGCCAGCAAGGGCTCGACGCCAGCGGCGCAGGGCAGGAACAGGGGGGTCGGGTTCAAGGCAGTGGTCCGTCGTCTACGTGGTCAGGGGCCGGCAGGGGTCAGGTGCGATTGTCGCCCCGGATGCCCGCCGATACAGCCGCACACGCACAGGTACCGATCGTCACCTGGCCGGCGTCATCGACACACCGCTTTCAAACGTTCAATACATCCGGACACTGTCTTAATGGATGGTGTGCATTCCGGTGTACCGGGCAGACTAGGCTGGGTACACCTCGACAACGGAGTTTCCCCACCATGATGCAATTCACCCCTTCCCGTCCCCTGGTCCTGGCCCTCACGTCCGCTGCGCTGCTCCTCGGCGGCTGCGCCGACATGAGCGCCCGCCAGAAGGGCACGGCGACCGGGGCCGCGGCAGGTGCTGCGGTCGGCGCGGTGCTGAGCAAGGTCACCGGCGGCAAGGCCGGTTCGGGCGCCGTCATCGGCGGCGCGGTCGGTGCGGTCGCCGGCAACCTGTGGTCCAAGAAGATGGAAGACAAGCAGCGCGCGATGGAGCAGGCGACCCAGGGTACCGGCGTCGGCGTGACCCGCACGGACGACAACCAGCTCAAGGTGAACGTGCCCAGCGACTTGTCCTTCGACACCGGCCGCTCGAACATCCGCCACGAGCTGGCCCCGATCCTGAGCAAGTTCGCCCACGGTCTGGACGCGACGATGCGGGTGCAGATCATCGGCCACACCGACAGCCAGGGCACCGACGCGGTGAACAACCCCCTGTCGCTGGACCGCGCCGCGTCGGTGCGGGACTATCTGGTGTCGCAGGGCGTCTCGGCCACGCGCATCTCGGTGGACGGCAAGGGCGAGCGCCAGCCGGTGGCCGACAACTCGACGGCGGACGGCCGCGCCAAGAACCGCCGCGTCGAGATCTTCCTGCGCGAGCCGGAAAAAGCCGGCTCCTGAGCCCGCACGGCGGCAGTGGTGCGCTGGCGGGCGTTGCGGCCAACGGGATGCCGTGCCATGAAAAAAATCTGCCGCCTCAATCTCCGCCGCCGCCCGTCGATACCCGGGCATGACCAAGTCCAGCCCACCCCGCCGCCCACCGACCATGCGCCCCCTGCTGGCGATGGCCACCCTCACCACCCTGGCCGGCTGCGCGCTGCCACCTGCCGAACCCCCGGCCCAGACCCGACGCGAAGTGGTCTGGGCCGTGACCGACACGGCCGAACTGGTCCGCTTCAATGCCGGCCAGCCGCAGAAGGTGCTGCAACGTCTGCCGCTCAAGGGACTGACGCCGGGCGAGCAGCTCGTCGGCATCGACTTCCGCGTGGCGCGCGGCGTGCTGTATGCGCTGACCTCCGGCGGACAGCTCTGCACGCTCGACACCGCCACCGGGCTGTTGAGCCCGGTCGGCCAACCCGTGCCCGCGCTGAAACAGGCCGGCCGCACCGGCTTCGACTTCAACCCGGTGGCTGACCGCGTCCGCGTCGTCACCGAATCGGGACAGAACCTGCGCCTGCATCCTGACACCGGCGCCGTGGCCGCGGTCGATCCGCCGCTGCAGTGGACCAGCGCCGCCCCGCCGCGCATCGCCGGCGCGGCCTACACCTACAACCAGAAGAACGACAAGCTCACGACCAACTACGCGATCGACCTCACCACCGGCAGCCTGGTCACCCAGGGTACGCACGAGTCGGTCCAGCCGCCCGTGTCACCCAACACAGGTCGCCTGTTCACTGTCGGCCCGCTGGGCACCGGGCCGATCGACGATGTCGCCTTCGACATCAGCGACGTCGGCAACACCGCCCTGGCCGCGCTGCGCCAGCAAGGCCGCACCCGGCTGCACCTGCTGGACCTGGCCTCGGGTCGCGCCACGCTGCTCGGCACTGTCGGCAACGGGCAGGCGCTGTGGGGCATGGCCATCGAGCCCTGACGCCAGCACACGCCGGGCCGGGCCGCTCAGTCCCACTGCAGCAGCTCGGCCAGCCGCCGCGCCACCCACACCGCCTCATCCGGCGTGAACCCGGATTCCGGCGTCTGCAGGCCCGCCTCGATGCGCACCAGCACCTGATCCTCGGACACACCGAGATCGAAGTGGATGTGCTGCGCCTGCGCGACGAGCTGCTGCGCGAGGTCTTCGCAGGCCTCGTAGCGCGCCCGCACCTCGGCGATCGGGGTATGCAGGCGGGCGCGGTGGCGGTCACGGTGCAGATCGAGGAAGGACTCGGGGATGAGGATCTGGTTCTCGTGGTCGTCAGACATGGTGGACAGCATGTTCAGGTGTCAAGGTGAACCAGGTCAGCAACGCAGTCACCAGCGCGCAGCCGCCAATGCCGCTGACCATGGGCAGCGGCGTGCCATCGACAAACAGCGAGAGCACGCCCATCACGACCGCCCCGGTGACCATCTGCGTCGTGCCCAGCAGCGCCGACGCGGTGCCGGCGGCCTCGCCGTGGGCGTCGAGCGCCAGCACGGCCGTGGTGGGCACCACCAGCCCGAGACAGCCGAAGCTGCAGAACACCAGCACCGCCAGCACATCCAGCCGGTCCACACCCAGCGCGAACACCCCCCACAGGAGCACCGCGATCGAGGCGAACCCGGTGACGCCCGCCTGCACCACCCGCACCAGCCCGTAGCGGGCACACAGCCGGCCGTTGAACTGGGCGATGCCGATGAAGGCGGCCGCATTGATCGAGAAGAAGAAGCCGTACTGCATCGGTGTCAGGCCGTAGTGCCCGATCAGCAGGAAGGACGAGTTGCCGAGGTAGGCGAAGAAGGCCGACATGCCGAAGGCGCCGATCAGCGTCAGCGCCATGAAGTGGCGGTCGCGCAGCAGCATCCAGTAGGTCGTCAGCACGCCGCCAAGCGTCGAGGCGGTGCGTGCGGTGGCGGGGCGGCTTTCCTCCAGCTGCGACGCCAGCAGCGCGACGCCGAGCACCCCCAGCGCCGACACGGTCCAGAAGATCCAGCGCCAGCTCGCCACCGAGATCACCAGGCTCCCGGCGAGCGGTGCCAGGATCGGCGAGACGCTGAACACCAGCATCAGCAGCGAGGTGAGCCTGGTCGCCTCCACGCCGGTGTGCAGGTCGCGCACGACAGCGCGCGGGATCACCGTGCCCGCGCAGGCGCCCACCCCGGCGATGAAGCGCAGCACGATCAGCGTTTCGATGTCCGGCGCCAATGCACAGCCGACGCTGCCGACCACGAACAGCGCCAGCCCGAAGTACAGCGGCGGCTTGCGGCCGAAGTGGTCCGACAGCGGGCCGTAGAGCAGCTGGCACAACCCCAGCGCGAGGAAGAACACCGTCAGGCTGAGCTGCACCCGGGCGGTGTCGGCCTGCAGGCTGTGGCCGATCTCGGGCAGCGCGGGCAGGTACATGTCGATCGCGAACGGGCCGATCGCGGAGACCAGGCCGAGTACAAGGGCGTGGCGGAAGAGGGAGGACTGCATGGGGAATGCGACCGGGGAGGGCGCGAGCGGGCAAGCAGACGATGGTACCCGGGTCCGGTCAGCCGCGCCGTGCCCGCACCGCCTGCGCCAGCCGCCGCAGCACCGGCTCCGTCTGCGCGAAGCCGATGCACGCATCCGTGATCGACACGCCATGCCGCAGCGGCTCGCCCGGGCGCAGATCCTGCCGCCCTTCTTCCAGGTGGCTCTCGATCATCACGCCCGTGATGCGCCGCTCGCCGCCCGCGATCTGGCCGGCGATGTCCTCGGCGACGTCGATCTGGCGGCGGTGCTGCTTGCTGCTGTTGGCGTGCGACAGGTCGATCATCACCTGCTCGCGCAAGCCCGCCCCGCGCAGCATCGCGCAGGCCGCTTCCACGTCCGCCGCGCTGTAGTTCGGCGCCTTGCCGCCGCGCAGGATGACGTGGCAGTCGGCGTTGCCAGTGGTCTCGAACACGGCGGCCACGCCCATCTTGGTCATGCCCATGAAGGCGTGCGGCGCGCTCGCCGCCTGGATCGCGTCGGTGGCGACACGCACGCCGCCATCCGTGCCGTTCTTGAACCCCACCGGGCAGCTCAGGCCCGATGCGAGCTGGCGGTGGCTCTGGCTCTCGGTGGTGCGGGCGCCGATGGCGCCCCAGGAGATCAGCTCGGCGATGTACTGCGGGCTCAGCAGGTCCAGGAACTCGCTGCCCGCCGGCAGGCCGAGGCCCAGGATGTCGAGCAGCAGCGCCCGCGCCCGCTCCAGCCCCGCGTTGATCGCGAAGCTGCCGTCCAGGTGCGGGTCGTTGATGTAGCCCTTCCAGCCGACCGTCGTGCGCGGTTTCTCGAAGTACACGCGCATCACGGTGACCAGCTCGCCGCGCAGTTCATCCGCCAGCGGCTTCAGGCGCGCCGCGTACTCGATCGCCTGCGCGTGGTCGTGGATCGAACACGGTCCGACGACCACCACCAGCCGGTCATCGCGGCCATGCAGCACATCGGCGATCTCGCCCCGCGCCTGCTCCACCAGCGCCAGCGCCGAGTCGCTCACCGGCAGCCGCTCGTGCAGCAGCGCGGGCGGGATCAGCGGGCGCACCGCGTCGATGCGGGTGTCGTCGGTGCGGGTGGTGTCGCGGGTGGGGCGGCGGGGGCCGGCTTCGCGGTCGAGGTGAGGGGTGTCGGGGGTGTTCATGGAGGCATTGTCGCGGGCCATGCGGGCAGAATCCTGACCACCATGCCCATCACCCGACAACCCCACCCCCTCCTGCCGCTCGCGCTGCTCGCCCTGGCCGCCGCCACCGCCGCCACCGCCCAGCCCAGCCCAGCTTCAGGGACGACCTGACCACCTTCGACACCGCCCGCTGGATGCGCGCCGATGGCTGGACCAACGGCTCGCCGTTCAACAACGCCTGGAAAGCCGACCACCTCACCACGGCCAGCAGCCTGATGTCGATCCGGCTCGACAACGTCGCCACCCTCGGCAAGCCCTACACCTCGGGCAATTACCAGAGCAACGGCTACCACGGCTATGGCTGCTACGAGGCGCGCTTCAAGCCCGTCTCGGCGGCGGGCGTGGTCAGCTCGTTCTTCACCTTCGCCGGTCCCTACGACAACGGCGGCAACGGCCGGCACATCGAGTTCGTCGGCAG
>JBJOPV010000263.1:0-5230 GCA_046050625.1 Pseudomonadota bacterium
TGGAAAGCGCGATCGCCAACGCTGAGCACAACGATGGCGCGGACATCGACGAGCTGCGCGTCACCTCGATCTATGTCGAGCAGGGTGCCACGCTGAAGCGCTTCACCGCCCGTGCCAAGGGCCGCGGCAACCGCATCAGCAAGCCCACCGCTCACATCTACGTGACCGTCGGCAACTGAGGCAGGAAAGAGAACCATGGGACAGAAAATCCATCCGATCGGTTTCCGCCTGCCGGTCACCCGCAACTGGTCGTCGCGCTGGTACGCTGGCAACCGCCAGTTCGCCGTGATGCTGGCCGAAGACATCGAAGTTCGTGAGTTCCTGAAGAAGAAGCTCAAGAACGCCGCTGTCTCGCGCATCCTGATCGAGCGCCCCGCCAAGAACGCCCGCATCACGATCTTCTCGGCGCGTCCGGGCGTCGTGATCGGCAAGAAGGGCGAGGACATCGAGAACCTGAAGGTGCAACTTGCCAAGATGATGGGCGTGCCGGTGGCCGTCAACATCGAGGAAGTGCGCAAGCCGGAAACCGATGCCCAGCTGATCGCCGAGTCGATCACCCAGCAGCTCGAGAAGCGCATCATGTTCCGCCGCGCGATGAAGCGCGCGATGCAGAACGCCATGCGTCTGGGTGCCCAGGGCATCAAGATCATGTCGGGCGGCCGCCTGAACGGCATCGAGATCGCGCGTACCGAGTGGTATCGCGAAGGTCGCGTGCCGCTGCACACGCTGCGCGCCGACATCGACTACGGCTTTGCCGAAGCCAAGACCACCTACGGCGTCATCGGCGTCAAGGTCTGGGTCTACAAGGGTGACCGCCTGGCCAATGGCGAGCTGCCGGCTGCCGCACGCGAAGAGCGTCCGGAAGACGACCGCCGCCGCCGTGGCCCGCGCAACGACCGTCCGGGCGAGCGCCGGGGTCCGCGTGGCAATGGTGACCGTGGTGACCGCCGTGGCGGTGGTGCGAACGCGGGCGGTGCCGACGGCGCTGTCAAGCGCGTGGTCCGCACGCCGGCCGCTTAAGGAGAACAAGGAATGTTGCAACCTTCGCGTCGCAAGTTCCGCAAGGAACAAAAGGGCCGCAACACCGGCGTCGCCACCCGTGGCGCCCAGGTGTCGTTCGGCGAGTTCGGACTGAAGGCCACCGAGCGTGGCCGCATCACCGCTCGCCAGATCGAAGCCGCCCGTCGTGCCATCAGCCGCCACATCAAGCGCGGTGGCCGCATCTTCATCCGCATCTTCCCGGACAAGCCGATCTCGCAGAAGCCGGCCGAAGTGCGTATGGGTAACGGCAAGGGCAACCCGGAGTACTACGTCGCTGAGATCCAGCCGGGCAAGGTGCTCTACGAGATCAACGGCGTGCCGGAAGCACTGGCTCGCGAAGCGTTCACGCTGGCTGCCGCAAAGCTGCCGCTGAGCACCACCTTCGTGACCCGCCAGTTCGGTTCCTGAGCCGGGAGAGATTGAATGAAAGCATCTGAACTCCGCGCCAAGGATGTCGCTGCGCTCGAAAAGGAAATCAGCGATCTGCTGAAGGCCCATTTCAGCCTGCGCATGCAGAAGGCCACTCAGCAACTGGCCAACAACACCCTGCTCGGCAAGACCCGTCGCGACATCGCTCGCGCCCGGACCGTCCTGGCCGAGAAGAAGAAGGAAGCCGCGCAATGAGCGAAGCCCAAGCCACCAAGAACACGCGCACCCTGGTCGGCCGCGTGGTCAGCGACAAGCGCGCCAAGACGGTCACCGTCCTGGTCGAGCGTCGCGCCAAGCACGAGCTGTACGGCAAGATCGTTGCCCGTTCGCGCAAGTACCATGCGCACGACGAAAACGGCGACTACAAGATGGGTGATCTGGTCGAGATCGCCGAAGGCCGTCCGATCTCCAAGACCAAGAGCTGGGTCGTGACCCGCTTGGTCGAGAAGGCTCGTCTGGTCTGATCTCTGGTGATTCGCGGTCATCGGCCGCGATCAGCAACGATCAATCGTTATCGCATGTTTTCCGGGGTCTTTTGATCCCGGTCAACACAAGAACCGGCACGCTGGGATACTGGCGGTCGGTTTTTTTCATTGGAGAGCCCCATCATGCTGAAGATCGGTGACACCCTGCCGTCCGCGACGGTCTACGAATACATCGAGGTCGAGGGCAATGGCTGCTCGCTCGGCCCGAACGCCTTCGACGTGGCCAAGGCCTGCGCCGGCAAGAAGATCGCGATCTTCGCGCTGCCCGGTGCCTACACCCCGACCTGCTCGGCCCAGCATCTGCCCGGCTATGTGCAGTCCGCCGAGGCGTTCAAGGCCGCCGGTGTCGACGAGATCTGGTGCCTGTCGGTCAACGACGCCTTCGTGATGGGCGCCTGGGGCCGCGAGAACGCCGCTGGTGGCAAGGTGCGCATGATGGCTGACGGCTCGGCCGACTTCACCCGTGCGGTCGATCTGGTGTTCGACCTGAGCACCAAGGGCCTGGGCGTGCGCTCGCAGCGCTACTCGATGCTGGTCGACAACGGCGTGGTCAAGACGCTGAACATCGAAGGCCCGGGCAAGTTCGAGGTCAGTGACGCCGCGACGCTGCTGGCCCAGGCTCAGGCCTGATCCGACCAGGATCAGATCAGGGATAGAAGGCGGCGAGCGTGTAGCCGGTGATGCGACTGTCGGTGCTGCTGAAGTCCAGCAGCCAAGTTGCATCGGCCTGTGCCTGCAGGAGATCGGGCTGCCTGAACTCCTGCGGTGACAGTACCCGGCGCAGCACCACCTGACCGCGCGTGTCGGTCAGGCTCAGCTCGATGTGCGGTGCGGCGATCGGATGCGCCGCCTTGTTGCGCAAGGTCACGCCGAGCTGGAAGCCGGCGCTGTCCTGCGGCCGTTTCAGCGTGGTGTTGTCCACCACCAGCGCCTCAATCTGTCGGGGGGGCTGCAACCGGCACTGGCACAGCGTCTCCAGCACGGGACTCAGCGCAGGCCAGCGTGCTCCGACGAGATCGCGCCCGTGCACGCCGATCTGCCCGACCAGACCCAGACCCAGCAGCAGCGCCGAGGCGCCCAGCGCGCCGCGCACCCACGGACGTTGCCAGCGTGCTTGGTTGTTGGCCTGGCGGATGAAGTCCAGCGTCGGCTCCGGATCGACCTGCACCGCCGTTGCCGGCGAAGGGCAGGCCTGCGGCTGAATCGCGGCTGCAGCATCCTCCGGCCCGCCCTGCCGCGACAGCGCGGGCGGCGAGGCTTCCTCGCTCAGGTCGAGCGTCTTTTCGAACGGATCCGAGGCCGGTGATGGGCTCGGTGCGGAGGCGGATTCCGGTGCCGGCTCAGGAGCGGGCTCGTGCTCGGGTGCGACCGCGTGTTCCCGCGCGGACTCCGGTGCGGGTGCTGCGGTGTGCTCGGTGGGGGGCTCCGTGGCCAAGGCTGTCGTCGCAGCGGAAGGCTCGGAGGAAGCGGCCGGAGAGGGCTCCGCACCGATCGGCAATGACAGATCCACATCCGGATGCCTCGGATGCGGATCCAGCCGGGCACCGGCGAAGCCGCTGAAGGCCTCGGAGCGGAATTCCAGCGTGGTGGCCGGATAGCTCGCATCTTCTCGGGTCTCAGGCTCTGGAGGGGCGGGCATCAGCAGGCTGTCGCCCGGCTCATCCAGCGGGCGAGCCGGATCGTCAGGATCACGCAGCAGCCGCCAGGAACCCGTGTCGGGCTGGGTCGGCGCCATCGACAGGCCGGAATCCTGGGCCGTTGGGTCCCAGGTGCCCTGGCGCCGGGTGCTGATGCGCACCGGTGGCAAGGCGGGGGCCACTCGTGGAGGCGATGCGGACAGGGGCTGCCTGTCGCGACCGGAGAACATCGCCGGCCGGGTCTCGGCCCAGGCCGGATCGTTCGGGTCGGGGATGGCCGTGGGTCGGGCCAGATCCGGGGGCGCCTGACGGCTGCTGCTGCCCGAGGTCTCGCGTCGGTCCAGATCGAACAGCCCCTCGAGCGCGTTGAAGACCTCCTGGCACTGGCCGCAGCGGACCCAGCCTTCGGAGGTCTTCAGCTGATCCTGCTGGACGCGGAAGACGGTGCCGCAGGAGGGACAGGAGGTAGCCAGGCTCATGACCGGATCATGCCATCCGCCCCCGGATCAGGGGCGTCGGCCACTCAGCAGGACCCAGCCTTCTTCACGATCTGCCACTTCCAGCGCGAGCCACGGCGCGTAGGCTGCCTGCAGATCCTCGACCTGGCGCTCGAGCAGGCCGGCCATCACCAGCGAGCCGCCCGGCGCGACATGCTGGCTCAGCAGCGGCGCCAGCAGCTTCAGCGGTGCGGCCAGGATGTTGGCCAGCACGACTGGATAGAGGCCCTCGGCCTGGTCGGGCAGGCCGACCCGGTTCAGGCTCACGCCGTTGGCCGCCGCATTGGCGCGGCTGGACTCGACCGCCGCCGGATCGATGTCGACCGCGTCGATGCCGGTCGCGCCGTGCAGCCCGGCGCCGATGGCCAGGATCCCTGAGCCGCAGCCGTAGTCCAGCACCCGCGGCCACGGTGCCGTCAGGTCGGCGTGGCGCGCGATCCAGCGCAGGCACATGCGTGTCGTCGGATGCGTGCCGGTGCCGAAGGCCAGGCCGGGGTCGAGCCGCATCACGCGGGTGGCGCCTTCCGGCGCCTTGTGCCAGGACGGCACGATCCAGAAGTCCGAGGTGATCAGCACCGGCTCGAACTGCGACTGCGTCAGCCGCACCCAGTCCTGGTCGGCCACCGGCTGCAGGCCGTGGATGTGCAGGTCGTCGAACAGGGCGGCACCGCTGTCGTCGTCCTGCGCCAGCAGCAGCGTGGCCGCCTCGGTGGCGGCATCCTCGTCGGTGAACAGCGCCTTGACGATCGAGCGCTGCCAGCCGCCGATCTGCGACGACAGCGTCGCCGGCATGCCGGGTTCGCCGAAGATCGGCGCCTCGTCGGGCGTGTCGGCATCGGCATCCTCGACCGTGACCGCGAGCGCGTCGAGTTCGTCGGTCAGTGCGTCGCTCAGTGCATCGACCTGATCGGCTCGGGACAGCAGCACCAGTTCGATCATCACAGCGCTGCCTTCCGTGCGGCCAGCCAGCCTTCGAGGTAGTGGATGTTGGTGCCCCCGGCGATGAAGGCCGCATCGGCCATCAGCTGGCGGTGCAGCGGGATGTTGGTGTTGATGCCCTCGACCAGCATCTCGCTGAGCGCGCTGCGCATGCGCGCCATCGCCTGCTCGCGGGTGTCGCCGTGCACGATGATCTTGCCGA
>JBJOPV010000264.1:0-5192 GCA_046050625.1 Pseudomonadota bacterium
AACCGCGTCATCAATCAGCCCGAACTCGTCGTCGAGGACATGCTGGTCGGCTGGCTGGCCGCGCATGCCGACACCGTGCGCGCCAGCGCCGACAACCCGCGCGTCGTGCAGCGGGTGCAGGCCCCTGAGCGCGGCAAGGTCGGCATCGTCACCGGCGGCGGCTCGGGCCACGAGCCGGCCTTCCTCGGCTATGTGGGCGACGGCCTGGTGGACGCGGTCGCGGTCGGCGAGATCTTCTCGTCGCCCACCGCCAAGAGCTTCATGGACGCGATGCGCGCGGCCGACGGCGGCGCCGGCGTGGCCTGCCTGTACGGCAACTACGCCGGCGACAACATGAACGTGAAGATGGCCGCCGGCATGGCCGCGCGCGAAGGCATCACGGTGCGCACCGTGGTCGCCAACGACGACGTGGCCTCGGCCCCGAAAGGCGACGAGGCCAAGCGCCGCGGCGTGGCTGGCGAGATCCTGATGTGGAAGGTCGGCAGCGCCCGGGCCGACACCGGCGCCAGCCTCGACGAGGTGATCGCCGCCGCGCAGAAGGCCATCGACCGCACCCGCTCGGTGGGCATCGGCCTGTCGGCCTGCGTGATCCCGGCGGTGGGCCACGCCAACTTCCACATCGAGCACGGCACGATGGAGGTCGGCATCGGCCACCACGGCGAGCCGGGCATCGATGTGCGCGCCACCGTCAGCGCCGCCGAAATGGCCGAGATGATGCTGGACATCGTCGTGCCGGACCTGCCCTTCGTGCCCGGCAACCGGGTCGCGGTGCTGATCAGCGGCCTGGGCGCCACGCCGCTGATGGAGCAGTACATCCTCTACGGCGAGGTCGAGAAGCGCCTGCGCGAACGCGGCATCACGGTGGCGGTCAACTTCGTCGGCAACCTGTTCAGCTCGCTGGAGATGATGGGCGTGACGCTGACCGTCATGCAGCTCGACGACGAGCTGGAGGGGCTGCTGAAGGCGCCGTGCCGCTCGGTCGGCCTGACGGTGACGGGCGAGCGCACCGCCCGCGACTTCAGCGCCAACGCGGCCGCCGCGGGCGAGCGCCCCGCCGCCGCGCAGGGCGAGCGCCCCGCCCGCCCCGTCGCCGCCCGCACGATCAGCGGCCAGGCCATCGACCTCGCCACCAGCGGCGACGTGGTGCGCGCGCTGATCGCCACCATCGCCCTGCACCGCCAGTTCCTCTCCGAGATCGACGGCCTGATCGGCGACGGCGATCACGGCATCAACATGGCCAAGGGCTTCAACGGCTGCGGCACCCGCCTGGATGCCTTGGGCGCGCAGGCCGCCGCGCTGCCGGCCGCCTTCGAGCAGCTCGCCAAGGCGCTAATGGACGACATCGGCGGCTCGATGGGGCCGCTGTACGGCCGCTTCTTCCTCGGCTTCGTCGACACGCTCGACGGCCAGCCGCAGATGGATGCAGCGCTGTTCGGCGACGCGCTGGCCGCGGCGGTGGCCAATGTGCAGGGCATGGGCAACGCGCAGGTCGGCGACAAGACGCTGATCGACACGCTGGTGCCCGCGCTGGCCGCCTACCGCGAAGCCCTGGCCGGCGGCAGCACGTTTGCTGCCGCGCTGCAGGCCATGAGCGCCGCGGCCGAGGCCGGCAAGGACAGCACCAAGAACCTGCAGGCCCGCATCGGCCGCTCGGCGCGGCTGGGCGCGCGCTCGATCGGCGTGCTCGACGCCGGCGCCACCTCCTGCTGGCTGATCCTGCGTGCGATGGCGCAGGCCCTCAGCACCAAGTTGCCCTCCTGAACTCTCCTTCCCGACGATGACCGCACCTTCCCGCACCCCACTGGCCCACGCGCTGCGCGCGCTGGCGATGGACGCCGTCCAGCAGGCCAGCTCCGGCCATCCCGGCATGCCGATGGGCATGGCCGACATCGCCGAGGCGCTCTGGCGCCATCACCTGAAGCACGATCCGGCCACGCCCGACTGGGCCGACCGTGACCGCTTCGTGCTCTCGAACGGCCACGGCTCGATGCTGCTCTACGGGCTGCTGCACCTGAGCGGCTACGACCTGTCGATCGACGACCTGAAGAGCTTCCGCCAGCTGCACAGCCGCACGCCGGGCCATCCGGAGCGGGGCTACACGCCGGGCGTCGAGACCACCACCGGGCCGCTGGGGCAGGGCATCGCCAACGCGGTCGGCATGGCGCTGGCGGAAAAGCTGCTCGCCGCCGAGTTCAACCGCCCCGGCCATGCGGTCGTCGACCACCGCACCTGGGCCTTCCTCGGCGACGGCTGCCTGATGGAGGGCGTCAGCCACGAGGCCTGCGCGCTGGCCGGCACCTGGGGCCTGGGCAAGCTGACCGCCTTCTGGGACGACAACGGCATCTCGATCGACGGCCATGTCGAAGGCTGGTTCAGCGAGGACATTCCCAGCCGCTTCGAGGCCTACGGCTGGCATGTGGTGCGCGATGTCGACGGCCATGACAGCGCCGCGCTCGATGCCGCCATTTCGCAAGCCAGGGCCGAGACCGCCCGCCCGACGCTGATCTGCTGCCGCACCACCATCGGTTTCGGCTCGCCGAACAAGGCCGGCACCCACGACAGCCACGGCGCGCCGCTGGGCGCGGCCGAGATCGCCGCGACCAAGGCGGCGCTGGGCTGGGCGCACGGCCCCTTCGAGATCCCCGACGACGTGCGCGCCGGCTGGGACGCCCGCGAACAGGGCCAGGCCGCCCGCAGCGACTGGCAGCGCCGCTTCGACGCCTATGCCACCGCGCACCCAGCGCTGGCCGTCGAGCTCGAACGCCGTCTGGCCGGCCGGCTGCCGGAAGGCTTCGCGGCCCTGGCCGAGCGCGCCGTGCAGGAAGCCGACGCACGCGCCGCCACCATCGCCAGCCGCAAGGCCAGCCAGGAGTCGATCGCCGCCTTCGCGCCGGCGCTGCCCGAGCTGCTCGGCGGCTCGGCCGACCTGACCGGCTCCAACCTGACCAACTGGCCCGGCTGCGTGTCGGTGACGCCGGAGCGCCTGCGCGCCGGCCAGGGCGGCAACTACCTGCACTACGGCGTGCGCGAGTTCGGCATGGCCGCGGTGATGAACGGCGTGTCGCTGCACGGGGGCTTCCGCGCCTTCGGCGGCACCTTCCTGATGTTCAGCGAATACGCCCGCAACGCGCTGCGCATGGCCGCGCTGATGAAGCAGCCGGTGATCCAGGTCTTCACGCACGACTCGATCGGCCTGGGCGAGGACGGCCCGACCCACCAGCCGGTCGAGCAGACCGCCACGCTGCGCCTGATCCCGAACATGGATGTCTGGCGCCCGTGCGACGCGGTCGAGACGCGCGCCGCCTGGGCCGCCGCGCTGCAGTCGACGGCGCACCCGACCTGCCTGGTCCTGAGCCGCCAGAACCTGGCGCACCAGCCGCGCGACGCCGCGCAGCTCGCCGCCATCTCCCGCGGCGGCTATGTGCTGCTGCCGGCCGAGGGCGAAGCCCAAGGACAGCGCCCGCAGCTCGTGCTGGTCGCCACCGGCAGCGAGGTGCAGCTGGCGGTGCAGGCGCGCGAGCAGCTCGCCGCGCGCGGTGTGCGTGCCCGCGTCGTCTCGCTGCCGTCGCTGTTCGCCTTCAAGGCGCAGGACGCAGCCTGGCGCGAAGCGGTGCTGCCGGCCGGCGTGCCGCGCGTGGCGGTCGAGGCCGGCGCCACCTCGGGCTGGCGCGAGATCGTCGGGCTGGACGGCGCGGTGATCGGCCTGGACACCTTCGGCGAATCGGCCCCGGCGCCGGCGCTGTTCAAGCACTTCGGCATCACCGCCGAGGCGGTCGCGGCCGCGGGCCTGCGCGTGCTCGGCCTGGACAGCCCGCTGAAGGCGGTCGCGCGCCACGGCCAGCAGATCTGGCTGGACCAGCTCTCGCGCACGCTGGTGGCCAGCGGTGCGCTGCAGCGCTGGATCGACGCGCACGGCATCGCCGGCGTCACCAGCAACCCGGCGATCTTCGCGCAGGCCTTCGCCTCGGACGCGGCCTACGCGCCGGCGCTGGCGCAGCTGCGCGCCGAGGAGCCCAATCTGGAGCGCCGCTTCGAGCGCCTGGCCGTGGCCGACGTGCAGGCCGCCTGCGACGTGCTGCGCCCGCTGCACGAGCGCACCGAGGGCGACGCCGGCTTCGTCAGCTTCGAGGTCTCGCCGCGCCTGTCGCGCGACGGCGCCGGCACGCTGGCGGCCGCACGCCGCCTGTGGGCCGAGATCGGCCGCACCAACGCGATGATCAAGATCCCGGCCACGCCGGAGTGTCTGAGCGCGATCGCCGACGCGATCGCCGACGGCATCAACATCAACGTCACGCTGATCTTCTCGCCGCGCCAGTTGCTGCAGGTCTTCGAGGCCTGCGAGCTGGGTCTGCGCCGCCGCCACGAGCGCGGTCTGCCGGTGGACCGGGTGCGTTCGGTGGCCAGCCTCTTCGTCAGCCGGGTCGACACGCTGGCCGACCGCCTGCTGCCGGCCGGTGCCGAGGTGCTGCGCGGCGAGCTGGGCCTGGCCAACGCCCGCCACGCCTACGCGCTGTGGCTGGACCGCTTCGGGGGGAGCGAGTTTGCCGGGCTGCGCGCGGCCGGCGCCCGTCCGCCGTCGTGTCTGTGGGCCAGCACCGGCGTGAAGAACCCGGCCTGGCGCGACACCCGCTACGTCGAGGCGCTGATCGGCCCCGACACCGTCGACACCGTGCCCGACGCGACGATGGCCGCCTTCGCCGACCACGGCCAGGCCGCGCGCACGCTCGACATCGCGCTGCCCGAGGCCCGCGCCACCCTGGCCGCGGCCGCCCGCTGCGGCATCGACCTCGACGGGCTGGGCGAGCAGCTGCAGGCCGAAGGCCTGGCGCAGTTCGAGCAGGCCTTCGAGCGGCTGATGGCGGCGGTGGGCTGAGCGGTCCGGCCTTCGGGCCGCAGGGCAGGCTCTCAGGCGCCTTGCGCCTGCCCCATCATCCAGCTGCAGAAGCTCTCCACCTCCGGGCGCTTGCCGTGCCGCGCCGGGTGGACGAGGAAATGCGCCTGCAGGCTCACCGCCCAGATCGGGTCGAAGACCGGTGCCAGCCGGCCCTCGGCGAGGTGGCTGGCTGCGATGGTGGCGCTCTCCAGCGCCACGCCCAGGCCCTGCACCGCCGCGTCCATCGCCAGCTGCGCGCGGTCGAAGCGCAGCGCGAAGCGCTCGGGCGCCTGCGTGACGCCCCGGGTGGCCAGCCAGT
>JBJOPV010000265.1:0-5189 GCA_046050625.1 Pseudomonadota bacterium
TCGCGTGCCCCGGCCAGCACGGCCTCGAACCCGCTGGCCTCGGGCGCCAGCGGGCCGCCGACGTCCAGCCCATGCACCAGGGCGCCGAGCCGCGTCAGGGCCGCGTCGCCGGTCAGGCCGAAGCTCTCCAGCAGCGTCTCGAAGGTCACGCGGTCGCCGACATGGCTGAAGGCGGCGCCGTCGAAATCGAAACCGAGGGCGTCCGGCGGGCAATCGGCGGGCTGGGCGAGCCACTGGAAACGGGCGCTGCGGTCGATGAAGCGCCGGATCAGCCAGGCGCTGGCGACGCGGTCCACCCACAGGTTGCGCCGTGTTGCCCACAGGCGGCCCTGGTACAGCGCAGCGTCCAGGCGCGGCACGGTGCCGTCGGCCTCCTGCGGTTCGTCCGGCGAGCGCAGGCGCTCGATGCGGGCGCTCAAGTCCCGCCACGCGGCGTCGGCTTCCAGCCCGGCATCATTCGGGAAAAAATCGATGGCGCGCAGGGCCTCGAACTCGCGGCGCAGCTTCTTGTGCAGCCGGGTCAGCTCGGCCACGCCGAGGGTGGCAAGGGCTGGAACGGCCTCCGCCCAGGTCTTGCGCAGGCTGGCGTAGTCCTCGCGGCGGTCGAACAGCGCCGGGAAGGTCCGGGCGTCGGTGGTGGGGTCGGGGTCGGGCGTGGTGGCCAGCAGCCAGGCGCTGCCGCCCTCGCGCAGGCACTCGTCGGCGAGGGCCTGCAGTGCGTCATGGTGTTCGGGGCGGGACGGCAGCAGGTACACGCCGTCGCGCAACGCAGCGCAGCCCAAGGCTTTGAGCGCCCGCCAGAGGCGCATGCGGGCCGTGGCCCCCGCCGTGGGCAGGGAGAGCACCAGAAGCCACCAAGCCTGATCTGAATTCATGCAGCGAATACTACATGGACGTAGAAATCGCTATACAACATAGGGTTCCATCCATTTGATTTTTACGTCAAGATCTCCCTGGTTCATGCCATTTCTTGATATAAATATCAAATGCAAACCCTCCAAGAGCTAGGTGCAGCCGTCGCCGAACGCCGCAAGGCGCTGAACCTGCGTCAGCAAGTGGTCGCCGAACAGGCGGGCATCACCCCCGAATCCCTGTCCCGCTTTGAACGGGGGCGCAGCGCCGAGTTCGGCACCCGCAAGCTGCTGGCCGTGCTGGCGGTGCTGGGCATGGAACTCGACGTCATCCCCGCCGGCCAGGCCGGCACGCTGGACGAACTGCGCCGGGAGCGCAACCAGGCATGAAGCTCGCGGTCTATGTCATGGGCCGAGGGCGTGCAGGGCCTGCGTGATCAACGCGTCTACGCCGTGGGCGACTGGCACCCCGGTGACGCCTTCGAAGGATTTTCGGCGCCCGCCAAACTCACAGTGGAGCGAGACCGGATCGGCCGATCCCCGCTGCTGGGAAAGCGTTGACGCAAGCGTTCAGGTCGGCCCACCCCAGACCGACAGCACCCCCAGCACCATCGCCGCCAGGAACACCGTTTCCCCGACCATCAGCAGCACCGGCCGGAGGCCGACCGTGGCCAGCTCGCGCAGTTGCGTTTTCATGCCGATGGCAGCGATCGACGCGACCAGGCACCAGCGTGACGCTTCGTGGCCCAGGCTGCGCACGGCGCCCGGCACGACACCGGTGCTGTTGACCGCCACCAGCACGGCGAACGCCACCGCGAACCACGGCAGCAGCGGCGGGCGGCTGCCCCCTTCGGCGCCGCTGCGTGCCCGGGTCACCAGCGCCGCGAAGACGATCACCGGCAGCAGCATCGCCACCCGCATCAGCTTCACCAGCGTGGCGACATCGCCGGTCTGGGGCGAGAGGCTGTAGCCGGCGCCGACGACCTGGGCCACGTCGTGGATGGTCGCGCCGAGGAAGATGCCGGCCGGCACCGCGCCCAGGTCCAGCGCCCGGGCGATCATCGGGTACACGATCATCGCCAGCGTGGACAGCGCCGACACGCCGATGACGGTGAACAGCGTGGCGCGTTCCTTCATCGGGTGCTGCGGCAGCGCCGCGGCCAGCGCGAGGGCGGCCGACGCGCCGCAGATCGCCGTGGCACCGCCGGTGAGCAGCCCGAACAGGTCCTGGAAACCCATCAGCCGCGCCACCGCCATCGACACCACGATGGTCACCACCACCGAGCCGACGACCAGCGCCACCGGCTCCCAGCCCAGCGCCGCCACCTGCGCGGCCGTGATGCGCAGCCCGAGCAGCGCCACGCCGATGCGCAGCACCTGGCGGGCGGTGAACTCGATGCCCGCGACGCAGCGGCCCTCGGCGGACAGGAAGTTCATCGCCATGCCGAGCAGCAGCGCGAACAGCATGACCGGCGCGCCGTAGTGCTCGGAGAGGAAGGTGGCCGCAGCCGCGACCACTGCGCTGGCGATCAGGCCGGGTCCGAGGCGGGACAGCGCGGGGCCGATGGACGGGAACAGGGCAGGCATGGCGGGCTTTCAGCGGGACCGGGAGGCGCCCAGCGGTTGGATGCAGATCCGGTAACGCGTGCGGAACACCTGTTCCAGCGCGGGCGGGCATGGGTCGGGGCCGGTCACCAGCCGCTGCAGCGGGGCGAGCCGCAGCCCGTGGGACTCGACATGGGCCAGCAGCGCCTGCCAGACGGACGCCGGGCCGATCGCCACCGTCACGCCCTCGTGCTCGATCAGTTCGTGCAGCGAGCGGCCGTCCAGGAACGGCCCGGGCAGCACCAGCCGGGCGGCCGGATCCCAGGCGGCCGAGGCCATCGGCTGCACCAGCAGCAGCACGTCGGCCGCGCCAGCGTCCGGTTCACCCTGGCCGTGCCGGACCGCGTGCAGCGGGCCTTCGCGGGCGCTGTCGAGCCAGTCCTCGTAGCACTGCAACCCGGGCACGCGGGTCTCGACGGGCCGCCGGCTGCGGTCGCTCATCAGCACGAAGCGGCGCACCGAGCGGACCCGCGGCGCCACCGCCTCGACCAGCGGCAGGAAGCTCAGGTCGAAGCAGAGCACCCGGGCCTCGGCGCGGTCGAGGGTGCGGGCGATGTCCTCCGGGTGCTGCTGCGGGTCGAGCGGCAGCAGTTCGGCGCCGATCGCCGGCACGCCGTGGCACAGCTCCAGGTGCCGATGCCCGTTCCACGCGAGCGTGGCCACGCGCTGGCCGGGACCGAGGCCGGCGGCGGTCAGCGCGCCGACCAGCCGGCGGATGCGCGCATCGAGCTGCGGGCGGGTCAGCCGGTGCATGTCGCCTTCGACGCGCCGGGACACCACGCAAGCCTCGGTCAGGATCAGCGGCGCCCGCATGGACATGGCCCGTTCGTGCCGTCGTCCAGTGTCAGGGCACCAGCACGGTCGAACCCACCGTCCTGCGCGATTCGAGCGCCCGGTGCGCCTCGGCCGCGTCGGCCAGCGCGTAGCGTTGCCGCGGCTCGCCGACGATGCGCCCGGCCAGCACATGCTCGAACAGCTCCTGCGCCATCGCCAGCATCTGCGGGCGGGGCGTGGCGTAGTGGACCATCGCCGGCCGGGTCAGCCACAGCGAGCCCTTCACTGCCAGCAGCGTCGTGTCGATCTGCACCGGCCCGGACGAGGTGCCGTTGCTGACCAGCGTGCCGCGGGGCTGCAGGCTGTCGAGCGAGGCCATCAGCGTGTTCTTGCCGACCGAGTCGTAGACCACCGGCACGCCGCGGCCGTTCGTCAGCTCGCGCACGCGGGTGGCGATGTCCTCGCGGGAGGTGACGATGGTGTGGGTGCAGCCGTGGGCGCGGGCGACCTCGGCCTTCTCGTCGGTGGAGACCGTGCCGATCATCGTCACGCCCAGCGCCCGCGCCCACTGGCAGGCCACCAGCCCGACCCCACCGGCGGCGGCGTGGTACAGGATGGTCTCGCCGCCGTGGAGCGGGTAGACCTGGCGGAACAGGTACTGCGCCGTCATGCCCTTCATCATCAGCGTCGAGGCGGTGAGGTCCGACACGCCGTCCGGCAGCGGGATCAGCACGTCGGCCGGCATGACCCGCACGTCCGAATAGGCCCCCTGCGGTCCGAGCAGGTAACCCACCCGGTCGCCGGGCCGCAGGTCGGTGACGCCCTCGCCGACCGCTTCGATGACGCCGACCGCATCCGAGCCGAGGCCGCTGGGCAGGGCCGCCGGGTAGCGGCCGGTGCGGACGTAGATGTCGATGAAGTTGACGGCCACATAGCTGTGGCGCACGCGGGCCTGGCCGGGGCCGGGCTCGCCGACCTCCACGGCTTCGTAGCGCAGCACGTCGGCGCTGCCGGTTTCGTGAAAACGGATGGCGTGGGCCATGTCATGAACTCCTGGAACAAGGGGAAACAGGCGCGGTGGCCAGCAAGGCATCCATCAACACGTCGCCGGCGGGCCAGGGGCCATGGCCCGACGCCGGGTTCAGGTGACCGACCTCGCCCAGGTCGATCAGCGTGCTGCCCCAGTCGGCCGCCAGCGTGGCCACCCGGTCGATGGCCGCGAGCCGGGTCTGCCAGTGCGCCTCGACGTGGTCGCGCAGGCCCGGCACGATCAGCAGGGTGGCGGTCACTGGTTGAGCTGGATGTTGAACGCCTTGACGATGGCGGCGTTGCGCTCGTAGTCCGCCCGCACCGACCTGGCCAGCTCCGCCGGGCTCAGCGGCGTGTTCGGCTCGAAGCCGGCCGCCACCAGCCGGTCACGCACCTTGGGCGAGCTGGCCGCTTTCAGGGTGGCGGCGCTGATCTTCTCGACGAGGTCGGCCGGCACGCTGGCCGAGACCACCGTGCCCAGCCAGTTGGAGAAATCCAGCTCCGGGTAGCCCAGCTCGGCCGTCGTCGGCACGTCGGGCAGGTGGTGCGAGCGGGTCCTGGCGGCGACCGCGTAGGGCTGGACCTTGTTGCCGCGGATCTGCGGCAGCGAGGTGACGATGCCGTCGAACATGATCGCGATCTGGCCGCCCATGACCTGCTGCAGCGCCGGGGGCGAGCCGGCGAAGGGGATGTGGGTCAGGTCCAGCCCGGCCTTCTGGTTCAGGATCATGCCGGCGTAGTGCGAGCTGGTGCCGGCGCTGTAGGAGGCGAAGCTGAGCTTGCCGGGGTTGGCCTTCAGGTATGCGATCAGGCCCTTGAAGTCCGGCGGCAGGCCCGGCGCGCCGACCAGCACGATCCCCGCCCGCGCCAGCGTGGCCACCGGGCGGATGTCCTTCAGCGGGTCGAAGGACGTCTTCATCACATGCGGGA
>JBJOPV010000266.1:0-5149 GCA_046050625.1 Pseudomonadota bacterium
CCGGCGAGCCGATGGACGTGCTGGTCAACGGCTACCTGATCGCCCAGGGCGAGGTGGTGGTCGTCAACGAGAAGTTCGGCGTGCGCCTGACCGACATCGTGACGCCGAGCGAGCGCATGCGCCGGCTTTCCCGCGGTGGCTGACGGGAGCGCGGCCGTGGGGCCTTCGCTGATGTCGCTGCTGTGGCTGGCGCTGGTGCTGTTGTCGATTCCTGCCGCGATGTGGCTGCTGCGCCGCAGCGGCTGGGGTGGGCTGCGGCCGGGTGCGTCGGCGGCATCCTCAATGCGGGTGCTGTCGCAGACCCCGTTGGGGCCGCAGCAGCGCCTGGTGCTGATCGAGATCGGCGAGGGCGAGTCGCGCTGCCGGCTGCTGCTGGGCGTGACCGCGCAGCAGGTCTCGGTGCTGCACCAGCTGCCGGCTGGTCCGGCCGATGCCCATCCTGTCGCCGGTGCACCGCCGGTCGATGCGGCTTTCCGGCGCCTGCTCGAGGGCTGGCATCGCTCCGGGTCGATGCAGTCCGCCCGAGAAAGCGATCATGCAAGCTGAACCGCCGAGGCACCGTCTGGTCCGGCTGGCGCTGCTGGCGCTGCCCGCGCTGCTGGTCGCCTCGCCGGCGCTGGCCAACACCCCCACCTCGCCAGGGGGGCTGCCGATCGTGGTGGGGCAGGGCAGTGGCGGCAGCACCTACTCGGTGCCGGTGCAGACGCTGCTGATCCTCACCTCGCTGTCCTTCCTGCCGGCGATGCTGATGATGATGACCGGCTTCACCCGCATCGTCATCGTGCTGAGCCTGATGCGCCAGGCGCTGGGCACCCAGTCCTCGCCGCCGAACCAGGTCATCATCGGCCTGTCGATGTTCCTGACCCTCTTCGTCATGGGGCCGACGCTCGACCGGGTCTACGCCGAGGCCTACAAGCCCTACGCCGCCGCGCAGATCACCTTCGAGGAGGCTGCCGTGCGCGCCGAGGTGCCGATGCGCCAGTTCATGCTCAAGCAGACCCGCCAGTCCGACATGGCGCTGTTCATGAAGCTCGGCCGCATCGACGCCTCGGTCCAGGCCGAGCAGGTGCCGCTGCGGGTGCTGGTGCCGGCCTTCGTGACCAGCGAACTGAAGTCGGCCTTCCAGATCGGTTTCCTGATCTTCATTCCCTTCCTGGTCATCGACATGGTGGTGGCCAGCGTGCTGATGAGCCTGGGCATGATGATGCTGTCACCGGTGCTGGTGGCGCTGCCCTTCAAGCTGATGCTCTTCGTGCTGGCCGACGGCTGGAACCTGCTGCTGGGTTCGCTGGCGGCGAGCTTCGCTCCCTGACCGGCTTGCGCCGCGCTGCTCCAGGACTGCCCTGATGGATTCCTCCCTCGTCTTCACCATCGGCCAGGAGGCGCTGACCATCCTGCTGATGGTGGCCGCGCCGATGCTGCTGGTCATCCTGGCCGTCGGCCTGACGATCAGCGTGCTGCAGGCCGCCACCCAGCTGCATGAGTCGACGCTGTCCTTCGTGCCGAAGATCATCGCCGGGGTGGTGGTGCTGCTGGTGGCCGGGCCGTGGATGATCACCACGCTGGTCGAGTACCTGCGGCGCATGCTGCAGGCCATTCCCTCGATGGTCGGCTGAGGCCGGGCCGGGGTGCGCCTGCGGTGATCGGCTTCAGCGAGGCACAGCTGCTGCAGTGGGTCGTGCCGCTGCTGTGGCCGCTGCTGCGCATCCTGGGCCTGTTCGCGGCCGCGCCGGTGCTGTCGATGCGGGTGATTCCGGTGCGCGTGCGCATCGGGCTGGCCCTGCTGACGGCCCTGTGTGCCCAGCCGGTGCTGCCGCCGATGCCGGTGCCGCCGCTTGACAGCCCGACCGCGCTGGCGATGGTGGTCCAGCAGGTCTTCATCGGCGTGACCATCGGCTTCGCCGCCAAGGTGGTGTTCACCGCGATCGAATTCGCCGGCGAAGTCATCGGCCTGCAGATGGGCCTGAACTTCGCGACCTTCTTCGACCCCACCACCAGCGGGCAGAGCACCGTGTCGGCGCGGCTGTTCAACACCATGGCCGCCTGGCTTTTCGTGGTGATCAACGGGCATCTGCTGCTGGTCGAGGTGGTGGTGGCCAGCTTCCACCAGTTTCCGGTCACCGACCATCCCTTCGACCTGCTGCGCAGCATCCAGCCGCAGGTGTGGGGTGCCGAGCTGTTCCGCTATGGGCTGTGGATCGCGCTGCCGACGGTGGCGATGCTGCTGTTCGTCAACCTGGTGCTGGGCGTGATCTCCCGGGTGGCGCAGCAGCTGCAGATCTTCTCGATCGGCTTCGTGGTGACGATCTCGGTCGGCCTGCTCGGGCTGCTGCTGACGCTGCCGCTGCTGCAGCGCCCGATGCTGGCGGTGCTCGAGCGGCTGCTCGGGCTGTTCCAGCCCTGACCCGGCCTGTGCGGGAAAGGCCGGTGCCGGCCCGCCCGGGCGGCCGTCGACAATCGGCGCATGCCCATCCTCCCGTCGTTGCATCCGTCGCTGCTGCGTTGTGGCCTTGCCGTCGTGCTGCTGGCTGGTGGATGCGCGCCGGCGCTCGACTGGCGCGACGTGCCGGTGGCCGACGGGCTGGTGATCCAGTTTCCCTGCCGTCCCGAGCGGACCGAACGCCCGGTGCGGCTGCTCGAGCGCAGCGTGCCTGCACGCATGTCCAGCTGCGATGCCGGCGGTCTGGGCTGGTCGGTCACTCTCTTCGAGATCGACGAGCCGGCACGCGTTTCCGAGACGCTGCGCCACCTGCGCGGCCGGCTGGCGGCCAATCTCCAGGCCGAGGAGTCCGAGGTCCAGGAGGCGACCGGTCCCGGCCTGACCCCGCAGCAGGAGGCCCGGCGGCTGCAGCTGAGCGGGCGTGATGGCGATGCCCGCCCGGTCGAGGCCGAGGTGGTCTTCGTCGCCCGTGGCCTGCAGGTGCTGCAGGTGGTCGCGATCACTCGGGGCGAGCCGGTGTCGCGCTGGCGCGACCGGGCTCAGGAGTTCATCGGCTCGCTGCGGCCGGCGCCTTGATCAGGGCGCGTGACGAACCGGCCGTGCATGGCATGATGCCGCACCCTTGCAATGCCGCAATCGTTCCATGGCCCGTCTGCTGATCATCGCCCATGCCCCGCTGGCTTCCGCGCTGAAGGCCATCGCGGCGCACACCTTTCCCGACGAGGCGCAGCAGCTGCGCGTGCTCGACGTGCTGCCCGACATGGGCCCTGAGGCCCTGGAGGCCCAGGCGCGCAGCCTGTTGCCAGATGAGCTCGATGATGACCCCGAGGTGCTGGTGATGACCGATGTCTTCGGCGCGACGCCCTCCAACATCGCGCAGCGGCTGGTCGACGGCAATCGGGTGCGCGCGCTGGCCGGGGTCAACGTGCCGATGCTGTGGCGCACGCTGAACTATGCCGGCCGTGCGCGGCTGGACGAGCTGTTCGCCCGTGCGGTGCAGGGCGGTGCTCAGGGCGTGCTTCCGATCGCCTCGACCCGGCCGCAGAACCAGGCCTTCCTTCCCGGTGCCCATGATCAAGACCACCATCACCATCAGCAATAGGCTGGGGCTGCATGCCCGGCCCTCCGCCAAGCTGTCCAAGCTGGCTGGCAGCTTCCCCTGCGATGTCTTCATCAGCAACCGCAATGGCCGGCGCATCAACGCCAAGAGCATCATGGGCGTGATGATGCTGGCCGCTGCAGTCGGCAGCCAGCTCGAGATCGAGACCAGCGGAGAGCGTGAGCAGGAGGCGATGGACGCCCTGCGCGCCCTGATCGACGACAAGTTCGGCGAAGGCAGCTGAACCGAGCGGGGCCTCTGGCCTGGGCTCGGCCGCTCAGTGGCCGAGAAAATGCTTGCGGTACTTCTCCGGCAGATCGCGCAGCTGCAGCAGCATCGGCAGGTCGGCGGTGTGGAAGTCGGGGTCCCAGGCCGGTGCGCCCAGCACCGTCGCGCCGCAGCGCAGATAGCCCTTGATCAGCGGCGGGGCCTCGACGGGCAAGTCGCGCCGCAGATCGTCCACCGGCAGCGCCAGGCGCGGACGCACCTGCAGCTCGATCGGTGCCAGGTGGGTGCGCGAGAGGCGGTCCCACAGCGAGGCCGCCGCATGGCCGCCGTCGCGCATCGACATGCTGGCGCAGCCGATCACCGAATCCAGGCCGTTGCGCACCAGGAAGCTGCCGAGCGCACCCCACAGGCCCAGGATCACGCCGCCCTGGCGGTGGTCCTCATGCACGCAGGAGCGGCCCAGCTCGGCCATGCGGTCGCGCAGCGGGCGCAGCCGGGTCAGGTCGAACTCGGTCTCGCTGTAGAAGCCGCCCACGCGCCGGGCGGCTTGCGGCGTCAGCACCCGGTAGGTGCCGATGATCTCGCCCGCCTGCGGCGAGCGCTCGTCCAGGCAGCGCACGATCAGGTGTTCGCAGTAAGGGTCGAACAGGTCGGCATCATGACCTTCGGGCATGCCGCTCACCGGCGACAGCCGTGCGCCCATCTCGACCGCGAACACCTGATGGCGCAGCCGCTGGGCTTCGCGGACCTCGTCCTGGTGGCGCGCCCAGCCGACGCTGAGTCGGTCCTGTGCAGCCGCCGGAAGGGGCGCGCCCACTGGCGGCGGTGTGCACGGCCGGCTCGGCGGAAGTCCCCGGCGACGGCCGGCCGGCAGCTCGGCCAGCGGCATCGTGGGCAGCGGAAGTTCCCTCATTGATCGCTCCTCGTCATGAGGGTGATGCTCGGCGCGTGCGGTGACCCGGGCATGTCGTGGCGATGACATCACGATGACGGATCGGCAGGGCTTCAACCTGCGGATCCACGCATCTGAAGATGAGGGCCGATCCCGGTGCGGGCGGGCGGGGCGCGCTGATAGCATGGCCCCATGAGCGTTCAGGTATTCGGATTGCCGGTTTCCCGGGGCGTGGCCATCGGGCGTGCAGTGCTGGTGGCTTCCAGCTGGGTGGACGTGGCCCACTATTTCGTCGAGGCCGATCAGGTCGGGCCAGAGATCCGCCGGCTGAAGGCGGCGCGCGATCAGGTCTGCCGGGAATTTGAGGCGCTCAAGCTCGATGTCCAGGGCGACACGCCCGCCGAACTGGTCGCGCTGCTGGACGTGCACCTGATGCTGCTGCACGACGAGGTGCTGGCCAGCGCGACGCGCCAGTGGATCGAGGAGCGTC
>JBJOPV010000267.1:0-5142 GCA_046050625.1 Pseudomonadota bacterium
GGCCGAGGTAGACGGTCACGCCGACCGCCTTGTCGCGGTTGCGCTCGACGTTCTCGAGCCGGCCCTTGCGCACCGACACCGACAGGCCCGAGCCCTCGGAGACCTCGACGCCGGCATCGCTGGCGCCCAGCGACCTGGCGATCTCCAGCGTCTGCTCGACCAGATCGGCGAACTGCGCTCGGCTGTAGGCGAAACCGGCCTCGGGTGCCTGGGCGGGCACGGTCGCGGCAGCCGGGGCTGCAGCCTTCGAACGGGACGGACGAGGGGTCTTGGCGGTCATGGGCAGTCGGGGCTGACGGTGCGGGGGATGGTCGCTCGTATCATAGCCGCCGTCCCCAATGGGGGCAGCCTGCCCCGTCCGGTCCCCCAGCCCCCCTCTCATCCATGCACCCGAACTACCACTTCGATCACGACGACACCGCAGGCGACGAGCTGCCTGACGAGGACTTCTCCGGCCGTCCCAGCAAGACGCGGCTGAAGCAGCAGATGCACGACCTGCAGGCGCTCGGCAAGGAGCTCGACGAGATGCCGGCGCACCGCCTGAAGGCGATCGTCGGCATGCCCGAGTCGCTGCTCGACGCGCTGCTCGATCTCAAGCGCATCCGCTCGCACGAGGGCCGCCGGCGTCAGATGCAGTACATCGGCAAGATCATGCGGGGCATCGACGCCGAGCCGCTGCGCGAGGCGGTGGCCTCCTTCAAGCTGCCCGGCGCCAAGGAAACCCTGGCGCTGCACACCGCCGAGCGCTGGCGCGACCGCCTGGTCGCCGAGGACGACGCCTTCACCCAGTGGATGGGCGAGCACCCCGGCACCGACGCGCAGGCGCTGCGCACGCTGATCCGCAATGCGCGCAAGGACCAGGCCTCGGCCGCCGCCACCGCCGCGCAGGGCGCCGAGGCCCCGACCGAGCGCAAGGGCCGCGCCTATCGCGAGCTGTTCCAGCAGATCAAGGCCACGCTGGCAGCGGCCGCCGCCGCAGCCGCCCCGGACGACGCCGACGACGACCAGGAAGACGCCGATGAGTGACGCCACCGCCCTGCCCCCGCCCGAGCTGCTGCGCATCGGCCTGGTCTCGATCAGCGACCGCGCCAGCCGCGGCGTCTACGAGGACAAGGGGCTGCCGGCGCTGCAGGACTGGATGGCACGCGCGCTGCACAACCCGGTCACCTGGGTCACCCGGCTGATCCCGGACGAGCAGGACGGCATCAGCGCGACGCTGCGCGAGCTGGTCGACGTCGAGCGCTGCGACCTGGTGCTGACCACTGGCGGCACCGGCCCGGCGCCGCGCGACGTGACCCCTGAGGCCACGCTGGCAGTGGCCGACAAGGTCATGCCGGGCTTCGGCGAGCAGATGCGCCAGATCAGCCTGCGCTTCGTGCCCACGGCCATCCTGTCGCGCCAGGTGGCGGTGATCCGCGGACGCGCGCTGATCCTGAACCTGCCGGGCCAGCCCAAGTCGATCGCCGAGACGCTCGAGGGCCTGCCGGACGCGCAGCCGCCCTGCCCGGGCATCTTCGCCGCGGTGCCCTATTGCATCGACCTGATCGGCGGCCCCTACATCGAGACGCGCGAAGCCGTCATCAGCGCCTTTCGGCCGAAGACCGCGCGCAGGCCTCAGCGCACCTGAGGTGCCCCCAGCAGACCGCCGGACTGCGCGATCAGTGCCGCCGGATCGGTCGGCATGGCATCGATCGTCGTCACCCGCTCGGCGCCGATCAGCTGGCCGCCGACCGCGTGCCACGGGCTGGTGTCGCGCCAGCCGCTGACGATGCGGTTGTTCGCGCCCAGCGTCACGATGCCGCCGCTGGTCCAGGACGCACCGATGTCCTGGCCAGCCCGCAGCAGGCGCGACTGCACCGTGGGCGCATACACCACGATGTTGTTCCAGGCCTGCACCGCCTCCTCGGTCGTCGAGACCTGGAACAGCACCGCCGCGCTGCCGGTCAGCTCGACCAGGTTGTCGTAGAAGTAGAGCGTGCCCTTGCGGTAGATCGGCTCGCCCCACATCGCGCCGGGCCAGCTGCCGTAGTGGTCGCCGCCGTAGTGGACCGTGGTGCCGGTGTCGCCGCGCTTGATGATGACGTTGCCGTGCACATGGGTCTCGCGGTAAGCGGTGGCGGCCAGCGCCGTCTTCGGGAAATCCTCCGCCTCGACCAGATCGAGCGCATGCGCGCCCTCCTCGATGCGGTTGTGGCGCACGATCAGACCGGCCGAACGGTCCTTGATCGCGTTGCCCAGCGCGCCCTCGCGCGGCGGGCCGTAGCGGTTGAACTCGATCACCGTGCCCACGCCCTGGGTGTAGGTCGCATGGACCCGGTCGCTGCCCCGGATGCCGTGACCGTGGATGTGGTTGCCGATCAGGCGCAGATCCCGGGTGACCGAGACGCTGTTGTCGTCGGTCGACTTGCTGAACACGCCCATCTGGCAGTCGGCGATCTCGTTGTCGGCCAGCGTGATGTTGCGGCCCCGCTCGATCCAGATGCAGGCCCCGAAGGCCTCGTAGCGCCGGCTGACCCCGTCGACGTCGGTGAAGGACAGGTCGGGGTGGGCGCGCACGATGCGCAGGCCGTCGATCTGGATGTGCGAGGGCGCCTGGGTCCAGGCGTCGGCCGCGCTGGCCAGCGGCTTGATCAGGATCAGCGAGCGCGCCTGATGCAGCAGGCGGTATTCGGCGCTGGCGCTGTAGCCACTGGCCAGCGCCGGGCGCGACACCGCGCCGCTGCCATTGATCGTCGGGCGCTCGCCGGCGGCCGAGCGCACGCCGCACACCCGCACCGGCGCGGCGGCCGTGCCCTGCGCGGCCAGCATGAACTTGCCCCGGTAGGGCTCGGCGCGGTGAAAGATGCGCACCGTGTCGCCCGCCCGCAGCGACTCCCAGGGCACCTGCTCCAGCTCGGTGTAGGGCTGGCCCGGACCGACGCGGTGGTCGGTCCCCAGGCCGGAGGCCTCGCAGGCGCTGAAAGGCTGCAGCGCGCTGCCGCCGGACTCGCTCTGCAGGATGGCCTCCAGCGCCTGGGCCTGCGGCGAGATGGCCTCGCTGTCCGAGCCGCCCGACAGGCAGCCCGCCAACAGCAGCGGCAGCAGGCCGACCGACAACAGCCGCCAGGCCGCCTTTCCAGTGATCTCCATGAGAAACATCCCGTCTGATTGCAACTGGATGTAACTTAACAAGGAGATCGGCGCCAAGTCTTTCCGGAAACTTTCAGAAACCTTGCGACGGGGCGGCGCAACGCCACTGCGCTACTTGACCAGCCGATTCAGCCGCTCGGCGTCGAATGTCTCGGTGCGGTGCGCCTCGTCGGGCACGCAGGGGTCGGCCGGCAGCTCGCGGGCGCGCGCCGAGAGCTTCTCGATCGCCTGCCACAGCAGCGCGATCTGGTGCTCGTGGCTGGAGGCGTTGTCGATCAGGCCCTTCATCGCCTGCGCGACCGGGTCCTCGCCCTGGGTCACGCCGTAGGCGGAGAAGCCCATGCGCGCGGCCGCGGCCTCGCGCTGGGCGTCCTGCTGCGCGGCGATGATGCGCGCGGGGTTGCCCACCGCGGTGGCGCCCTCGGGCACCGGCTTGGTCACCACCGCGCCGGAGCCCACGCGGGCGCCATCGCCCACCGTGAAGCCGCCCAGCACGCAGGCGTTGGCGCCGACGATCACGCCGCGGCCCAGCGTCGGGTGGCGCTTGGCGCCCTTGACCAGCGAGGTGCCGCCCAGCGTCACGCCCTGGTAGATGGTGCAGTCGTCGCCGACCTCGGCCATCTCGCCGATGACGATGCCCATGCCGTGGTCGATGAAGACGCGCCGGCCGAAGGTGGCACCGGGGTGGATCTCGATGCCGGTCAGGAAGCGGCCCCAGTTCGACAGCCAGCGGCCCAGCCACTTGAAATCGCGCACCCAGAACCAGTGCGCCAGCCGCTGGATCCACAGCGCATGCAGGCCCGGATAACAGGTCAGCACCTCCAGGCGCGAGCGGGCGGCCGGATCGCGTTCGAGGATGCAGTCGATGTCTTCTTTCAGGCGGCTGAACATGGCGGACTCGTGACGAGCTTCGGGAGGCAGCGACGCGACGCATCGCCGACGAAAGCGAAGTGTAGGACGCGCGCCGTCTTTCAGCCGCGACGCAGGATCTCGCGGGCGATGCCGCGCAGGATGTGGATCTCCTCGACCGTCGGCTCGGCGCGGTTGAGCAGCTGGTTCAGGCGCGGCATCAGCTTGCGCGGCACCTTCGGATCGAGAAAGCCCAGGTGCACCAGCGCCTGCTCCCAGTGCGCGAGCGCGCCCTGCACCGCGTCGATGCCGGCGCGCTCGGCGTCGCGGGTGCGCGGCACCACCGCGAAGCCGCCCTGCGCCTGGCGCCACTCGTAGGCCAGCAGCTGCACCGCCTGCGCCAGGTTCAGCGAACCGTAGTCGGGGTTCGTCGGGATCGAGAGGCAGACATGGCAGCGGTAGACATCCTCGTTCGACAGCCCGAAGCGCTCGCTGCCGAAGACGAAGGCGACCTTGTCGGGCCGCGTGGCCAGCCGCTCGAAGCAGGCGCGCGGCGCCTCCACCGGCGGGCCGAAGTCGCGCGGCGTCATCGCGGTGGCACAGGCCAGCTGCACGCCTTCGAGCGCCTCGTCGAGCGTCGGCACGATGCGCGCGCGCACCAGGATGTCGGCCGCGCCGCTGGCCATCGCCACCGTCTCCTCCTGGCTGAGCACATCGCCGAAGCGCGGCGCCACCAGCACCAGCTCTGAAAATCCCATCACCTTCATTGCGCGGGCGGTGGCGCCGACGTTGCCGGGATGGCTGGTGTTGACCAGCACGAAGCGGGTCGAATCGGGGGCGACAGGCACGAGAGAAGACCTTTCAGACGCCGTTTTCGGGCGCGGACATCGTAGAATGACCGGTTATCTTAGGCGTTGCAGGCCAGCGTGGCCGCACAGAACCGCGCCCCGCTCTTTCCTTCCGCCAGCCCCTCGCCCCTTTCATTCGCCACTCGTCGAACCGAGTTCCGGAGCCGCATTCCCATGTCGCAAGCCTCATTGCACCCCATGCTCAACATCGCCATCAAGGCCGCGCGCGCGGCCGGGGCGATCATCAACCGGGCCAGCCTCGACGTCGAGCGCCTGACCGTGACCAGCAAGGGGCCCAACGACTTCGTCACCGAGG
>JBJOPV010000268.1:0-5114 GCA_046050625.1 Pseudomonadota bacterium
TGCTGGCGGGCTACGTGGTGGCGGCCGAAGAGCAGGGCGTGGCGCAGGACAAGCTCAGCGGGACCATCCAGAACGACATCCTCAAGGAGTTCATGGTCCGCAACACCTACATCTACCCGCCCGAGCCGTCGATGAAGATCATCGGCGACATCATCGAGTACACGGCGCAGAAGATGCCGAAGTTCAACTCGATCTCGATCAGCGGCTACCACATGCAGGAAGCGGGCGCGAACCAGACGCTCGAACTCGCCTTCACGCTCGCCGACGGCAAGGAATACGTCAAGACGGCGATGGCCAAGGGACTGGACGTCGATGCCTTCGCTGGGCGGCTCAGCTTCTTCTGGGCGATCGGGATGAACTTCTATCTCGAGATCGCGAAGATGCGCGCGGCGCGCCTGCTGTGGGCGCGCATCATGAAGGGCTTCGACGCGAAGAACCCCAAGAGCCTGATGCTGCGCACCCACTGCCAGACCTCGGGCTGGTCGCTCACCGAGCAGGACCCCTACAACAACATCGTGCGCACGACGGTCGAGGCGATGGCGGCGGTCTTCGGCGGCACGCAAAGCCTGCACACCAATGCGCTGGACGAGGCGATCGCGCTGCCGACCGCGTTCTCCTCGCGCATCGCCCGCAACACGCAGCTCATCATCCAGGAAGAGACCCACATCACCAATGTCGTCGATCCGTGGGCCGGCTCCTACCTGATGGAGTCGCTGACCCAGGAGATGGCCGACAAGGCCTGGGCCATCATCGAGGAGGTCGAGGCGATGGGCGGCATGACCCGGGCTGTCGATTCCGGCTGGGCCAAGCTGAAGATCGAGGCCTCGGCGGCCGAGAAGCAGGCCCGCATCGACGCCGGTCGCGATGTCATCGTCGGCGTCAACAAGTACAAGCTCGCCAAGGAAGATCCGATCGACATCCTCGACGTCGACAACGTCAAGGTGCGTGATGCGCAGATCGCACGCCTGCAGCAGATCCGCGCCACGCGCGACACCGCGGCGGTGCAGGCCGCGCTGGCGGCGCTGACCGAGGCGGCGCAGTCCGGTCAGGGCAACCTGCTGGACCTGGCGATCCAGGCGGTGCGGCTGCGTGCCACGGTCGGCGAGGTCTCGGACGCGCTCGAAGTCGTCTATGGCCGCCACCGCGCCGACATCCAGAAGGTCACCGGCGTCTACGCGGCGGCCTACGACTCGGCCGAGGGCTGGGAGAAGCTGCAGGGCGAGATCGCGGCCTTTGCCGAGACCTACGGTCGCCGCCCGCGCGTGATGATCGCCAAGCTCGGCCAGGACGGCCATGACCGTGGCGCCAAGGTCGTGGCCACGGCCTATGCCGACCTCGGCTTCGACGTCGACATGGGGCCGCTGTTCCAGACGCCGGAAGAGTGCGCCCGCCAGGCCATCGAGAACGACGTGCACGCCGTGGGCGTCTCGACGCTGGCGGCCGGCCACAAGACCCTGGTGCCGGCGATCATCGCGGAACTGAAGAAGCAGGGCGCCGACGACATCATCGTCTTCGTCGGCGGTGTCATTCCGCAACAGGATTACGATTGCCTGTTCGAAGCCGGCGTGAAGGGGGTCTACGGTCCCGGCACGCCGATTCCGGCCTCGGCCAAGGATGTTCTGGAGCAGATCAAAGCCCATGTGTCTGCGGCCTGAGGTGCCCATGACCCATCGGTGATCCATGCAACCTCCCTCAGCCGCTTCTGCCGCTTCTGCCGCCGGCACGCCGCATCTCCAGCTCACCCCCGCCGGTGAGGACGACTTCGAAGCCCTGCTGTCCTTGCGGATGGCGGCGATGCGCGAGAGCCTGACGCGGCTGGGCCATTTCGATCCGCAGCGGGTGCGCGAGCGGCTGAGCCGGGGGTTCAACCCGGCGCACGCGCGCCACATCCTGCGCGATGGCGATCTGGTGGGCTTTGTCGTGGTGATTCCGCGGCCCGGGGACATGCTGCTCGATCACCTCTACATCCATCCCAGCGCGCAGGGCGAGGGGGTGGGCAGCTGGGTGATGCGCCGGGTGCTGGCGGAGGCCGATGCGCGGGCCATGCCGATGTCGGTGACTGCGCTGAAGCACACCGCGGCGGCCAGCTTCTACGAGCGCCACGGCTTCATCCTGGAGGCAGAGGGCGAATGGGATCTGTATTTCCGACGGCCGGCGCATCCGGCCAGCGATCACTAGCGATCACACCGGGCGATCACTCGCCTCTTTCGATGACCGACGACTTCTCCCACCTGCCTGCCACCGAGCAGGCCCTGGCGGCCGGCATCGCCGGCACGCAGCCGGCGGTGCAGCGGCGCGCGATGGCCAAGGCGATCACGCTGCTCGAGTCGACCCGGGCCGACCACCGCGCCCGCGCCGACGCGCTGCTCGACGCGCTGCTGCCGCGCACCGGGCGCTCCTTCCGGCTCGGCATTTCCGGCGTTCCCGGCGTGGGCAAGTCGACCTTCATCGAGACGCTCGGGCTGCACCTGATCGGCCTGGGGCACCGGGTGGCGGTGCTGGCGGTCGATCCGTCGTCGACCGTCTCGGGCGGCTCCATCCTGGGCGACAAGACCCGCATGGAGCGGCTGTCGGTGCATCCGGCCGCCTACATCCGGCCGAGTCCCTCCTCGGGCACGCTCGGCGGCGTCGCCGAGAAGACCCGCGAGGCGATGCTGGTGGCCGAGGCCGCCGGCTACGACATCGTCATCATCGAGACGGTCGGCGTCGGCCAGAGCGAGACCGCGGTCTCGGGCATGACGGACATGTTCTGCCTGCTGCAGCTGCCCAATGCCGGCGACGATCTGCAGGCGATCAAGAAGGGCGTGATGGAGCTGGCCGACCTGGTGGTCATCAACAAGGCCGACATCGACCCCGACGCCGCCACCCGCGCCCGCGCGCAGATCACCAGCGCGCTGCGCCTGCTGGGCATGCACGCCCAGCACGGCCATCCCGACCGTGGCCATGAGGGCGCGAGCCTGTGGCTGCCGCGCGTGATCCAGATCAGCGCGCTCAAGGGCGCCGGGCTCGACGATTTCTGGAGCGCGGTCAGCACCTTCCGCGAACTGCAGCAGGCCAGCGGCCGGCTGGCGCTGCGCCGCCAGCAGCAGAACCTGGCCTGGATGTGGGAGCGCATCGAGTCCGGCCTGCGCGAGCGCTTCCGCGCGCACCCCGAGGTGCGCGGCCAGCTCGGCGAGCTGACCGTCCAGGTGCGCGAGGGCCGCACCGCCGCGTCGGTGGCCGCGCGCCGGCTGCTCGACCTGATGAGCTGACGAGCTGACGCCCTGATTTTTCCCGACTGAATCACGGACCCACCCCGAGGAGATTCCCATGCATGACATCCAGCAGATGCTCGAAGCCAAGCGCGCCAAGGCGCGCCTGGGCGGCGGGCAGAAACGCATCGACAGCCAGCACGCCAAGGGCAAGCTGACCGCGCGCGAGCGCCTCGAGCTGCTGTTCGACGAAGGCACCTTCGAAGAGTGGGACATGTTCGTCGAGCACCGCTGTGCCGACTTCGGCATGCAGGACAACAAGATCACCGGCGACGGCGTGGTCACCGGCTACGGCATGATCAACGGCCGCCTGGCCTTCGCGTTCAGCCAGGACTTCACCGTCTTCGGCGGCGCGCTGTCCGAGGCGCACGCCGAGAAGATCTGCAAGATCATGGACCAGGCGATGAAGGTCGGCGCGCCGGTGATCGGCCTGAACGACTCGGGCGGCGCGCGCATCCAGGAAGGCGTGGCCTCGCTCGGCGGCTATGCCGAGGTCTTCCAGCGCAACGTCATGGCCTCGGGCGTGATCCCGCAGATCTCGATGATCATGGGCCCGTGCGCGGGCGGCGCGGTGTACTCGCCCTCGATGACCGACTTCATCTTCATGGTGAAGGACTCCAGCTACATGTTCGTCACCGGCCCCGAGGTGGTGAAGACGGTGACGCACGAGGAGGTGACCGCCGAGGAGCTCGGCGGCGCGGTCACCCACACCGCCAAGTCCGGCGTGGCCGACCTGGCCTTCGAGAACGATGTGGAAGCGCTCCTGATGCTGCGCCGCTTCTTCAACTACCTGCCGCTGAACAACAAGGACAAGCCGCCGGTGCGCCCGAGCGGTGACCCGGCGCTGCGGCTGGATCCGTCGCTCGACACGCTGGTGCCGGACAACCCGAACAAGCCCTACGACATGAAGGAGCTGATCACCAAGGTGGTCGATGACGGCGACTTCTTCGAGCTGCAGCCCGACTACGCCGCCAACATCGTCATCGGCATGGCGCGCATGGAAGGCCAGACGGTGGGCATCGTCGCCAACAACCCGCTCGTGCTGGCGGGCTGCCTGGACATCAAGAGCTCGATCAAGGCGGCGCGCTTCGTGCGCTTCTGCGATGCCTTCAACATCCCCGTGATCACCTTCGTCGACGTGCCCGGCTTCATGCCCGGCACCACGCAGGAGTACGGCGGCATCATCAAGCACGGCGCCAAGCTGCTCTACGCCTACGCCGAGTGCACGGTGCCGAAGGTCACCGTCATCACCCGCAAGGCCTATGGCGGCGCCTATGACGTGATGAGCTCCAAGCACCTGAGGGGCGACGTGAACTTCGCCTGGCCCAACGCCGAGATCGCGGTGATGGGCGCCAAGGGCGCGGTGGAGATCATCTTCCGCGAGGAGAAGAAGGATCCGGCCAAGCTGGCCGCGCGCGAGGCCGAGTACAAGGCCCGCTTCGCCAACCCCTTCGTGGCGGGCGCGCGCGGCTTCATCGACGACGTGATCCAGCCGCACGAGACGAGGAAGCGCATCTGCCGCTCGCTGGTGATGCTCAAGGACAAGAAGCTGGACAACCCGTGGCGCAAGCACGGCAACATCCCCCTGTGATCACGCGGCGCGAAAGCACACCATCATGTTCAAGAAGATCCTGATCGCCAACCGCGGCGAAATCGCCTGCCGCGTCATCCAGACCGCCCGCAAGATGGGCATCAAGACGGTGGCCGTCTACTCCGAGGCCGACCGCGACGCGCGTCACGTCGCGCTGGCCGACGAGGCCGTGCTGCTGGGCCCGGCCCCCAGCCGTGAGAGTTATCTGGTCGCCGACAAGATCATCGCCGCCGCCAAGGCCACCGGCGCCGAGGCGCTGCACCCGGGCTACG
>JBJOPV010000269.1:0-5113 GCA_046050625.1 Pseudomonadota bacterium
GCCGGCCGTCGCCCGCGCCGCGGCCGAATGTGGCGTGGCCTCGCGCCCGATCGCCGACCTGGACGCCTACGTCGAGAAGCTGCGCGCGTTCGTCTACGCGGCCGGCACGGTGATGAAGCCGATCTACGCCGTGGCCAAGCGGGCCAAGGCGCGCCGCGTGGCCTATGCCGAGGGCGAGGACCGCCGCGTGCTGCGCGCAGTCCAGGTGGTGGTCGACGAGGGGCTGGCCTACCCGGTGCTGGTCGGCCGTGCGGCGGTCATCCGTCGCCGCATCGACACGCTCGGCCTGCGCCTGGAAGAGGGCCGCGACTACGAGATCGTCAGCATCGACGACGACCAGCGTTACCGCGACTACTGGGAAACCTACCACCGGATGATGGACCGCAAGGGCGTCACCGAGCAGCTCGCCAAGATCGAGATGCGCCGGCGGCCGACGCTGATCGGCTCGATGCTGCTGCACAAGGGCGAGGTGGACGGCCTGATCTGCGGCACCTGGAGTTCGACCTCGTACCACCTCCAGTACATCGACCCGGTGATCGGTCGGCGCGCAGGGGTCAAGACCTACGCCTGCATGAACGGCCTCGTGCTGCCGGGCCGCCAGGTGTTTCTGGTCGATACCCACGTCAACTACGATCCGACCGCCGAGCAGCTCTGCGAGATCACCTTGCTGGCGGCCGAGGAGATGCGCCGTTTCGGCCTGCAACCCAAGGCGGCCTTGCTGTCGCACTCGAATTTCGGGTCGAGCAACCAGCCCTCGGCGGTGAAGATGCGCGAGGCGCTGGCGCTGATCCGCGAGGCGGCGCCCTGGCTGGAGGTGGACGGCGAGATGCACGGCGACACCGCGCTCAACCCGGCCTACCGGGCCGAGTTGATGCCGCGCAGCACGCTCACCGGGGAAGCGAACCTGCTGGTGCTGCCCAACATCGACGCGGCCAACATCAGCTACAACCTGCTGAAGACGGCGGCTGGCGGTGGCATCGCGATCGGTCCGGTGCTGCTGGGCGCGGCCAAGCCGGTGCATGTGCTGACCCCGTCGGCAACGGTGCGCCGCATCGTCAACATGACGGCGCTGACGGTGGCGGACGCCAACGCAGTGCGTTGAAGGCAGTGGCTGTGCCGGCCCGAGTCGGCACAGCTGAGGCTTTGCAAGGAGTTTGTACCCGCTTACTTGCGCGGATGGCCCTGATGTTCTGCTGAAAATTGAGGCAAACGCTTGAGCTTGGCGCCCTGATTCGGTACCATCGCCCCCTTCAGAATTCAGGAAAACCCGTGGTAGATCTGGTCAGGGTGACGAGTGGGCGGCTCGTCTTGGCTGCCACCAAGGCTGTTGCGCTGGGCGCTGTCGTACTGGGCGCCTGGTTCGGGACACCGGACTGGGTGCAAGCCCGGGGCGATTCCGAAGCTGTCGGGCTGCAGAGCGGCTCGGTCCGGTTGTCCGAACTGCCGTCGGAAGCCGCCGAGACGCAACGACGGATTCTGGCCGGAGGCCCGTTCCGATATCCGGGCAAGGACGGCTCGGTGTTCGGCAACCGGGAGCGGCTTCTGCCGCGGGAGACCCGAGGATACTACAGGGAATATACCGTCCCGACTGCAGGATCGCGCGACCGGGGAGCGCGGCGCATCATCTGCGGCGGACGTGAGCCGACGACCCCGGATGTTTGTTTCTACACGCAAGACCACTACGCGAGCTTTCGCCGCATCGCACCGTGACTTCGACGAGGATCGAGAGCCCTAAGGGACCATCCACCATGCTTATGCAGACCGTGCGTCCGAACATCGTGCAGGCCATCCGGGCCTTCCGAGTGGACGACCTCATGTTGGCGGCCCAGGACCTGGGCCACCACTTTCTCTATGCCAATCTGGCCGAAGCGTCTTCCAAGCCGGAAGTGCTGGAGTCGATTGCCAAGGCGTTCCTGTTCCCGGCCCACTTCGGCAAGAACCTCGACGCGCTCTACGACTGCATGACCGATCTGGTCAACAAGTCCGGAGCGCAGGCAGGGTTTGTCCTCGTGCTGGAGCAGTTGCCGGACAACGCCAAGTTCGACCGCGAGGCGCGCGAGCAATTGCTGGACGTGTTCCGCGATGCCTCCGACTACTGGGGAGAACGGAAGATTCCCTTCCGATGTTTCTATTCTTTTCAGTAGCCCGCTCCCAGGACCAAGGGCAATGGGAGCGGGCTGATGGAGCCCAGGCGGAACCTGTGAAGCCGCCACCGAAACCGAGCAAGAACGCCGCACCGGCTTTCGCGCCGCACATGCCAGTGATGAGCAGTGCCTTCGACACGTCAGCTCTCGCAGCTGCTGCCTGACGACCGACACCGCCGCACAGCGTCCACGACGCAATCCACAAGCCCGCCGCGCGCGGGCTTGTTTCATGGCGCACTCGCTGCGGCGGCAGTGGCTGCTGCAGCGTCGTGCGCTCCCACCGCCGTCACCAGTGCCACGTAGTCGGCCACCGGCACCTCTTCGGCTCGGCGCTGCAGATCGAAGGTCGGCACATCGTCGCCACAACGCTCGGTCAGCCAGCGGCCCAGCGTGTTGCGCAGCATCTTGCGGCGCTGCGAGAACGCCACCGCCACCAGCTCGCTGAGCAGCGCCACGTCCACGGCCGGTGGGTGGCGCAGCGGGGTCATCCGCACGACGGCCGAGTCCACCCGCGGCGGCGGATCAAAGCACTCTGGCGGCACGTCGATCAGCGACTCGATGTCATAGCGCCACTGCAACATCACCGACAGCCGACCGAAGTCCTTCTTGCCTGGTGAGGCGGCCATCCGCTCGACGACCTCCTTCTGCAGCATGAAGTGCTGGTCCTCCACCACATCGACGAAGTCAAGCAGGTGGAACAGGATCGGGCTGGAGATGTTGTAGGGCAGGTTGCCGACCACGCGCAGCTTGTGCGCTTCGCCGTAGGTGGCGCGCGCAAGGCGGGCGACCTCGCGGAAATCGACCTTCAGCACATCGGATTCGATCACCGTCAGCTCGGGCCGCTTGCGCAGGCGGGCGGCGAGATCACGGTCGAGTTCGACCACCGTCAGGTGCTCGCAGCATTCGACGATCGGGTCGGTCATCGCGCCCATGCCCGGACCGATTTCGACCAGCGCCTCGCCGGGCCGCGGATCGATGGCCCGCACGATGGCCGAAAGCACGGCGCCGTCGGTGAGGAAATGCTGGCCGAAGCGCTTGCGGGGAATGTGTTTCAAAGGAGGGGAGCTCGTGGAGACGGGGAGGTCACTGGCCGGGCGGATCGCGCAGCTCGACATAGGCGCGGGCACGCACCTCGCGGGCCCAGTCGCTGTAGGCATCTTCGGATTTCTGTTCGCGCAGGGCGGTACGGGCCATTTCGCGCTGTTCGCGGGGCTCCAGACGCTGGTCGCGGCGTTCCAGCAGCTGGATCAGGTGAACACCGAATCGCGAGACGACCGGATCGGCCATCGACCCCGGACGCAGCACCGACATCGTCTGTTCGAACTCCGGCACGAACTGGCCCGGCGACGCCCAGCCAAGATCACCGCCGTTGGCTGCGCTGCCATCCTCCGAGTGCTGGCGGGCAAGTTCTTCGAACTTGGCCGTGCCGGCTTCGATCTGGCGCTTGTAGCCGGCCAGCCGACGGATGGCGGCGTCCTGCGTCAGTTTCGGGCCGGGGCGCAACAGGATGTGGCGTGCGTGCTGCTGCGCCACGGTCAGCGCGGCTTCGCGGCGCTCGACCAGCTTGAGCACATGGAAACCCGCGCCGGAACGCAGCACCTGCGGGGCCACCTCGCCCACTCGCAGCGGTCCGACCGCCTCGATGAACAGGTCCGGCAGCTTGTCGGCGCGGCGCAGGCCGATCTCGCCGCCACGGTCCTTGCCGGCATCGGAGGCTTCGCGCACCAGGGCCGCAAAATCCTCGCCGGAACGCAGACGCTGCAGCAGCGCCACGCCCTGCGCCCGGCGCTGCGTGACGACCGCCGGCGTGGCGTTTTCCGGCACCGACAGCAGGATCTGGGCGATGTTGTACTCCGTCGCTGCGCCGTTCTTCTCGCGCTGCTCGGCCAGCCAGGCCTCGATGTCGGCATCGTTGATGCGGATGCGGCTCTGCACTTCGCGTTCGCGGATCCGTTCCAGCAGGATCTGGTCGCGCAGGTTGTTGCGGAAGCGGGCGAAGTCCATGCCTTCGGTGCGCAGGCGCTCGCGCAGCTGTGGCACGGTGACCTTGTTCTGCGCCGCGACGTTGGTGACCGCCCGGTCGATTTCCGCTTCGTCCACCCGCACGCTGCCGTCCCGGGCCGCACCCAGCTGGGCGCGCTCGTCGATCAGCTGGTCGAGCAGCTCGCGCATCAGCGTGTCGCGGTCGGGCAGTCGGGTGTTGTTGCTGGCGGCCTCCTGCTCGGCGCGCAGCAGGCGCTGCTGCACTTCGCTGTTGGTCACCAGTTCCTGGTTGACCACCGCGACGATGTAGTCACCGCTGCGGCGCGCGGCCTGGGCCAGGGCGTCGATCGGGCTGCACAGCAGGCTGGCCGCCAGCCACAGCACGGCCAGCGCCTGGCTGCGGCGCGGTGTCATCGCGGCGGTGCGCGCGTCGGGGGGCAGGGTCAGCAGCTCGGTCATGGGGTGTCGGTGTCGCCGCCAGTGGCGGGTGGTTGGACGGCCGTGGAGGCTGCGCCCCGGGGGTCACGCAGCAGCTGGTAGCCGGGGATATTGTCCTTCAAGACCGACAGCGGATTGGTGCCCAGCCGGGACAGGCCCACCAGCTCCAGCTGCAGCATCAGTTGCGTCGAAGATGCCTGCAGGCTGGTGGACTGGCGTCGGGCGACCACGCGGCCGATCCAGCAGCCCGCATCGTATTCGAAGCCGACGATGGCACCGCTGACGCGCCGGTCTTTCAGGCTGTAGTCGAGCGCGCCAACGCCGTAGAGCCGGCCGTCGCAGGACGACGTGCCGTTGCGCGCCGCGCGGACCGGACCGTCGGCGTCCGGCAGGTCGATCAGGCGGGCCAGCGGAGCCAGCAGACCATCGAGCGGCCACTGCCAGCCCAGTGCGAGCTGCTCGCTGGCACCACGCTTGAGGCGGTGGCTGGCATAGAGCGTGCGCAGCGGTCCGGGCGAGTAGCGCACGCTGGTGATGGTGCGCGCCAC
>JBJOPV010000270.1:0-5098 GCA_046050625.1 Pseudomonadota bacterium
GGCGATCCACCTCGGCTACGAGCGCGCCTTCGCGACCATCCTGGACTCGAACGTGACGACGCTGATCGCCGGCATCGCGCTGCTGGCCTTCGGCTCCGGTCCGGTGCGCGGCTTCGCGGTCGTGCACTGCCTGGGCATCCTGACCTCGATGTTCTCGGCCGTGTTCTTCTCGCGCGGGCTGGTGAACTTCTGGTACGGCAGCAAGAAGAAGCTGCAGGGCGTCTCGATCGGACAGGTCTGGAAACCGGCCCCCAAGCCCGGGACCGAATCGACCTCGACCACCGTCACTTCTCCCAAAGCCTGACAGGACTCCGCCATGGAATTCTTCCGACTCCGGCGCGACATCCCGTTCATGCGGCATGCGCTGGTCTTCAATGCCATCTCGTTCCTGACCTTCGCGCTGGCCGTGCTGTTCCTGTTCACGCGCGGACTGCACCTGTCGATCGAGTTCACGGGCGGCACGGTCATCGAGACCGAATATGCCCAGAGTGCCGACATCGCGAAAGTGCGCACCACCATCGAGGCGATGAACTTCGGCGAGGTGCAGGTGCAGAAGTTCGGCACCTCGCACGACGTGCTCATCCGGCTGCCGCTGCGTGGTGACGTGAAGCAGTCCGAGGTGGTGGGCCGTGTCTACGCCCAGCTCTGCGCGGCCGAAGGCGGCCTGCTCAAGCCGGTGCAGACGACGACTGCCAAGGGCGAGACGATCAGCCGCCAGGCCTGCGAAGCCGGTTCCGGCGCCACGGCCACCGAGCCGCTCAAGCTCAACCGCAGCGAGTTCGTCGGCCCGCAGGTCGGCAAGGAGCTGGCGGAAGACGGCCTGAAGGCGCTGGCCTTCGTGGTCATCGGGATCATGGCCTATCTGGCAATCCGCTTCGAGTGGAAGTTCGCGGTCGCCGCGATCATCGCCAACCTGCACGACGTGGTCATCATCCTGGGCTTCTTCGCCTTCTTCCAGTGGGAGTTCTCGCTGTCGGTGCTGGCGGCGGTGCTGGCGGTGCTGGGCTACTCGGTCAACGAGTCGGTGGTGATCTTCGACCGGATCCGCGAGGCCTTCCGCAAGTTCCGCAAGATGACGACGCCCGAAGTCATCGACCACGCGATCACGTCCACGATGAGCCGCACCATCATCACGCACGGCTGCACCCAGATGATGGTGCTGTCGATGCTGCTGTTCGGTGGCCCGACGCTGCACTACTTCGCGCTGGCGCTGACGATCGGCATCCTGTTCGGCATCTACTCGTCGGTGTTCGTGGCCGCGGCCATTGCGATGTGGCTGGGCGTCAAACGCGAAGACCTGATCAGCGGCGCCCGCAAGGACCAGGATCCGAACGATCCGAATTCCGGTGCCGTCGTCTGACGGAGGCTGTCCGGGGCTGCGCAGGGCTGGTGTAGAGTAGAAGGTTCTTTCATTTACTGATCCGTTCGCACGGACTCCGGCTCGATACCCATGGCCTCCGCTGCTGCCCCGTCCTCGGTTCTTGCTGCGCAGGCTCGCCGTCTCTACTGCGATCAGGTGTCCCGCACGCTGAGCCGGACAGTGCGCGCCGTCATCGACCGCCTGCGCGAGCAATGCACGCAGGTCGGCGCGCCGGACGTGATGCTCAAGCGCCGTGATCTGCTGGTCGATCTGCCGCGCCAGGCGGCGAGCTGGCAGCAGCTGTTTGCGGCCCATCTGGCGGCGGTGCTGGCAGGCCATCCGGCTCCCTCCCACGGTGCCCGTCCCACGGCAACTCGCGCGGGGGAGCTGGCGCTGGTCGATGACTCCACGATCGATCTGGAGATCCTCGTCTCGCGCATGGCGCTGGCCATGATGGACAAGGCGAGCTGGGAGTTCTCCGATCTGCGCTACCGCATGTCGGCGCTGGACCGGCGCGACGAGATGGACCCGCACGATGTGCTGCGTCCGCACGCGCTGGCGCGTGCCGCCGTGGACAGCTGGCGCACGGCGGGGCTGTCGGTCGAACACTGGCGCCTGGTCCAGACGCTGCTACACGAAGAATTTGCCGGGCTGGTCCACGAGGCCTACCACGAAACCAACCGCTGGCTGATCGGCCAGGGCGTGTGTCCGGAGGTCAATCTGCGCCAGTTCATCCGGCGCAGCCGAGATTCCGGGCCGACGCCTGCGGCGCCAGCCGCCGGCGCTGGTGGGGGCGGTGGTGGCGCCAGTGGCCATCCCACCCCCGGCATGCCGGCGGCTGCCGCCGGCGCGCGCTTTCCCTCGCCGCCGAGCTTGCAGGGGCGCACCGGTGCTGCGTCTGGCGCCGCGGCTTACCAGGGCATGACACCCGAGAACGCGCACCAGTACGCACCGACCGTCGTGGGCGGGCTGGGTCGTGCGGCCGAGCACGGGGGGGCAGGGCGTTCCGGGCGCAACGCGGTGGGAGCCTCTGGCGCTGACGACCAGGACGGCCGCGGTGATGTGCAGGAAGAGACCCGCATGATGACGCGCTCGCCCGGGCTGCTGCGCAGCATCGAGCAGGCGGAGGCGGTGCTGGGGCGGCTGAATCGGCTGGTGTCGCGGCAGGTGCCGAATTTCTACAGCTCGACGATCGCCCAGCCGCACCCGCCCGCGTCGGCCGGGCTGCGCGCCGCGATCAACGAGGTGCAGGCTGCCGTGCAGCACCGCTTTGATCCGAGCCCGGATGTCCACGGCAACGTGCCCGTGCTGTCGCAGTCGGCGGCGGTCAGTACGCCGGGTCTGCTGCAGGAGCTGCAGGCCCGCAAGGCGGCCCTGAAACAGGCGGCGACCACGCCGGTCGAGCGCGCCACGATCGAGGTGGTGGCGCTGATGTTCCAGAGCCTGCTGACCGAGGAGCGCATCCCGGCGGCGGTGCGCGTGTGGTTCGCGCGGCTGCAGATGCCTGTGCTGCGCGTGGCCATCGCCGAGCCGGATTTTTTCGCCACCATCGACCACCCGGCGCGCAAGCTGATCGACCGCATGGGCGCCTGCGTGATGGGCTTCGAGGCCGGCAGCGCCGGTGTGAGCGAGCCGATGGAGCGCGAGATCAAGCGGGTCGTGCAGGTGGTCGAGGCGTATCCAGATACCGGGCGGCGTGTGTTCCAGACCGTGCTGACCGAATTCGAGCGCTTCCTGGAGGACTACTTCAAGTCCGCCCACCTCGCCGCGAGCAAGGGGGTGTCGCTGGCGCAGCAGATCGAGCAGCGCGAGACGCTGGCGATCCAGTACACGATCGAGCTGCGCAAGATGCTCAACGAGGTGCCGGTCCACGACGGCGTGCGCGAGTTCCTGTTCCACGTCTGGGCCGATGTGCTGGCGACAACCGCCGTCAAGGCCGGACAGGCCAGCGAGCCGACCAAGGCCATGCGCAAGGCTGCCGCGGATCTGATCTGGCTGGCCAGCGCCAAAGTGTCGCGCGAGGAGCGCTCCGAAGCGATCCGCCGGCTGTCGCCGCTGCTCAAGAAGCTGCGCGAGGGCATGGTCTCGGCCGGTGTGCCCGTGCCGAGGCAGGACGAATACATCCAGTCGCTGAACAATGCCTTGCAGGCGGCGTTCTCGGCCCGCAGTGCGGCCATTCCGACCGAGCGCCTCAACGAGCTGATGATGCAGCTGGAGACGCTGGAGGACATGTTGCCGGACGTGGACCACATCGAGATCGACGAGTCGATGGTGCGCGACCTTTCCGGCCACGAGACCAAGGATCTGGAGGTGGTGGCCGAAGGAGGGTCGATGCCTACGCCGGCGATGGTCGCCTGGTCGCACAACCTCGGCGTGGGCAGCTGGTTCCGGCTGGACTACCGCGACACCATTGCCAATGTGCAGCTCGCCTGGCAGGGTACGCGCAAGCAGTTCAGCCTGTTCGTGTCACCCCAGGGGCGCGGCATCCTGTTCCAGAAGCACCGGCTGGCAGCCTTCCTGCAGGCGGGGCTGCTGGTGCCGGTGGAAGAGGAGTCGCTGACCGTGCGTGCAACGCGCGACGCACTGGCCAAGCTCGATGCTGACCCGGGGCGCCTGCTGCACTGAGTGGCGGCTTGCGGCGGTGCCGCAGCGGCTTCAGTGGATCAGCCGGTCCTCGGCATCCACGAACAGCTCGTCGAGGATCAGCGCATCGGGCTCTTCGCCGATGCTCCAGAACACCATCAGCACGATGATCTTCAGGTCTTCCAGCGCAAGTTCGCCGGTGGTCGCCATGGCGCGGTCCACCGCGATTTCGCGCATCGGCGCGGGCAGCACGCCAGCGGATTCGAGAAAACTCAGGAAGGCGATCGACGCGGTGCCGAGCTGGTCCTGCTCGGCAGGGGTGTAGACGCGCATGGACAGTGTGCCCTGGGCCTTGGCCTGGGATTCGGCCACGTTGGCCAGACCGTCCAGCCAGCTCAAGGCGTCCTCGATCTCGTCGCTCTCGAAGCCCACGGACGTGAGTTTGCGTGAAAGCTGGGCATGGTCCGGACAAGCGTCGGGGCGCCAATAGTTTTCGTAAAGATAAACGAGCACGTCGAACATGAAACCACTATACCTGAGCGCCCGGGACACCACGGGGGTGCACCAGAGCCGTGCCCGTGGTCCCCGTGCATGGAGTCACGCGCTCGACTGGCGCAGAAACAGCTGGCCCGGCAGGCGCACCACCTGACCGGCAAGCTCCAGCTCCAGCAGACGGATGCTGAGTTCCGGCGTGGGCCATCCGGTGCGCGCCTGCAGGGCATCGAGCGTGGTGGCCGTCCACCCCAGCGCCTGCAGCAGCGGGTCTTCCGGCTGGCTGTCGGCGGGTGCTGCTGCTGCCGCCTGCTCCTTGGCGGGTCGGGCGGCTGTGCTGGTGCCCCAGTGCAGTTCGTCGAGGATGTCCTGCGTGGTCTCGACCAGCTTGGCGCCGTCCTTGATCAGCTTGTGGCAGCCCTTGACCTGTGGACTGTGGATCGAACCGGGGATGGCAAACACCTCGCGCCCGCACTCCATCGCCAGCCGTGCGGTGATCAGCGAGCCGGACTGCAACGCCGCCTCGACCACCAGCGTGCCGCGGCCCAGACCGGCGATCAGGCGATTGCGCTGCGGGAAATGCGGCGCCAGCGGCGGGGTGCCGAGCACGTGTTCGGACAGCATCAGCCCTTCGGTGGCGATCCGCCCGGCGAGTGCGTGGTG
>JBJOPV010000271.1:0-5076 GCA_046050625.1 Pseudomonadota bacterium
ATGTTCGTCGAGATCAACCCGAAGGCGGCCAACGACCGCGGCATCCGCAACGGCGACTGGGTCTGGGTGAAGACCCCGCCGATGGCGGCGCTGCCCGACTTCAAGGGCCTGCGCGTGAAGGCGCTGGTGACCGAGCGGGTGGATGCTGAAACCGTCTGGATGCCCTTCCATTTCTCGGGCCGCTGGGGCGGCATCGACATGGCGCCGTACTACCCCGAGGGCGCGATGCCGGTGGTGCGCGGCGAGGCGATCAACACCGCCACCACCTACGGCTACGACAGCGTCACGATGATGCAGGAAACCAAGACGACGGTCTGCCAGATCGAGAAGGCAGCCTGAGGAGCACCCATGGCCCGAATGAAATTCATCTGCGACTCGGAGCGCTGCATCGAGTGCAACGGCTGCGTCACCGCCTGCAAGGCCGAGCATGACGTGCCCTGGGGCGTGAACCGCCGCCGCGTCGTCACCCTCAACGACGGCCTGCCGGGCGAGAAGTCGATCTCGGTGGCCTGCATGCACTGCAGTGATGCGCCGTGCATGGCGGTCTGCCCGGTGGACTGCTTCTACCGCACCGACGAAGGCGTGGTGCTGCACGACAAGGATGTCTGCATCGGCTGCGGCTACTGCTCGTACGCCTGCCCGTTCGGTGCGCCGCAGTTCCCGTCGAACGGCACCTTCGGCCTGCGCGGCAAGATGGACAAGTGCACCTTCTGCGCTGGCGGCCCCGAGGAGAACGGCTCGGCTGCGGAGAACGAGAAGTACGGCCGCAACCGCCTGAGCGAGGGCAAGCTGCCCGCCTGCGCCGAGATGTGCTCGACCAAGGCGCTGCTGGGCGGCGACGGCGATGTGGTGGCCGACATCTTCCGCACCCGTGTGATCCAGCGCGGCAAGGGCAGCGAGGTCTGGGGCTGGGGCACCGCCTACGGCCAGCCCAAGGCGGAGGTGAAGTCGTGAGCGCGCATCGCCATCCTGCCGTGCGGCGTGCGCTGGGCGCGGTGCTGCTGGCCGGCCTGGGCTGCGGGCTGATGCTGGGTGGCTGCAGCGAGCGCCGCCAGGAGCTGCAGGCCAAGGGCCCGGACGCGTCGCCCTGGACGGGCAAGCCGGGCGGCTTCAGCGCCAGTGGCTGGCAGGGCGGCGACCAGGCGGCCTGGCAGGAACAGATCCGCCAGCGTGGCCAGCGCCAGAACGAGTACGCCCGCACCGGCGTGTCCGGCAACGCGACGCTGCCGGCGCTGGCCGCCAGCCAGCCCTGAGCTGACGCTGCGAGGAGCCCCGCCATGTCCCGCCTGATTTCCTCCCTGCTGCTGGCGGCCGCAGCGCTTCTGGTGCAGCCGGCCGCGCTGGCCGCCGAGCCGGTCGCGCCGGCCGCTTCGGCGGCGACTGAAGCCGTTCCCACGCCCCGCCCGGACGACACCCAGGCCGAGCGCGCCCGCGCCCAGCCCGGCAACAACGCGCCGTTCTGGCGCAGCGTGCGCGACTCCGGCCAGCAGGCCGGCTACAGCTCGCTGCCCGGCGCCGAGAAGGGCGTGCTGATCCAGTCGCAGGTGCAGTATCCCGGCTCGCGCCCGACCACCGCTGGCGAGGCCTGGCGCCAGGTGCGCAACCAGTGGATCCTGCCCTATGGCGGCTCGCTGCTGCTGATCGTCTGCCTGGCCATCGGCCTGTTCTACTGGCGCAAGGGCGCGCTGGGCGGCCACCAGCCCGACACCGGCCGCATGATCGAGCGCTTCACCCCGCTGGAGCGCGCGGCGCACTGGGTCAATGCCGCGGCCTTCGTCGCGCTGGCGCTGTCGGGCGTCGTGATGGCCTTCGGCAAGTTCTTCCTGCTGCCGCTGGTCGGGCACACGGTCTTCGGGCTGCTGACCTTCGCGCTGAAGAACGTCCACAACTTTGCCGGCCCGCTGTTCGCGGTGTCGCTGCTGGTGGTGATCCTGGTCTTCGTGCGCGACAACATCGCCAACCGCGCCGACTTCATCTGGCTGTCCAAGGCCGGCGGCATGTTCGGCGACGAGGAAGTGCCCTCGCACCGCTTCAACGCCGGCGAGAAGGGCATGTTCTGGTGGGGCGTGACGGTGCCGGGCGTGGTGGTGGTGGCCTCCGGCCTGGTGCTGGATCGGCTGGTGCCCGGCTGGGGCGAGCTGCGCGGCGAGATGCAGGTCGCGCACATGGTCCATGCGGTCGCGGCGATCCTGATGATGGCGGTCCTGCTCGGCCACATCTACATGGGCACCATCGGCATGAAGGGCGCCTATGCCGCGATGAAGACCGGCTATGTCGACGAGGGCTGGGCGCGCGAGCACCACGCGCTCTGGTACGACGACATCAAGGCGGGCAAGATCCCGGCCGTGCGCTCGAAGCCGGTCGCCAGCTCCGCCGCTCCCCGCTCACCTCAGACGAGTTCCTCCGCATGAAGCGCACCCTTTCCTTCGCGGGTTCCCTTGCAGCCCTGCCGCTGATGCTCTCGGTGCTGGCCGCACCGGCCCTGGCCAAGCTGCCGCCGCTGTCCGAGGAAGCCAAGGCCAAGGCCGAGGAGACCAAGGCCCGCGGCGCGCATGGCGACAAGGTCGCCGCCTACAAGCTCTGCCTGGCGATGGACAAGGTCGCCGCCGACTACCGTGCGCACACGAAGAGCGCCGGCAAGGAGGTCCGCCCGGCCACCGAGACGCCGCCCTGTGCCGATCCGGGCGCTTTCGTGCCGGCGCCGCCGGCCGCGGCCGCCTCGGCGCCGGCCGCGCCGGTGGCGGCCGTGACTGCGCCGGCTGCCGCCGCCAGCAAGCCCTGATCCCGCGTCGTCCGCTGTCCGGAGTCCTCTGCCATGCCCGCCTTGCCGCACGCGCTGCCTGATCCTGCCGTCGTTGCGCCGGTCTCCGCGCCGGCCCCGGTCGCGCCGCGCATGACCGACGCGCGGCTGCCGCTGCTGCGCGAGATCGAGGTGATGGACGAATACGGCGTGCGCCGCACGATCTCGATCCCGGCCGAGCAGGCGCTCACCGTCTTCGTCGACCGCCGCGAGCTGGTCACGCTGATGACGCTGGGCGCGATGCCCGAGCTGCTGGTGCTGGGCTGGCTGCGCAACCAGCGCCTGATCGCCTCGCCCGACGAGATCGAATCGATCACCGTCGACTGGGAGGTCGGCGCGGCGGCGGTGCGCACCCGCGCCGGCATCGCCGACCTGGACGCGCGCACCGGCCGCCGGGTGGTGACCACCGGCTGCGGCCAGGGCACCGTCTTCGGCGACCTGATGGCGCAGGTCGACGGCATCCGGCTGCCGGCGCCCGCGCAGGCGCGCCTGCGCCAGGGCGCGCTGGTGGCGATGCTCGAGACGATGCGCCAGACCGACAGCATCCACCGCCGCGCCGGCTCGGTGCACGGCTGCGCGCTGTTCTCGGCCGACGGCCGCGAGCGGCTGATGTTCGTCGAGGATGTCGGCCGCCACAACGCGATCGACACCATTTCCGGCTGGATGGCGCTGCATGGCATCGACGGCGGCGACAAGGTCTTCTACACCACCGGCCGGCTGACCAGCGAGATGGTGATGAAGTCGGCCCACATGGGCGTGCCGATCATCGTCTCGCGCAACGGCGTGACCCAGATGGGCCACGACCTGGCCACCCGCCTGGGCATGACGCTGTTCGGCCGCGCCGCCAACCGGCATTTCCTCTGCTACACCGGCTTCGACCGCTTCGACTCCGAGCCGGAGCCGCAGCGCGCGCCGGTGCGGGTCGTTGCCGGCTGATCCGGTGCGCGGGCCTGCGCTACAGTGCGGCGGCCCACGCGCTGCCTGCTGTCTGCCGCCCATGTCCGATTCCGCCGACTCCCTGTCTCCCGCTGCCGAACCGGCCTGGCCCCATGCGGCGGTGCTGATCGTCGATGACGAGCAGGGCATGCGCCATTTCCTGTCGCGCGCGCTGGCGCCGCGCTTCGGCCGGGTCGATGCGGTCGACAGCGCCGAGGCCGGGCGCGACCTGGTGGCCGCGCACCGCTATGACCTGGTCATCCTGGACATCACGCTGCCGGGCCTGAGCGGCCTGGCCTGGCTGCGCGAGCTGCGCGCGCAGGGCCATGCCGGCGAGGTGATCCTGATCACCGCGTTCGCCGATCTCGACACCGCGATCGAGGCGCTGCGCGCCGGCGCCTCCGACTTCCTGCTCAAGCCCTTCCGGGTCGCGCAGATCCTCAACGCGGTGCAGCAGGGCATGAACCGCTCGCGCCTGGCGCGCGAGAACTGGCTGCTGCGCCACCGCCTGGCCCAGCAGCCGCGCGAGCTGCCCGAGTTCGTCGGCCGCTCGCCGGCGATGCGCGCGCTGATCGATGCGCTGGCGCGGGTCGCGCCGGTGAATGCGCCGGTGCTGCTGCGCGGCGAGTCCGGCACCGGCAAGGAGCTGGCCGCGCAGACCCTGCACCGCGGCAGCGCCCGAGCGGCCGCGCCCTTCGTGCGGCTGCACTGCACCGGCCTGTCGGCCGAGGCGCTCGAGAGCGAGCTGTTCGGCCACGCGCCCGGCGCCTTCGCCGACGCCGTTCCCGGCGCCGACCAGGCCCGCGACGGCCTGTTCCACTACGCCCAGGGCGGCACGCTCTTCCTCGACGAGATTTCCGAGCTGCCACTGCCGGTGCAGGCCAGCCTGCTGCGGGTGATCGAGGAGCGCCAGATGCGCCCGGCCGGCAGCCGGCAGAAGATCCCGGTCGACGTGCGGCTGGTGGCCGCCAGCGAGCGCGATCTGGCCGCCGAGGTCGCCGCCGGACGGTTCCGCAAGGACCTGTACTACCGGCTGCAGGTGGTGGAGATCGCGCTGCCACCGCTGCGCGAGCACCGCGGCGACCTGGGCCTGCTGTTCGAGCATTTCGTCGCGCTGCTGGCGCCGCAGCTCGGTGCCGTGCCGCTGCGGCTCGATGCCGACGAGCTGCGCTATCTGCAGCAGTACGACTGGCCGGGCAATGTGCGCGAGCTGCGCAACTTCGTCGAGCGCTCGCTGATCCTCGGGCGCATCAACGTGACCGCGCTCTATCCGGCCCCGGCCGCGGCGGGCCCGGAGACGGCCGAGGCGAATGTGCCGGGTGCGCCGGGTGCCGCCGGCG
>JBJOPV010000272.1:0-5039 GCA_046050625.1 Pseudomonadota bacterium
CTGGACGCAAGGCGCGCTGCTGGCGCGCGAGTCCGACTGGGTCGTGCTGCTGAACAACGACGTGCTGGCCGGCCCGCGCGCGATCGACGCGATGCTCGACGCCGCCGAGGCCCAGGGCCTGAAGGTCGTCAGCCCGGCGCTGCTCGAAGGCGCCGAGGACTACGGCTTCGCGGCCTTCGCGCCCGAGTACCTGCTGAAGATGGCCGGCACGGTGCGCCGCGGCTGGTTCCACGGTGTGTGCTTCGCGGTGCACCGCAGCGTCTTCGAGGCGATCGGATTTCCGGACACCGATCGCCGTCTGGGCGGCCATGAGGACATGGAATACCTGGTGCGCTGCCTGCGCGCAGGCATCGAGGTCGGCACCGTCGGCGATGCGGTCTTCCACCACTTCGGCTCGATCACGCAGAAGGCGATGAAGAAGGAATCGGGCGCCAAGTCGCTCGGCGACCGCCACTATTTCTACAGCCGCCTGGGCATGGGCTGGCTGGCGCGCAAGCACTTCAAGCTGCAGCGCGAGCGCCAGCGCGACCAGTGGTCCGCTGCGGAGACGAAGCGCACCGGCCACAGCCTGCACATGCTGCGCGTCGCAGGCCGCTGGCAGTCGGTCTGAGCCCATCATCCCCCACGCACGAGACACCGCATTCGAATGAGTCGACCCTCCGAGGGCAGCCGCCCCCTCGTCACCATCCTGTTCCTGGCCTACCAGCAGTCGCAGTGGGCGCGCGCCTCGGCCGAGGCCTGCCTGGCCCAGACCGGCGGCCCCCACGACATCATCCTGTCGGACGATCACTCGAGCGACGGCACCTTCGAGATCCTGCAGCAGGTCGCGGCCGAGTACCGCGGGCCGCACCGGGTCAGCGTGCGGCAGTCACCGCAGAACGTCGGCATCGGCCGGCACTACAACGATCTGGTGGCACTGGCGCAAGGTCAGTTGCTGGTGACGATGGCCGCCGACGACCTCTCGGTGCCGGACCGGGTCGAGCGCCTGCTCGCGGCCTGGGAAGCCTCGGGCCGGCGCGCCGACCTGATCGCCTCGCATGTGATCGACATGGATACCGAGGGCGTGCTGCACGACGTCATGCCGGTCGACGACCTGTCGCGTTGGCAGGGTCTGCAAGCCTGGGCCGAGAAGCGCCCTTATGTGATCGGCGCCACCCATGCCTTCACGAAGCGCATGATGGAGCGCTTCGGCCCGCTGGATCCGGAGGTCTTCTACGAGGACCAGATCATGGCCTTCCGCGCGCTGGCCGGTGGCGGCGCGCTGACGGTGGATGCGGCGCTGGTGCATTACCGCCGCGGCGGCACCTCGCGCCGGCCGACCTTCCAGGATCCGCAGCAGATGAAGCGCTGGACACGCCGCCAGACCCTGCGCGAGCTGGCCGAGATGCGCCAGCTGCGCCGGGATGCCGAGCGGCTGGGGCCGCAGGCCGTCGCGCTGGTGCGGCAGCATCTGGGCCTCAATCACGACCGCTCGGACTACATGTTGCGGCTGGGCGAGGCGACCACCAACGCCGAGCGCTGGGCGCTGGCGCGCAGCTATCGCGAACTGCCCTGGTGGTGGCGCACCCGCAAGGCGCTGCACCAGATCTTTCCGGGTCCGACGGTGGCGATCAAGCGGCTGCAGGCCTGCCTGCGCAGGAAGAGCTGATCTTCGTCGCGCTCGGACCGCTCAGATCGTCTCGACTTCAGCGGCCTGCCGTGCCCGTGTCACGGCGCCGTGATCCTGCACCGCAGGCGACCTGCGCCGCGGCACCGTCAGGAACCAGGGCACGAGCAGGCTGACACGCGGGCTGTCGGCGCGGCTCATGTCCTCGCGCTCCAGGGCCAGCCAGGGGCTGTAGGCCGGATCGCGCTCGAGCCGCCCGGCCCAGCGCAGGCTCATGCACTCGACCTCGCCCCGGAAGCGCTCGGCCTTGGCCGGCGTGTCGTCCGCCCCGCGCGAGACCGACTCATGGTGGTAGAGCTCGGCGTGCGGCGTCCAGACATTGCGCAGCCCCGCCTCGCGCAGCTTCAGGCAGAGATCGACATCGTTGAAGGCCACCGCCAGTCGCTTCTCGTCGAGTCCGCCGACCGCATCGAAGTGCGTGCGGCGCAGCACCAGACAGGCGGCGGTGACCGCGCTGAAGGACTGCAGCAGCATCGCCCGGCCCATGTAGCCGGCACAGTCGCGCGCGAGGAGCTTGTGGGCATGTCCGGCGATGCCGCGCGGCCCCAGCAGAATGACGCCGCCGTGCTGCAGCCGGCCGTCGCCATAGAGCAGCCGCGCACCGACCGCGCCGACCCCATCCTGCGCAGCCAGCGCCACCATCTCGTCGAGCCACTCCGGGGTGATGACCTCGATGTCGTTGTTCAGCAGCACCAGAAATTCGCCGTCGGTGCGCCGGGCCGCCGCGTTGTTCAGCGCCGAATAGTTGAAGGGCCGGTCATCGCGCATCACCCGCACCCGGGCATCGCGCCGCGCGATGTCGGCGAGGTAGTCGAGCGTGGCCGGATCGTCCGAGCCGTTGTCGATGACCAGGATCTCGTAGTTCGGATAGGTGGTCAGCGCCAGCACGCTGTCCAGGCAGGTGCGCAGCAGCGCCAGCCCGTTGCGGGTGGGCACCAGGATCGAGACCCGGGGCGCCGGATCCGGCCGCGCCCAGATCACCCGGCAGCCACCGCGCCCGTCATCCAGCGCCTGGCCGGCCAGGCCACGCCGGTCCAGGTGCTCCTGGACTGCACGGATGCGCGCCCGGGCCGCGTAGGACTTGCTGGCATCGCCTGTCGAGGTACTGCCCTCGTGCAGGCGCCAGTGGTAGAGGATGTGCGGAATGTGGATGACATCACCACCGTCCGGACGGGGATCCAGCCCCTCGGTGCAGCGCAGCAGCAGATCATGGTCCTGCGCGCCCTCGAAGCCGACACGCAGACCACCGACCTGCCGTACCCGCTCGGCGGCGATCATCGTGAAATGGCTCGGATAGTTCTGACCCAGGAGCAGCTCCGGATTCCAGTCCGGCTTGAAATAGGGTTCGCGGCGCACGCCCGCCGCATCGATCTTGTCCTCGTCCGAGTACAGCACCTGTGCCTGGGGCCAGTGCCCGATCGCCTCGGCCATCAGCAGCAGCGCATGCTCGCGCAGCAGGTCGTCCTGATCGATCCAGCCGACGTGGCTGCCGCGCACCAGCGCCAGCGCCGAATTGCTGCAGGCAGAGATGTGGCCGTTGGTCTCGCGCGCGACGATGCGGATGCGCGGATCGCGCCGCGCCTGCTCGCGCAGGCGTGGCAGCACCCGCGCATCGGTGGAGGCGTCGTCGGCGATGCACAGCTCCCAGTTCGGATAGAGCTGGCGGCGCACCGAGGCGATGGCCTCGTCCAGCCAGCGCAGGTCCGGGTTGTAGACCGGCATGACCAGCGACAGCAGCGGGCGCGCGGGCAGCGCCTGAAGCCGCCGCTCCAGGGCCTCGAGAGACTCGCCCTCGATCCGGTCGAGCGGCGCGATCCAGTCGGCATACGACAGCGGCACCGGTGGCCGCAGCGCCCGGATGCGATGCCGCCGCTGCAGCCGCTCGCGGTTGAGCTGGCGCAGCCGACTGACCATGCGGCGCCACAGCGGCGCCCCGCCCCGTTGCTTCTCTTGCTGTTCTGTCATCGCTTTCCCCTGTCTTCGCACGATTGTCGGCGTCCGGAGCCCAAGCACGGCCCATGCCGACGGGCTCAGTCAGGACGCGAGGCAGTCTGGTCCGGTCTCGTTTCCAGACTTTGTGCGCGCACCATGTCGGCATAGACGCCGCGCTGCGCGATCAGCCCCTCGTGCGTGCCCGACTCGACCACCCGGCCGTCGCCGAACACGAAGATGCAGTCCGCGCGCCGCACGGTGCTGAGCCGGTGCGCGATCAGGATGATCGTCTTCTGGCCGGACAGTTGCTCGATGCTTTGCTGAACGACCCGCTCGGATTCGGCGTCCAGCGCCGAGGTGGCCTCGTCGAAGATCCACACCGCGCTGTCCTTGTAGAGCGCACGCGCGATGGCCAGACGCTGGCGCTGGCCGCCCGAGAGCCGGCTGCCGTTGACGCCGATGACGCTCTCCAGCCCCGCGGGCTGCTGCTCGACGAAGCTCCACAGGTTGGCCGCCTTCAGGCAGGCGACGACGCGTGCATCGTCGCGCGGCTGCGCATAGGTGACGTTGGCCGCGATCGAGCCGTCGAACAGCACGATGTCCTGCGACACCACCGCGAAGTGGCGCCGCAGCGAAGGCCGGCGGATGTCCTGGATCGACACCCCGTCGATCAGCACGTCGCCGCCGGTGGGCTGCACGAAGCCCAGCAGCGTGCTGACCATCGTGGTCTTGCCTGCCCCGGAGGCGCCGACGAAGGCCACCGTCTGGCCCGGGCGGATCGCCATCGACACGCCGTCGATCGCCGGGCGCGGGCTGTCGGGATAGCAGACCTCGAGCGAGCGCACGTCGATGTCGCCACGGCAGGCCGGCAAGTCGCGCGAGCCCGGATCGGGCTCCTCGGGCGCATCGATCAGGTCGAAGGCGCCGCGCAGCCCGATCAGGCTGTGGATGAAGGACTGCGACACGTCGGTGAGCTGCTTCAGCGGCGAGATCGTCATCAGCAGCGCCGTGAGGAAGGCGACGAAGTCGCCGACGCTGGCCTCGCCATTGCGCGCCTGCCACAGCGCCAGCGACAGGATGATCGACACCGCCAGCGCCGAGACGATCTGGGTGGCCGGCGTCAGCAGCGCACTGCTGGCGATGCGCTTGACCATCAGCCGGCGCAGCGTCCAGGCCTCGGACTCGAAGCGGCCGCGCTCGAAGGCGTGCGCGTCGAAGGTGCGCACGATGCGCCAGGCCCGTGCGGCGTCGTCGACGATGTTGACCAGGCGCTGCTGCGACTCGTACTCCAGGCTGCCGACCGCGCTGACGCGCTTGTGCAGCCGCCGCACCACGAAGATCATCAGCGGCACCGTCACCATCGCCAGGATGGTGAGCTGGAAGTTCAGGTACAGCAGATAGCCGAACAGGAACAGGAAGGTCGAGGACGCCCGCAGCAGCG
>JBJOPV010000273.1:0-5013 GCA_046050625.1 Pseudomonadota bacterium
CTCGCCGGAGGCGACCTTGATGCTGCCGATCAGCGTCGAGACGCTCTCGACGCTGGCGACGATCTCGCGCATCGTCTGACCGGCGCTGCCCACCGAGGCGCTGCCCTGGCCGACCTTGTCGACCGAGTCGCCGATCAGCGACTTGACCTCGCGCGCGGCCGCGGCCGAGCGCTGCGCCAGATTGCGCACCTCGCCGGCCACGACCGCAAAGCCGCGGCCCTGCTCACCGGCCCGCGCGGCCTCCACCGCCGCATTCAGCGCCAGGATGTTGGTCTGGAAGGCGATGCCGTCGATCACGCCGATGATGTCGGCGATCTTGGCCGAGGCCTGGCGGATCTCGCCCATGGTGTGCTCGACCTCGTGCATCAGCTGGCCGCCGCGCTCGGCCACCGCGCGGGCGCTGCCAGCCAGCTCGTCGGCCTGGGTGGCGACCTCGGCGCTCTGGCGCACCGTGCCGGCGATCTGCTCCATCGACGAGGCGGTGGCCTGCAGGCTGCTGGCGGCCTGCTCGGTGCGGTGGCTCAGATCGGTGTTGCCGGCGGCGACTTCCTGGCTGGACAGGCGAATCGTCTCGCTGGCCTGGCGCACCTGACCGACCAGCGCCCGCAGCTCATCCTGCATCGCCTTCACCGCACCGGCCAGCTCCGCCACCTCCGAGCGTCCGTTCACCGGCACCGGCGAGGCCAGATCCCCTTCCGCGATGCGCCCGGCCACCTCGCGCAGCGAGCGCAGCGGCCTCACGATGCTGCGGTGCAGCGACCAGCCCAGCAGCAGCGCCACCACGATGTTGAACAGGGTGATGCCGACGAAGGTCAGGTGCGCCCGCTTGATGCGGCGCTCGACCTCGGCGCCCAGTGCCTTCTGGCGCTCGAGCTGCCAGGCCACCATCGCGTCGGCGGTGGCGATGTAGTCGCGGGTCAGGCCCTGGAAGGCATCGGCGCGCAGGCGCACCTGCTCGTCGTCGCCGCGTGCGGCCAGCAGACCGTCGCGGGCAGACAGGTAGCGCTGACGGGCCTCGGCCAGTCGGGCGCCGACCTGCCGCCCCTCGGTGGTGGTCTCGAGTTCCTCGTAGCGCTTCTGGATGACCGTGGTCCGCGCCGTGACCGCCTTGGCGGTCACGGAGAAATAGCCCGCGATCAGGCCGCTGGCGTCGAGGGACATCGCCATCGCCCGGGCCGAGTTGGCGACGATGTTCTCGCGCCATTCGCGCGCCAGCGCCAGGCGCTCGCTCTGCTCGCCCTGGAGCATCGTGTTGGCCTGCTCGACGCCACGCAGATTGATCCAGGTGACGGCGGAGGCGACCACCATCAGCACGATCATCACCGCATAGCCCAGCGCCAGCCGGGCGCCAATGCGCCAGTTCTCGAGAAATGTCATTGCACTCGCTCCATGCGCTCCGATGAGCACGCTCGTGACGACAGTGTCGGTCCTGGGTCGTATCAGGCATGCCCCGAACAGGGACGGCAATGCAGCCGATACCGCATGCCGATGCGCCACAGGTGAGGCCAGTCAAGCGCCGGCTTATCGATCGACCGGACACGGCAGATCTGCCGATCATTCCTGTCGCGCCGGAGACATGCGGTCAGACCGGCGCTCCCCGTCCCGCAAGGAGCTCTCCCAGATGTCAGCCACTCCACGCGGAGGCTCGGCAGTATCGGCCTCGTCCTTCCCCTCGTCCGGATTCTTTGCCCACCACGGCCCCTGGGCACCCGGCGTGCGTCTGTTCCGCCGGCTGGGCTTTCGCAGCAAGGCCCTGATCGTCAGCACCTGCTTCGTGGTGCCGCTGGCCGTCGTCTCGGCCTCGTGGTTCAGCAGCGAGGTGGCAGCGCTCGAATTCACTCGGCGCGAGGCCGACGGCACGCGCTTCCTGAAGGCGGTCATGGCCATGCAGGTGCAGGCCCTGGAGTTTCGCGCCCTGGCCGCGCAGGGCCAGCCCGGCGACGCCCTGCTGGCTCGACTGGGCGAATCCGCCCAAGCGTTGCGGACCGCTCAGCCGGTCCATCAGCCCTTCGTCGACACGCGCGCGCTGGACACACTGGGCCAGCGGCTCGATGCGCTGCGTGGCCGCGCCGACCTCGCGGCGCACGACGCCCTGGTCGAGCAGATCGACGCCATGATCAGCCAGGTCCTCGACACCTCGAACCTCGCGCTGGACCCGGAAGCGGCGAGCTATTACCTGATGGACGCAACCCTGGTGCGCCTGCCCGAGCTGGGCGACCAGATCCAGCGCCTGGGCCTGCATGCCCAGCGCGACGGCATCGAGGCCCTGTCCACCCGGGATGCGGCGCTGCTGGCCCGGCACCATCTGGAGGAGCTGCGATCGACGCTGGACAGGGTGGTGCCGCTGCTGCCGCAGCTCAAGGCGGATGCGCGCATCGACGAGCTGCTGGGCGCGCTGGAGCGCAGCCATGCCGCGGCCACCCGACCGGGTCAGGAAGCGACGGCCCTGACGGCCTCCCGCGACGCAATCACGCGGATGCAGCAGTCGCAGGCCATCATGCTGGCCGAGCTCGAGCGCATGCTCGACCAGCGTGCCGACGACAAGCTGCGCACCGAAGTGGCGGTCGGCCTGGCGATGCTGATCAGCCTGAGCACCGCGCTCTACCTGTTTCACTGCTTCTTTCTGGTCATGAACGGCGGCCTGCGCGAGACCCGCCGCCACCTGAAGGCCATGACCGAAGGCGACCTGACCACCGCCCCTTCGCCCTGGGGCCGGGATGAGGCCGCCGCGCTGATGCTCGACCTGCGCGACATGCAGCACGCGCTGCGCCACATGGTCAGCAGCGTGCGCTCGGCCAGCCATGACATCGTGCATTCCAGCGCCGAGATCGCCGACGGCATGCATGACCTGTCGCGCCGCAGCGAGCAGTCGGCCGACAGCCTGCAGCAGTCGGCCGCGGCGATGGAGCAGATCTCGGTGACGGTCAAGAACACCTCGGCCCACACGGCGGAGGTGTCGAAGCTGGCTCGGGACAACGCGGCCGCAGCCAACGAGGGCGGCCGGGTGATGGGCACGGTGGTGGAGACGATGGAGGGCATCCGCAGCTCGTCGGCGCGCATCAGCGACATCATCGGCACCATCGACGGCATCGCCTTCCAGACCAACATCCTGGCGCTGAACGCGGCGGTGGAAGCCGCCCGGGCCGGCGAGCAGGGCCGCGGCTTCGCGGTCGTGGCCGGCGAGGTCCGCACGCTGGCCCAGCGCAGCGCGCAGGCGGCGCAGGAGATCAAGCGCATCATCGGCACCAGCGTCTCGCAGGTCGAGACCGGCACCGCGGTCGTGCGTCAGGCCGGTGACTCGATCCGCCACATCGTCGACGCCTCGCGGCGGGTCAACGAGCTGCTGGAAGACATCGCCACCGGCGCACGCGAGCAGAGCCTGGGCATCGAGCAGATCGGCGAATCGGTGCATGCGCTCGACAGCGCGACCCAGCAGAATTCGGCCCTGGTCGAGCAGACCGCCGCGGCCTCGTCGGCGATGCGCTCGCAGGCCGACGCGCTGGCGCAGGAAGTGGCGCGCTTCAAGCTGCCCGAGCTCGTCTCGGACAGCTTCGCCACGACAAGCCCGCCCACCGCTGCAGCACCGGACTTCGACTTCGATCAGGCGATCGAGGCGCACCGCGGCTGGAAAGTCACGCTTCGCAAGGCCCTGGCCGGACAGGAGCGCATCGACGCGGAGGCCGCGTGCCGGGATGACGCCTGTCCGCTCGGCCGCTGGCTGCATGGCCCTGGTGGCCAGCGCTGGGGATCGCGCCCTCTGTTCACCGAGCTGGTGAGCCGCCACGCGGAATTCCACCAGATTGCGGGCACCGTGGCGCGACGGGCCCAACCCGGCCGCCCTCTGGATCCGGACCCCCTGATCGGGCCAGGGTCGCCCTTCTCGCGCATCTCCGGCGAGGTGGTCTCCCTGCTGACCCGGGCCCGCCGCGAGCTCTGAGACGCTCAGTCCGCCGCGGCCAGATAGCCGCGCTCGATGGCGCCGGCCTCGTCGGCGAAGATCGCCATCGCGGTGCGCATCGGCCGGAAGCCGAACTGGCGGTAGAAGCCCTCGCGCCCCGGCACCGCGTAGAGCAGGATCTTGCGGTGCCCGTGCGAGCGCTCGACCAGCCGCGCCACGATCGCCCGTCCGAGACCCAGGCCCTGGTGTGAGGGCATGACCGCGATGTCGCAGACATAGGCACAGTCCACGCCGTCGCCCAGCACCCGGCCAGCCCCGACGAGCCGACCCGTGGCATCACGCACCAGACAGCGGTGCAGGCTGTTCGAGAACACCGTGCGCAGCGCCTGCGGCGGCTTGTCGCCCAAGGGGGCAGCGCGGTAGAGCGCCGAGAGCTCGTCCCAGTCGACCGCATCGATCACGTCGGACCACTGCAGCGCCTCGAGACCCGACCGTGCGGGCGTGTGCATGCTCAGCGCAGCGCGGAGACGAACTGCTCGAGCGGGCGGCGCACCTTGGGCAGATTCACCAGCCAGTCGCCGTCGGCCTGGCGGTGGCCCAGCGGCACGATGACCGCGCTGCGCAGGCCGCGCGCGCGCAGGCCCAGGATCTCGTCGAGCTGGGCCGGGTCGAAGCCCTCCATCGGCGTGGCATCCACGCCCTCGAAGGCCGCGGCCAGCAGCGCGGCCGACATCGCGATGTAGGCCTGGCGCGCGGCGTGCTGGAAGTTGACTTCCGCGTCACGCTGCGGGTAGCTCGACAGCAGCATCTGGCGGTAGTTCTCCCAGCCTTCGTTGGTGAAGCCACGCACCTGGTTGGTCAGATCGAACATCGTGTCGATGCGCTCGGCGGTGTAGGTGTCCCAGGCGGCGAAGACCAGCAGGTGCGAGCCGTCGGTGATCTGCGCCTGGTTCCAGGCGATCTCGCGGATGCGTGCGCGCACCTGGGGATTCGTCACCACGATCAGCTCGAAGGGCTGCAGGCCGCTGGAGGTCGGCGCCAGGCGCGCGGCCTCGACGATGCGCGCCACCTTGTCCTCGGGCACCGGCTGCGCCGGGTCCATCTTCTTGGCGGCG
>JBJOPV010000274.1:0-5005 GCA_046050625.1 Pseudomonadota bacterium
CCATCCGCTGTCGCCGTTTGCCCAGGCCCCCGGCTCCGAGCGCATGGCCGCCGGCTTCGACCTGCTGCACCGTCTGACCAAGGAATACGAGAAGCCGGCCTTCGGCATCACCGCGGTCAAGGTCGATGGCATCGACGTGGCCGTCCAGGAGCAGGTGGTCGAGAACCGCCCCTTCTGCCGCCTGCTGCGCTTCAAGCGCTACACCGACAACGCGCAGATGCTCGAGCGCATGCGCGCGCAGCCGATCGTGCTGGTGGTCGCCCCGCTGTCGGGCCACCACTCGACGCTGCTGCGCGACACGGTGCGCACGCTGCTGCAGGACCACAAGGTCTACATCACCGACTGGGTCGATGCGCGCATGGTGCCGATGGAGGCTGGCAGCTTCCACCTGGCCGACTACATCGCCTATGTCCAGGACTTCATCCGCCTGCTCGGCCCGGAGGTCAACGTGATCTCGGTCTGCCAGCCCACCGTGCCGGTGCTGGCGGCGATCTCGCTGATGGCCTCGCGCGGCGAGACCACCCCGCGCACGATGACGATGATGGGTGGCCCGATCGACGCCCGAAAGAGCCCGACCGCGGTCAACAACCTGGCGATGAACCGCAACATCGAGTGGTTCGAGCACAACGTGATCTACCGTGTGCCGCAGAACTTCCCCGGCGCTGGCCGGCGCGTCTACCCGGGCTTCATGCAGCACACCGGCTTCGTCGCGATGAACCCGGACCGCCACGCCAACTCGCACTGGGACTACTTCCTGGACCTGGTGCGCGGCGACGACGACAGCGCCGACGCCCACCGTCAGTTCTACGACGAGTACAACGCCGTGCTCGACATGGACGCCCACTACTACCTCGAGACGATCCGCACCGTCTTCCAGGACTTCTCGCTGGTCTACGGCACCTGGGTGGTCAAGGGCGAGCCGGTGCGGCCGCAGGACATCACCACCACCGCGCTGCTGACGGTCGAGGGCGAGCTCGACGACATTTCCGGCGCCGGCCAGACCGAGGCCGCGCACGGCCTGTGCAGCGGCATCCCGGCCGAGCGCCGCGAGCACTACATCGTCAAGGGCGCCGGCCACTACGGCATCTTCTCCGGCCGCCGCTGGCGCGAGATGGCCTATCCGGAAGTGCGCAAGTTCATCCTCGAGCATCAGGCGCCGATGAAGACGGCGGCAGTGCAGGTCGAAGCGCCTGTGGCCCCGGTCGAACCGGTTGCGGTCGCAGAAACCGCGGAGATCATCGAGACCGTCTCGGCGGTGAACGCCGATGCGGCCGTCACGCCAGCGCCCGCCGAGACACCGGCCACGATCGCACCCGAGGCTTCTGTCGAGGCGGCGCCTGCGGCTGCCGCACCGGCCGCGCCGCGCCGCGGCAAGTCCCGCCGCTGAGCGCTCGGTGACGGACAATCGTGGTTTTTCCCGCGTCTGTCCGCCGCCATGCCGCCGCCCTCTCTCGCCGACCTGATCGATGACCTGCTGCCGCAGACCCAGTGCACCCGCTGCGGCCAGCCCGACTGCCGCGCCTATGCCGAGGCGGTGGCCGCAGGCACGATGGACATCAACCGCTGTCCGCCCGGTGGGCAGGAAGGCATCATCCGGCTGGCTGCACTGACCGGCCGGCCAGTGCAGCCGCTCGATCCCGAGTGCGGCATCGACGGCCCGCTCACGGTGGCCGTCATCGACGAGGCCTGGTGCATCGGCTGCACGCTGTGCATCAAGGCCTGCCCGGTCGACTGCATCAGTGGCACGAACAAGCACATGCACACCGTCATCGAGGCCGACTGCACCGGCTGCGAGCTCTGCCTGCCGGCCTGTCCGGTCGACTGCATCTCGCTGGAAGTGGTCACGCCCGGGCGCAGTGGCTGGCAGGCCTGGACCCCGGAGCAGGCGCGCGTCGCCCGCCAGCGCTACCAGGAGCGCAACACGCGCCGCCAGCACGCCGCCAGCCAGCAGGCCGAACGCCTCGAGCACAAGGCCCGGCACAAACTCGCGCATCTGGCCGATCTGACGCGCAACACCGAAGTTCCCGGTGAAATCGACCGCAAGCGCGCGGTCATCGAAGCGGCCATGGCGCGCGCACGTTTGCAACGCTCGAAATGATCGTGCTAGAATTGCATTCTGCGTTGGGGGGGTAGCTCAGCTGGGAGAGCGTCGCGTTCGCAATGCGAAGGTCGGGAGTTCGATCCTCCTCCTCTCCACCAACGAAACCAGCAGAAAACGCCAGATCCGAAAGGGTCTGGCGTTTTTTCTTGCCCGAATCCGGGCAGGCCGGATCGGATGTCGGATGAGGTCGCAGTCAGGCCAGGGTGCGGGCGCGGCGGCGCTGCTGCCAGCCCAGCATGCCCAGGCCGGCCACCAGCATGGCCATCGGCGCGGGCTCAGGCACCGAGCTGACGGCGGCGTAGCTGATCGAGTCGAAGGTGGCCGTGGCGCCGCCTCGGGCATAGCTGCCCAGCACGCTGGTCGCGCTGCCGGATTCGACCGCCCAGACATCCGCGACGATGCGGCCCTGCTCGTCCGGCACGTCGAGGCCCGACAGCGTGTGGACCGACTGCCCGTCGACCGACCAGGACAGCGAACCGGCCACCCAGCTGAAGGCATAGGTGTGCATGCCCGCTGACGCGTCGAAGCCCAGCGCGATCGACTGCGTCGTCAGGCCGGCGGTCGACGACAGGTAGCTGACGAACAGCGTACTGGTGTCGTTGCCGGCGATGTGCATGCCGATCAGATCGGTCGGGCCCGAGGCGGCGTTCAGCGTGCCGCTGTACTTCATGAAATCGGTGACGACCCCCGCGCCACTGGCAGCGCGGAAGGTCGCGCTGTAGGTGCCGAAGCCATAGCTGTCGTTCGACACCAACTGACCGGAGGCGTTGGGCTGGCCGGCGCACTGCTCCCGCGCCATGCTGCACGGCCAGGTGTTGAGCCGCAGCGACATCTCGCCGGAGCCAAAGCTCGCGTGGCTGCTGCGCCAGCCCACATCGAGCGGATCGGGGGCGGCCACGCCGTGAGTCCGGCTCCAGCGGCTGCTGTCGAAGGCATCGAACTCGTCGACGAAGGGCGTGCCGGCCGCATGGGCGCCGACGGACAGGGGCAGCAACAGCCACGCCAAGGAACGGAGATTCAGGACAACGGGCTTCATGGGGAGTCTTTCAGTTGGCAGATGGCCTCGGCCACCGGTCCACGCACACGTTTGGTGTGCAACCTGAAGACAGGCTAGATCCGCACATTCACCACGGCATCCCCGCGTTTGAGCACTTCCCGCCGCGAGATCCCTTCTATCGAAGCCTGATGTGAAAAATTACAGATGCACTGACCTTCATGACCGCCACGGCTTGCCGACAGGCCGCCGGCACCCGGGGCACGGACTTCAGCGCGCTGGACGCAGGCCGATCTGCGCGCAGATGTTGCGCCCGGTGACGGTCAGGCGCAGCGTACCGCCGTGCCACTCCATCCAGTGGATGGCGACGAAGTCATCGATGACTCTCGGATCGATGAGATCGGCGCGGCGCCGCTGCAGAAATTCGATCGTGGACGGCAGCGCGGCACGCAGGCGCTGCTCGCGCGCTCGGCGTGCGTCCAGTGGAGGCGCCACCACGGACGTCGGACTCGAACTGGTCATGAGGCACTCCCGGAGTTGGGCCACGATAGCACCATTCCGACCGCGCTGCGGACCCTGAACGTCCGGATGGACAGTCAGGGAACCTCAAGGTACCTCTCCACGAGCTGAAAGAAGCGGTCGTAGAACTCGCCCGCAGGAATCGTCTCGCTGGCGACCTTGACCAGCGAGTCGTCATTGGACGACAGCGGCAACGAGACCGAACCGATCGCGCTGACGCCCAGGCTGGCCGAATTGGCGCTCTTCTTCAGCGAGTAGCGATCCTGGACCGCGCTGACGAAGGCGATGGTCGCGGGCCGATCGTCAGGATCGCCGGCGTTGGCTGCCGGGTCGGAGGCCGACAGCGAGGCCGCCCGCACCTCGGGCACGCAGACGATGTGGAACTCGATCTGGACATGCACCTCGGGCTGGGGCTGGAAGCTCTTGCGGCCGGTGACGGTCTCGGGACGATCCGGACTGCCGATCAGGTAACCCTGACTCATCAGCGCACGCCGGGCCGCCTCGCAGGTGCCAGCGATGGTCGACGGGAAGACACGCGAGAAGGTCTCGGTGTTCGAGAAGGCCTCGTCGAGATAGACCTTGGCCTTGGCGGCCGTACCGCCCGAGGAGGTCGAGCAACCGGCCAGGGCCAGCGGCATCACCAGCGCGACGGCCAGGGATCGGAGGAGCGGCAAGACGGAGGAACGCTTCATCGGCACGACAGTCGGTTCAGGCGGTCGGGGCGCATGGTAGCGCCGATCCCGGGTCGGCGCAGGCGCGGGTCGCGGACTCAGGCGCGCGACTTGCGAGGCACCTTCTTCGCGGCCGGAGCCGGCTCAGCGGGGGTCGGAGCGGCCGAGAACAGCTTGGCCGCACGGCCCTTGAGCTCCAGCAGCTCGTCCGGCGTGACCGAATAGCGCGCGGCCATCGCATCGGCACGGATGCCGAACTCGACCTCCTTCTTGCCGTTGGACAGCGTGCCGCAGGTGAAGTCGTAGTCGGCGTCGCGGGCCGGGAAACCCTTCTTCTCGAGGTCGTAGCCCTGATAGCGGACTTCGGTGATCTCGCCACTGGCGAAGTCCAGGACGCCGGTCGACTTGACCAGGGTGTCGGCGAGCTCGTCGACGATGACGATGGGCAGCTTCAGGTCCATGCGGGGTTTCTCTCTTTCCTTGTGCTTCGGGCGTCTTTCAGGGCGGCGGATGATGCCACAGCGCCGTGTCCGGACACCGCACAATGCGGGCCGCAACCCGAACATCCGCCCGGAGGAACCGCCCCATGCCCCGCCTGATCGTCGGCCCCTTCAACCGCGTCGAGGGCGATCTCGAGGTCCGTCTGGACATCGCCGACGGCCGGGTGCGCTCGGCCGAGGTCTGCGCGCCGATGTACCGCGGCTTCGAGCAGATCCTGCT
>JBJOPV010000275.1:0-4957 GCA_046050625.1 Pseudomonadota bacterium
AGGTTCCGGCCCTTATCATCCGCGCCATGCTGATCCATCCTCAGTTCGATCCGGTCGCGCTTGCGCTCGGCCCCGTCCAGATCCACTGGTACGGTCTGACCTATCTGGCCGCCTTCGGCCTGTTCTATGGGCTGGCCACGCGCCGCATTCTTCAACCGGTCTACGCCGCACGTGGCTGGACCCCGCGCGAGGTCGAGGACCTGCTGTTCTACGGCATCGTCGGCGTCATCCTGGGCGGCCGACTTGGCTATGTGCTGTTCTACAAGCCGGCGCACTATCTGGCCCATCCGCTGGAGGTGTTTGCGGTCTGGAAGGGCGGCATGGCCTTTCACGGCGGCCTGCTGGGCGTGATCGCCGCGATGGCGGTGTTCGCCTGGGTGCGCAAGCGCGGCTTCTTCGAGGTCACCGATCTGGTCGCGACCTGCGTGCCGACCGGGCTGGCCTGCGGCCGGCTGGGCAACTTCATCAACGGCGAGCTCTGGGGCCGCGCGGCTGACGCGTCGCTGCCCTGGGCGATGGTCTTTCCGCAGTCGGGCAGCGAGCTGGCCCGCCATCCCTCGCAGATCTACCAGTTCCTGCTGGAGGGTCTGCTGCTGTTTGTCCTGCTGTGGCTGTATGGCCGCAGCCACGGCGCGCACCACCGCGCCGATGGCACGGTGGTCTGGGGCCGGGTCTCGGGCCTGTTCCTGGTCGGCTACGGGCTGTTCCGCTTCATCGCCGAATATTTCCGCGAGCCCGACAGCTTCCTGGGCCTGCTGGCGATGAATCTGAGCATGGGGCAGTGGCTGTGCGTGCCGATGATCGTCGCGGGTGCGCTGATCTGGGCCTTCGCCGGGAGACGGGCATGACGATGACACCCGGCACCGCGCCGCTGCGCATCCTGGGCATCGAGTCCTCCTGCGACGAGACCGGCGTGGCGCTGGTCGAACTGCCCGAGGGCGTGACGGGTGCAGCCGCACCGCGCCTGCTGGCCCATGCGCTGCACAGCCAGATCGACATGCACCAGGCCTACGGCGGCGTGGTGCCGGAGCTGGCCTCGCGTGATCACATCCGCCGCGTCGTGCCGCTGCTGCGCGAGACGCTGGCCGGCGCCGGCCTGGGGCTGGAGGCGGTCGATGTCGTCGCCCACACCCGCGGACCCGGCCTGGCGGGGGCGCTGCTGGTGGGCACCGGCGCGGCCTGCGCGCTGGCGATGGCGCTGGACCGGCCGGTGCTGGGCGTGCATCACCTGGAAGGGCACCTGCTGTCGCCCTTCCTGTCGGCCGATCCGCCGGAGTTTCCCTTCGTCGCGCTGCTGGTCTCGGGCGGGCACACCCAGCTGATGCGGGTCGATGGCGTCGGCCGCTACGCGCTGCTGGGCGAGACCATCGACGATGCCGCGGGCGAGGCCTTCGACAAGTCGGCCAAGATGCTCGGCCTGGGCTATCCCGGCGGGCCCGCGCTGGCGCGGCTGGCCGAGCAGGGCCATCCGCAGGCCTACCGGCTGCCGCGCCCGCTGCTGCGCGGCGACCTGCTGGACTTCTCGTTCGCCGGGCTGAAGACGGCCGTCTGGACCCAGCTGGCCAAGATCGACGCCGGCGAGGACGCGGCCGGCGACGGCCATGCGCAGGAGCGCGCCGATCTGGCCGCCTCCACCCAGGCGGCGATCGTCGAGGTGCTGGTGGCCAAGTCGCTGCTGGCGCTGAAGCAGACCGGGCTCAGGCGCCTGGTGGTGGCCGGCGGCGTCGGCGCCAACCGCCAGCTGCGCGCCGACCTGGACGCGCAGTGCCGCCGCCGCGGCGTGCGGGTGCACTATCCCGAGCTGCATCTGTGCACCGACAACGGCGCGATGATCGCGCTGGCCGCGGCGATGCGGCTGCAGTCCGGCCAGGCCGAGGCCCGGCGCCAGTACGACTTCGATGTCCGCCCGCGCTGGGACCTGGCCAGCGTCTGATCAGCGTCTGATTCCCGAGATGAACTTCCGTCTGAATGTCGTCGCGCGCACCGGGCTGGCCGGCGCGCTGCTGGGCCTGTGCGCCCTGGCGCAGGCCGCCGAGCCGGTGCGGCTGGCGCTGATCGAGGGCCTGTCGGGTCCGTTTGCCAATGCCGGCGAGGCGGTGGCGCGCAATCTGGCCTGGGCGATCGAGCGGGTCAATGCCCGCGGCGGCGTGAAGCTGCCCGGCGGCGCGCGCCCGCTCGAGCTGGTGCGCATGGACAGCAAGGGCTCGACCGAGGAGGCGCTGGCGCTGCTGCGCGCGGCCACCGACCAGGCCGTGCCGGTGATGATGCAGGGCAACAGCTCGGCGGTGGCCGCCGCGCTGGTCGAGGCGCTCAACCGCCACAATGCCCGCGAGCCGCAGCGCCGGGCGCTGTTCCTGAACTACTCGGCGGTCGACCCGGTGCTGACCAACGAGAAGTGCAGCCCCTGGCATTTCCGCTTCGACGCCCATGCCGACATGCGCCTGTCGGCGCTGGTCGACGTGCTGCAGCAGGACCGCGCGCTGCGCAGCGTCTACCTGATCGGCCAGGACTACAGCTTCGGCCAGCATGTGCTGAAGAAGGGCCGCGAGATGCTGGCCGCGCGCCGGCCTGACCTCCGCATCGCCGGCGAGGAGCTGCATCCGGTCGGCCGCATCAAGGACTTCCTGCCCTACGCGACCAAGATCCGCGCCAGCGGCGCGCAGGCGGTGCTGACCGGCAACTGGGGCAACGACCTGACGCTGCTGATCAAGGCCGCGCGCGAGGTCGGCTTCGAGGGCCGTTTCTACACTTTCTACGGCAATGCGCTGGGCGTGCCGGCCGCGCTGGGCGAGAGCGGGGCGGGGCGGGTGGTCGCAGTGGCTGAATGGCATCCGAATGTCGGCGACAAGGCCTCCGAGGCGCTGGTGCAGTCTTTTCGCCAGCGCTTCCCGAAGCCGCAGGACGACTATCTGCACCTGCGCATGCAGGTGATGGTCGAGATGCTGGCGCAGGCGATCGAGCGCGCCGGCGCGCTGGACGCGGCGGCGATCGCCAAGGCCCTGTCGGGCGCACGCTTCGACGGCCGGACGTTGGCGGGTCTCGGCGCGGGCCAGATGCGTGCTGGTGACCACCAGTTCATCCAGCCGCTCTACGTCAGCACGATGCAGAAGGCGGGCAGCGAGGGCGTGCGCTTCGACGTCGAGGGCAGCGGCTATGGCTTTCGCACCGTGCGCTATCTCGCGCCGGAGCAGACGGCGCAGCCGCATTCGTGCAAGATGAGCGCCATCTGAAAATTCCATTTCGGATGCCCTGATGCGCGGTCTGGTTGCCTGGCCTGCGCAGCCGGCGACCTGGGTGCGCCGGCCACGCAGGGCAGGTCGGGGTCGATCGTCTCGCGCGGGCCTTGACGCTATAATGATGGGCTTCGTCGGCCTCGGGCTGACGAAGAACAACACGGCGCAGATCGGTTCCATCCGCGACCGCAAGTGAAACCACCAATCCGGAACCGAAGGAAATCACATGTCCGAGATCAACAAGGCCGAGATCGTCGCCTCCAACGCCCGTGGCGCCGCCGACACCGGTTCTCCTGAAGTCCAGGTCGCGCTGCTGACCGCGCGCATCAACCACCTGACCCCGCACTTCAAGGCCAACAAGAAGGACCACCATGGTCGTCGCGGCCTGCTGCGCATGGTCAGCCGCCGTCGCAAGCTGCTGGACTACCTGAAGGCCAAGGACGCCGACCGCTATGTCGCGCTGATCCAGAAGCTGGGCCTGCGCAAGTAATCTGCGCATGCATGTGAAGAGCCTGTCTGGATCAGCCAGCACAGGCTCTTCGTTTTTCTAAATTCCTGTCCTTTCGGTCGCGCGTTGGCGCTGCTGTGTCATTCCACCGGGGTCGCTCCAGCGGCCTGCGGCTTCGGTGGAATGGCATCCCAGCCGCGGTGACCAGGACCCACACACGGAAGCCGCCTTCATGTCCATGTTCAACAAAGTCACCAAGACCTTCACCTGGGGCCAGCACACCGTCACGCTGGAAACCGGCGAGGTCTCTCGCCAGGCCTCGGGCGCCGTCATCGTCAACATCGACGACACCGTGGTGCTGGCCACCGTCGTCGGCGCCAAGAATGCCAAGCCGGGCCAGGACTTCTTCCCGCTGACCGTCGACTACATCGAGAAGACCTACGCCGCCGGCAAGATCCCGGGCAGCTTCTTCAAGCGCGAGGCCAAGCCCTCCGAGCTGGAAGTGCTGACCAGCCGCCTGATCGACCGCCCGCTGCGCCCGCTGTTCCCGGAGGGCTTCTACAACGAGGTCCACGTCGTCATCCACCTGCTGTCGCTGAACCCGGACGTCTCGGCCGACATCGCCGCGCTGATCGGATCGAGCGCCGCGCTGGCGATCTCGGGCATCCCGTTCAACGGCCCGGTCGGTGCCGCGCGCGTGGGCTATGTCAACGGCGAGTACGTGCTGAACCCCGGCCCGGCGCAGCTGAAGTCCTCCAAGCTGGACTTGGTGGTTGCCGGCACCGAGGCGGCCGTGCTGATGGTCGAGTCCGAGGCCGACCAGCTGTCGGAAGAGGTGATGCTGGGCGGCGTGAGCTTCGGTCACGCCCAGGCCAAGGTGGCGATCGCCGCGATCAACGAGCTGGTGCGTGACGCCGGCAAGCCGGACTGGATCGAGGCCGGCCTGTGGACCCCGCCGACCAAGAACGAGCCGCTGATCGCCAAGGTCGAGGAATTCGGTCTGGCCAAGATCCAGGCCGCCTACCAGATCCGCTCCAAGCAGGCCCGCACCCAGGCCTGCCGCGCCGCCTACGCCGAGACCAAGACCGCGCTGAGCGCCGCCGGCGTCGAGTTCGACGGCGTCGAGGTCGACAACCTGCTGTTCGAGCTGGAAGCCAAGACCGTGCGTGGCCAGATCCTGGCCGGCGAGCCGCGCATCGACGGCCGCGACACCCGCACCGTGCGCCCGATCGAGATCCGCACGGGCGTCTTGCCGCGCACCCATGGCTCGGCGCTG
>JBJOPV010000276.1:0-4935 GCA_046050625.1 Pseudomonadota bacterium
TCCTGATCCGCGGCAGCGGCCCGGTGGGCATGGGCCTGGCGCTGGCGCTGGCCCGCGACGGATTGCGGGTCGGCCTGCTGGGCGCGCTGCCGAAGAAGGACGCCGCGCCGGACGTGCGCGCCTACGCGCTGAACGCAGGCTCGGTGGCATTGCTGCGCGACCTGCGCGTGTGGGACGCGCTGCCCGAGGACGCGCGCACCGCCGTGCAGGACATGCGCATCCACGGCGACGGCGGCGGTGCGATCGAGTTCAGCGCCTGGCAGCAAGGCATCGGCGAGCTGGCCTGGATCGTGGACGCCGCCGCGCTGGAGCAGGCACTCGGCGAGGCCGTGCGCTACGCGCCGCATGTGCAGCGGCTGACGCAACCGGCCGCTGCGCAGCTCACCGCCGTCTGCGAAGGCAGGGACTCCGCGTCACGCGAGGCGCTGGGCGCCGGTTTCGAGTCCTTTGCCTACGGACACCACGGCGTCGCGGCCCGGCTCGTCAGCGACACGCCGCACCACGGCACGGCCTGGCAGTGGTTCCGCCACCCGGACGTGCTGGCGCTGCTGCCCTTCGACCGGCCGCAGATCGACCACGGTTTCGGCCTCGTCTGGTCGCAGCCACAGGCCGAGGCCGAGCGGCTGATGGCGCTGTCGGACGCCGATTTCGAGGCGGCGCTGAACGACGCCACTGGCGGCGCGGCTGGCACGCTGCGGCTGGGTTCGCCACGCGCCGCGTGGCCGCTGCGGGTCGGCCATGCGCAACGCTGGTGCGGGCCGGGCTGGGTGCTGCTGGGCGATGCCGCGCACGCGGTCCACCCACTGGCCGGGCAGGGCCTGAACCTGGGACTGGCGGATGTGCGGGCGCTGGCACGGGTGCTGGTCGATGCCCGACGCACCATGCCCTGGAAATCGCTCGGCGACGAACGCACGCTGCGCCGCTACGCCCGCGAACGCAGCGCCCCGACCCGGGCGATGAGCGGATTGACCGACGGATTGCTGCACCTTTTTGCGCAGCCTTCAGCGCCGTTGAAGGAACTGCGCAACCATGGCATGACTCTGGTCCATCATCTCGGGCCGCTCAAGCGCTGGCTGACCTCCCGGGCGCTCGATGCCTGAACTCCCGCACCAAGGACACTGCACCATGACTCCGCGCCTCGCCACTTTCACCGCCGCCGCGCTGGCCGCCCTGACCCTGCTGGCGGCTCCCGCCCGCGCCGACGAGACCGAGATCCGCAAGACGCTGACCGAGCGTTTTGCCAATCTGCCCAAGATCGACGAGGTGCGCCAGACGCCGATGCCTGGCATCTGGGAGGTGCGCATCGGCACAGACATCATGTATTCGGACGCCAAGGGCACCTACTTGCTCCAGGGCGTGATGATCGACACCGCCACCCGCCGCAACCTGACCGAAGAGCGCGTCGACAAGCTGACCGCGATCGACTTCGCCAGTCTGCCCCTCAAGGACGCCATCGTCTGGAAGAACGGCAACGGCAAACGCAGGATCGCCGTCTTCGCCGACCCGAACTGCGGCTACTGCAAGCGGCTGGAAAAGGATCTGATCAATGTGAAGGACGTGACGGTCTACACCTTCGTGATCCCGATCCTGGGCGGTGACTCGCCGGAAAAATCCAGGTCGATCTGGTGTGCCAAGGACAACACCAAGGTCTGGCGCGACTGGATGATCGATGGCACGGCGCCGGCCAGGCTGATGGGCCAATGCGATGCCACGGCGATCGAGCGCAACTCGGCGCTGGCGAAGAAGCACAAGGTCACCGGCACGCCTGCCATCGTCTTCGAGGACGGCACGCGCGCGCCCGGCGCGATTCCGGCGGCGGAGATCGAGAAGCGGATGGCGGCCAAGTCCTGAGCCGGCGCAGCCGAAGCGTGCCCGCTCAGTACGGCCGCAGCCCGATGTAGTTGCCTGCCGGCCGGTACTGGCACACCCACACCTGGTCCTTCGCCCCGCACACCCGCAGCGCACAGCCGACCTCACGGGTGGTGCGCCAGACGATCTGGGTGTAGTGGCCACAAGCACGACCCGGGAGACAGGAATTGGCCTCGAACTGGAAATCGGCCGACTCGCGGCCCCAGACATCGACGACAAACGATGGTCTGACCTCCTGCACCGTGGTCAGGCCGGTGCTCCAGCGGATGGGGCTGGCCCAGTAGAGGTTCTCGCCCAGGTCGGGGGCATCACTGTGCTCCATGCGGCATTGCCCGTCCTGGTCGAGCTGCGCCGCCCAGCGGGCCGAGGACTGTGCCAGCGCGTCGGACCAGACCAGCGGTGGCACGCCGACCCGGGCGCGCCAGCGGTTGTGGGCCATGAGCGCATCGCTGACCTGCGCTGCGTCGAGTGCGGCGGCACCGGCCAGTCCCGCCCACCCGGCCAGCAGCAGCGCCGTCCAGCGCAACCGTGGTGGACCGAGGCGACACAGCATCCCCGTGCCTTCAGCGGTGCGTGAACTGCGGCGCGCGTTTCTCCAGGAACGCGCCCATGCCTTCCTTCTGGTCCGCGCTGGAAAACAGCGCATGGAACAGCCGGCGCTCGAACAGCAGCCCTTCCGTCAACGGCGCCTCGTAGGCCCGGTTCACGCATTCCTTGGTCGCCATCAGCGCCAGCAGCGAGTAGCCGCACATGGCCTGCGCGGCCTTGTCGGCTTCGGCATGCAGCTCGGCCAGCGGCACGACCCGCGACACCAGCCCCGCGCGCTCGGCCTCGACCGCGTCCATCATGCGGCCGGTCAGCGCCAGGTCCATGGCCTTGCTCTTGCCCACCGCGCGCGGCAGGCGCTGCGTGCCGCCGGCGCCGGGGATGATGCCGAGCTTGATCTCGGGCTGGCCGAACCTGGCGTTGTCGGCCGCGAGGATGAGATCACAGGCCATCGCCACTTCGCAGCCACCGCCGAGCGCAAAGCCCGACACCGCCGCGATGACCGGCTTGCGGACCTGGCGGATGGTGTCCCAGTTGCGCGAGATCAGGCCCTTGCGGTAGGCGTTCGGGAAATCGAAGGGCTGCATCATGGCGATGTCCGCACCCGCCGCGAAGGCTTTTTCGCTGCCGGTCACGACGATGCAGGCGATGCCGTCGTCGGCATCGAAGGCCAGCAGCGCGGCGCCGAGTTCGTCCATCAGCGTGTCGTTCAGCGCGTTGAGGGCCTTGGGGCGGTTCAGCGTGATCCAGCCGTAGCGCAGCGCCTGTTCGGTGGCGCCGGGGCGGGTTTCGACGAGGATGGTTTCGTGGGTCATCGGGGTCTCCGTTGTTCGGGATCGCAGGGGGTCACAGGGTGCGCGGCCACTATATCGCCCCGACCCGAGGATCACGGCCCCGACTGCTTCGGCGGCTCGGACAGGCGCAGATCGATCCAGGTCTCGGCGTCCTGCTCGATGCGGATGCGCACGGGCAGCATCTGCAAGGTCGGGGCATACCAGACCTGCGTGCTGAGGATGCTGCCGCCAGACCGGGCCGCCTCGCTGGCGGTCTCGGCCATGCTGTCGCGGACCGGCACGGGGCGGACGTGGAAGGTTTCCAGTTCGCCCAGCGGGGTCATGGTCGGCAGCGTGTCGCCCACCTCGTAGGCCCAGCGCCGCACCCGGTGCGGCAGCGCCAGGTCGAACTCGATGCGCCCGCCCTTCTCGCGCAGCGCCGGCCGCACAGAAAACAGGTAGACCATCTGGATGAACTGGCTGGCCGTGTCCTGCACGTCGGCCCGGGTCGCGGCGAGCCGCCCGTCCTGCAGCTGCACGCTGCGCTCGTCCGGGAAGCGCATCTGCACCAGCCGGTTGCGGCCGATGATCTGGCGCGTGGCCTGCTCGTAACGCTGCGGGCGCAGGCCGTCCGGGGTGATGCGGCCCTCGCTGCTCATGCGGCGAGCCACCAGAGGCGCCAGGCGCGGGCCGATGCTGACGTCGAGGTGGACCTGGTAGCGGTCGCCATCGCGCAGCCATTCGACCTGGGCGTCGCCACGGACCTCGCCCTGGTACCAGCCGTCCAGCGCATAGGTCAGCCGTGTCGAGACGGGCCAGGTGAACGCCGGCCCGGAGGCCGCACTGGCAGGTGCTGGCGCTGGCGCTAGCGCTGTTGCGGAGGCTGCTGCGGCCACCGAGCCGGGCGCAGCATCCAGGTCAGCACCGGAGCTGGACGCCGCTGAGGCCGGGTCGGACAGCGCGATCTCGACAGGTGGTGGCTCGGCGCCGCTCGCGGGCGTGGGCGCGGGCTTGGCCGCAGCCGGGCGTGCCCGCCGGGGCGGTGGCGCGACTGGCGGGCCGGCGGGGGCCGCGGACTGCGCCACGGTGCGGGTGTAGGTGGCCTCGATGCGGTGGATCGATGGTGCGGGAGGCTCGCCCTGCGCCAGCGTGCCGCCGAGTCCGTCCAGGACCAGCCCGTGCAGCAGCACGACCAGCAGCACCAGCCCCCACCACAACCGGGACCGGAGCCACAGGGTGCGCATCAGGCCCCGGGCGCGCCCAGCCATGCTGCACGCAGCCGCCGCGCGCGCGCAGCGGGCTTGGCCTGCCAGCTCAGCGCCACCGCGCCCTCGGCGGTGGACGCAGGCAACGTCAGCCGCAGCAGGCGCCGGTCGCGGCTGACCAGCAGCGGCTGCGGCTGCTCGAACGCGCCGTAGAGCGCCAGATCCTCCGGCTTCACCACGCGCCAGTCGCCCAGCGCGAGCAGCTCGTCGCCCGCCGACAGCCCCGCCTGGTCCGCCGCGCCGCCGTGCTGCACGGACTGCACCTTCAAGCCCTGCGGCGACTCGTTCACCCGCGCGCCCAGGCGCTGGGCGAACAGCGGTCGGTCGCGCTGCCAGTCGGCGCCATGGGCGGCGAGCAGGGTCTGCGTGGGCAGATCGTCCGTGCCGTGGACCCAGGCCGCGAGTTCCGCCGCGAACGAGCGCCCGCCCACCTCGGCCAGCACGGCGGCGATATCGTCCTCGCCGATCGGGCCGCCGCCGCT
>JBJOPV010000277.1:0-4922 GCA_046050625.1 Pseudomonadota bacterium
CCAGCAGCTCGTGCAGCGACTGGCCGATCAGCGTGCACAGCGCCGGATTGGCATCGACGATGTGGCCGTCGCGGTGAAAGACGATGCCCTCGACGCCGGCCTGCATGAAGCGCGCAAGCCGCTCCTCGGACTCGAGCAGCGCGCGCTCGGCATGGTGGTGGCGGCTGTGGTCGCTGACCAGCAGGTACAGACCGTGGCGGCGACCGCGTGCGTCGACATGCGGCGCCAGCGTCAGCTCGGCCCAGATCAGTGCGCCGTCAGCCAGCGTGAGCCACTGCTCGCTGCAGACCGCCTCGCCATCGCGTTCGAGCTGCGCGGTGGCGGCGTGCAGCCAGTCGGCCAGATCCGCGGTGACCGCACCGGCCAGCGGCTGCCCGATCGGGCCCCGCTCGGACGCGATCGGGCACAGCGATTGCACGAAGGCCCGGTTGGCATAGCTGCAGCGCAGCGCCTCGTTCTCGCAGTAGGCCATCAGCACCGGCGCGCTGTCGGCCAGCCAGCACAGGCGGTCGCGCTCGCGGCGGAAGACGGGCTCGGCGGTGTGTGGCGCACCCGCTTCGCGGACCAGCACCAAGGCTTGGCCGACCTGGCGGCCCGCTGGCCAGGACAGGTCCAGCTGCAGCCAGCGCCCGGCTGCGGCCGGCAAGGGCTCGAGCGGACCGCTGCGCAAGCCGGCCAGCGCCGCGAGCAGCCCCTCGCGGCCGGTGGGTTCGAGCGACAGTCCGCTGCCCGCCAGCACCTGCCCGTGCAGGTCGAGCACTGCCGCCGGCAGGCCGAGCAGGTCGGCGGCGGCCAGGGCGGTCTCGAGTTCCGGAGCGATCGGGCAGGGCATGTCGAAAATGATGAAATCGCCCCGCATCCGGGTGGATTCCGGGCGGAACCCGGGCAAGGCCGGTTCATCATATCGGCCCCTCCTGGGCCCAGTCGGGTTGACCCCTCCCCCTGTTCAGGGTGGTACCGCGCCGGTTGTCAGAGGATGTAACGAGACAGATCCTCGTTGCCGGCCAGCTCGCCCAGGCGCGCATCGACCTGCGCGGCCTCGATCGACACCGTCTCGCCGCTGCGCCGTGGTGCGTCGAAGGAGATGTCGTCGAGCAGGCGTTCCATCACCGTCGAGAGCCGGCGCGCGCCGATGTTCTCGGTGCGCTCGTTGACACCGTGCGCGATCTCGGCGATGCGCCGGATCGCGCCGGGCTGGAAGTCGAGCGTCACACCCTCGGTGGCCAGCAGCGCCTGGTACTGCTTGAGCAGGCTGGCGTGCGTGCTGCTGAGAATCGCCTCGAAGTCGTCCACGCTCAGCGAGCCCAGCTCGACGCGGATCGGGAAGCGCCCCTGCAGCTCCGGGATCAGGTCGCTCGGGCGCGACAGGTGGAAGGCTCCCGAGGCGATGAACAGGATGTGGTCGGTGCGCACCATGCCGTGCTTGGTCTTCACGGTGGTGCCTTCGACCAGCGGCAGCAGGTCGCGCTGCACGCCCTGGCGCGAGACATCGGCGCCGCCGCCGCCCTCGCCCCGGCTGGCGACCTTGTCGATCTCGTCGATGAAGACGATGCCGTTCTGCTCGGTGTTGTGCAGCGCGCGGGTGACGATCTCCTCCTCGTTGACCAGGCGCTGGGCCTCCTCGTCGATGAGCAGGCGCCGGGCCTCGGCGATGCTGAGCTTGCGGCTCTTGCGCTTGCCCTGGCCGAGCTGCGAGAACATGCCCTTGAGCTGCTCGGCCATGTCCTCCATGCCCGCCGGGCCCATGATCTCGACGGCCGGCCGCGCTTCGGCGACTTCGATCTCGATCTGCTTGTCCTCCAGCGTGCCTTCGCGCAGGCGCTTGCGGAAGGTCTGGCGCGCGGTGCTGTCGACCGGTGCCGGTGCCGGCGCGGGCGGCTCAGCGAAGCCGAAGCCCAGTCCACCCAGGCCGGGTGCGGCGGCCGGGCGCGGCGGCGGCACCAGCACGTCGAGAATGCGCTCCTCGGCGGCGTCCTCGGCGCGGTGGCGCATCAGCTTCACCTGGCGCTCGCGCTCCTGCTTGACGGCGCTCTCCACCAGGTCGCGGATGATGGTGTCCACGTCCTTGCCGACATAGCCTACCTCGGTGAACTTGGTGGCCTCGACCTTGATGAAGGGCGCGTCCGCCAGCCGGGCCAGGCGCCGGGCGATCTCGGTCTTGCCGACGCCGGTCGGGCCGATCATCAGGATGTTCTTCGGCGTGATCTCGGGCCGGAGCTTCTCGTCGACCTGCTGGCGGCGCCAGCGGTTGCGCAGCGCGATGGCCACGGCGCGCTTGGCGCCTTGCTGGCCGACGATGTGGCGGTCGAGCTCGGAGACGATCTCCTGCGGGGTCATGGCGCTGCTCATGGGGGTGCTCCGGCTCATTCCAGGGTCTCGAGGGTGTGGGACTGGTTGGTGTAGATGCACAGGTCGCCGGCGATCTCCAGCGAGCGCTTGACCACCTCGGCCGGCGTCATCTCGGTGTGCTGCAGCAGTGCGCGGGCGGCGGCCTGCGCATAGGCACCCCCTGAGCCGATCGCCACGATGCCGTGCTCGGGCTCGAGCACGTCGCCGTTGCCGGTGATGATCAGCGAGGCGCTGCGGTCGGCCACCGCCAGCATGGCCTCGAGGCGGCGCAGCACGCGGTCGGTGCGCCAGTCGCGCGTGAGCTCGACGGCGGCGCGCACCAGGTGGCCCTGGTGCTTCTCCAGCTTGGCCTCGAAGCGCTCGAACAGCGTGAAGGCGTCGGCGGTCGCGCCCGCGAAGCCGGCCAGCACCTGCTCGCGGTAGAGCTTGCGCACCTTGCGCGCGCTGGACTTGACGACGATGTGGCCGAGCGTGACCTGGCCGTCGCCGCCAATGGCCACGGTGTTGCCGCGACGCACGCTGACGATGGTCGTGCCGTGAAAGGATTCGGTGGACATGGGGCGTGGACTCGCTTCGGAAATTCCGGAGTTCTGGGGGACGATGGGCAGTGAGATGGGGCAGACCGCCGCGCTTGCAAGGGCAGGTGCGGCGGCTTGCGGCCCTGGCGATCGGCTCAGTCGCGGCGGATGGCCACGCGAGCCTTCTCGGTGATGCCCATCGCGCCGAAGAACAGTGCCACCAGCCGGTGTGCGTCGACGAAGGTCACATGACGGCCTTCGCCACGCCGGCTGATGACCCAGTTCAGCAGATCGCCGGCGGCGATGAAGTCGATGCGCATCAGTCGTGCGCAGGAGATGTGGATGATGGCCGACTTGCCGATCTGCTCGTCCATCGACAGCAGCAGCCGGCTGATGTCGCCGAGCAGCTGGCCGTTGAGCTCGACCTGGGCCACCTCCAGCATGCCCTCGTCGGGCGACTGCGACTCCATGAAGCTGGTGGCGACATCGGCGATGCCGGTGGTCGGCGTCTCCACCACCACCTGCCCGGAGGCATCCGACAGCCGCACGCTGCAGCGGGCTGGCATCCAGGAGGGTGGAGAGACCTCATAGGTCATGCAGTAATCGATCGCTGCCTGGTCGAAGTCGTTGGTGCGATGCGCCAGGCGCAGCGCCTCCATGCGCAGCAGCCAGAAGGCCGGATCGGCATCGCGCATGCCGTTGGGTGCCATCTCTGCCAGTACCGCCAGCATCCGATCGGCCCCGATCCAGCGCATCTCGATCGGCTCGTCCGACCACTCGTGCAGCAGCCGGTGCAGCATGCCGGCGGCCTGGGGCTCGATGCGGCGCAGCAGCCGCCAGTCCAGCACCCAGGGCAGCGGCATTTGCAGCAGCTGTGCGCGCAGCTGGCCGACGGCATCGACCTCGAGGCGCTCCGGGCTGACCCAGCCGAGCTGGCCGTCGATCTGGGCCGGTGCGCCCGGACTGCCGGCCGGATGCTGCGGGTCCTGGCGTTTCGCGTCGGAGACGAGCTGCGGGATCGAGAACCACTGCGGCGGCGACATGCCGAAACGCTCCTGGTAATCGAGCGCGGCGGCATCGAAGCGGGTCGGATTGCCGATGGCCCGGTAGTGGTCGAACAGCACATGCCAGGTCTCGGCATGCCGGGCCCGCGGCCCGCTCAGGCTGATCAGCGCCAGCAGCGAGCGCTCGCACAGGTCGAAGTCGGCATTGGCAAAGGCGATCACCGCTTCGTCCAGGTCGGGATCGTGGGCCAGCTCGGAGACCTGCACCTGATCGCTGCCCTCCACCCCCGGGCCGTGCACGCTGATGCGGCCCGTGCTGGCGGTGGTCGCGCCGCTGTCGGCGGCGCTGGTGAGGACCGATTCCATCTGCATCGGCGCCGTCGGCTTGAAGGCATCCGACAAGTGCGGGCTGGTGGCCATGACCTGGGGCGCGGTGGTGGCGTCGAAGCGCGACTCGATGCGCGGTGGCGCGGGCCGGCCCATGACGGCGACGCCGCGCTTCTGCGTCAGACCTTCGCCGACCATCTGGCGCTCGATCGCGTCGATCTTGTCCTTGACGTCGTCGCCGTCGGGACGGGTGCCGTAGCTGTCGTGGCTGCGCACCTCGGAGTCGTCGAGGTGGGACAGGCCTTCCAGGCCCTCGAGGCCAGCCAGACGGTCGCCGGTCAGGCCTTCGCGGCGGATGCGGCGCAGCGCATCGAACTCGCGCTTGCGCACGAAGTCGTTGCGGCGCTTGCGCTCGATCATCGCCTTGAGTTCCGAGCGGGCGTAGTCGTCCTGACGGGAGTCGGATTCGCTGCCGTTCAGATCTGCCCAGTCGGTGGTCGGGTTGAGCGCGAAGCGCACCACCTTGCGGAAGAACCCGCTTTTCGGGGAGTCCTTGGAGTCAGCCATGTGTGTTGCCTGATGGCGCTGCTGACGGCGCTTCGCGCGGACTCCGGCCGTCTCCCCGGAACATCGTCTGCGGTCAGTCGCCGAAGAGCTTTTGTTTCAGTTCCCTGCGCTGCTGCGCTTCCAGCGACAGTGTAGCGGTCGGGCGTGCCAGCAGGCG
>JBJOPV010000278.1:0-4915 GCA_046050625.1 Pseudomonadota bacterium
TGCCGAACTCGCCCTTCGGGTGCTCGACCGCCGCGTAGGCCTCGCCCTCGGGGACGTGGAAGCCTTCGGAGAAGAGCTTGAAGTGGTGGATCAGCTCTTCCATCGAGGTCTTCATCTCGACGCGCGAGGGCGGTGCCACCTTGTGGTTGTCGGTGATGACCGGGCCGGGGTTCTTGCGCAGCCAGTCCACGCACTGCTGGATGATGCGGTTCGACTGGCGCATCTCCTCGACACGGACCAGGTAGCGGTCGTAGGTATCGCCGTTGACGCCCACCGGGATGTCGAACTGCATGCGGTCATAGACATCGTAGGGCTGCGTCTTGCGCAGGTCCCACGCGATGCCAGAGCCGCGCAGCATCGCACCGGTCAGACCCAGGTTGAGCGCACGCTCCGGGCTCACCACGCCAATGCCGACGGTGCGCTGCTTCCAGATGCGGTTGTCGGTCAGCAGCGTCTCGTACTCGTCGACCAGCTTCGGGAAACGGCGAACGAAGTCCTCGATGAAGTCAAGCATCGAGCCCTGGCGGTTCTCGTTGAGCTTGGCCATCGCCTTCGCGTTGCGGATCTTGCTGTGCTTGTACTGCGGCATCGAGTCCGGCAGGTCACGGTAGACGCCGCCCGGACGGAAATAGGCCGCATGCATGCGTGCGCCCGACACCGCCTCGTACAGGTCGAACAGGTCTTCCCGCTCGCGGAAGCAGTAGATCAGCATGTTCATCGCGCCGCAGTCCATGCCGTGGCAGCCCAGCCACAGCAGATGGTTCAGCAAGCGAGTGATCTCGCTGAACATCACGCGGATGTACTGCGCACGCTCCGGCACCTCGATGCCCAGCAGCTTCTCGATCGCCAGGCAGTACGCATGCTCGTTGCACATCATCGACACATAGTCGAGACGGTCCATGTACGGCAGCGACTGGATGAAGGTCTTGTGCTCGGCCAGCTTCTCGGTGGCGCGGTGCAGCAGACCGATGTGCGGGTCCGCGCGCTGGATGACTTCGCCGTCGAGCTCCAGCACCAGGCGAAGCACGCCGTGGGCCGCAGGATGCTGCGGACCAAAGTTCAGGGTGTAGTTCTTGATCTCAGCCATGGCTCAAACCTCTGGTGCCGCGCCGCTCAGTGCAGACCGCCGTAGTTGTCTTCGCGGATGACGCGCGGGGTGATCTCGCGCGGCTCGATCGTCACGGGCTGATAGATCACGCGCTTCTGCTCGGGGTCGTAGCGCATCTCGACATGGCCCGTCACGGGGAAGTCCTTGCGCATCGGATGACCGATGAAGCCATAGTCGGTCAGGATGCGGCGCAGGTCCTCATGACCCTCGAAGACGATGCCGTACATGTCGAAAGCTTCGCGTTCGAACCAGTTGGCGGCCGTCCACAGCGGAGTGACCGCGGCCACGACCGGAAAATCATCGTCGGTCGCGAACACCTTGATGCGCAGGCGCCAGTTCTTGCTGACAGACAGCAGGTGCGAGACCACTGCGTAGCGCAGGCCGTCGTATTCGCCGTCGCGGTAGGTGCTGTAGTCCACGCCGCACAGGTCGATCAGCTGCTCGAAGGCCAGGTCAGGATGATCGCGCAGCGTCTTGCAGACGGCAAAGTAGTCGCCCGCCTTGACGGTCATCGTCAGCTCACCGCGCGCGCGAACCATCTTGGCCACGCGATCGCCGAGAATGCGCCCGAGCGAGGCCTGCAGGGTGTCGAGTTTCTGGGTCATGTCGATTTCCCTTGGCGATCAGCGGGCGATGGTGTTCTCGCGGCGGATCTTGGCCTGCAGCTGCAGGATGCCGTAGAGCAGCGCCTCGGCGGTCGGCGGACAGCCCGGCACATAGACGTCGACCGGCACGACCCGATCGCAGCCCCGCACCACCGAATAGCTATAGTGGTAGTAGCCGCCACCATTGGCACAGGAGCCCATCGACAGCACCCAGCGCGGCTCGGCCATCTGGTCATAGACCTTGCGCAGGGCTGGTGCCATCTTGTTGCACAGCGTGCCGGCCACGATCATCAGGTCAGACTGTCGCGGACTGGGCCGGAACAGCATGCCGAAGCGGTCGATGTCGTAGCGGGACGCACCCGCATGCATCATCTCGACGGCACAGCACGCCAGACCGAAAGTCATCGGCCAGAGGGAACCAGTCTTTGACCAGTTGATCAGAGCATCGACACTCGTCGTGACGAAGCCTTCTTTCAAAACGCCTTCAATGCCCATCGTGTTCTTCCGTGGCTCTTGCGGTGATCGATCGATTGTCCGGCAGGGAGAAAACTCACTCCCAGTCGAGGGCGCCCTTCTTCCATTCGTAGACAAACCCGACGACCAGGATGCCCAGGAAGATCATCATCGCCCAGAAGCCTGTCGCACCGATTTCACGCAGCGACACCGCCCAGGGGAACAGGAAAGCGATCTCGAGATCGAACAGGATGAAGAGGATCGCAACGAGGTAGTAGCGCACGTCGAACTTCATCCGTGCATCCTCGAAGGCCTCGAAGCCGCACTCGTAGGGGGAGTTCTTGGCCGGGTCAGGACGGTGTGGGCCGAGCAGCGCGCCGAGGATCTGGGGCGCAACGCCGACACCGATGCCGACGAGGATGAACAGAATGACGGGGAGATATTGTTCCAGGTTCATGTCGGTCGGCTCGGCAGATCCTCGTGCGGCAAAAATAAAGCGCGCTGTCATGGAAGACACTGGAGTGTCCTGCCAAATGCTCAGCGCGCCCACCTGTTCCCTGTGCTTTGCCAGGGCGCCGGATCGATTGCCGCATGAGGAATCGATCCACGTGTCACTTGATTCATGGTGCCGTCGGCGAGACTCGAACTCGCACAGCTTTCGCCACTACCCCCTCAAGATAGCGTGTCTACCAATTTCACCACGACGGCATCGGGTTGTTAATCGTGCTTCACGATCTTGCCGAAAGATCCTCCAAGAAGATGGGGGATTATCCTGCAGTTGCTGCGACTGATTTGCCTGAGGTTTGCTCTTCAGCACAGACATGAATTCTAGCGCGGCTCAGGGTTTATCTCAAGCCCCTGCCACTCTTGCCGTGGCGATCTCGAGAGTGTGTATCGAATTCACCACTTTGATGAATCCGCCACCCTCTCGAGCGCGACACGGATTCGGCTCAGCGCGAGGCCGGCTCAGACGCCACAGGCGCGACCAGGCCCGGGATCTGTGCGGCTGCCGGAGCAGCAGAGGCCGGCGCGCTGGCCGCCACTGGCGCAGAGGCGCGGTCCAGGATGCTGCTGCCAGAGTCTTGCGGACGCAGGTTGCTGAAGTAGGCCAGCGCCAAGGTGCACACGAAAAACACGGTCGCTGCAATCGCGGTCGAGCGCGACAGGAAATTGGCACTGCCGGTCGCACCGAACAGGCTGCCCGAGGCGCCGCCGCCGAAAGAAGCCCCCATGTCGGCACCCTTGCCCTGCTGGACCAGCACCAGCCCGATCATCGCCACTGCCGCCGCCATCTGCAGCAGCAGCACGATATTCATCATCACTTGCATCAAGAAGACTCCGAGAAAGACCGCTGAAGCCGTACCCCGTGCACGGCCATCAGCCTGCAGCGCGCGCGATGGCGACGAAATCCGCCGCCTTCAGCGCTGCACCGCCGATCAGGCCGCCATCGATGTCGGCCTGGGAAAAGAGAATCGCGGCGTTGTCCGGCTTGACGCTGCCGCCATAGAGCAGCTTCATGTCGGCTGCACGCGGGGTGGCTGCGGCCAGCTGGGCGCGCAGCACAGCGTGGACCGCCTGCGCCTGCTCGGGCGAGGCAGTGCGCCCGGTGCCGATTGCCCAGACGGGCTCGTAGGCGACGACAATCTCGCCGATGCACTGGCCCAGCGTGTGGATCACCGCCGAAAGCTGGCGCTTGACGACCGCCTCGGTCTCACCAGCCTCGCGCTGCTCGAGCGTTTCGCCGACGCAGACGATCGGCGTCAAGCCCTTGGAGAGCGCCGCCTGAGCCTTGTCCGCGACCTGCTGGTCGGTCTCGCCGTGGCAGGCACGACGCTCCGAGTGGCCGACGATCGCGAAACGGCAGCCGAACTCCTGCAGCATGGCCGCCGAGACCTCGCCGGTATAGGCACCCTGGGCGTGCGCCGAGACGTCCTGCGCACCCCAGGCCACGCTGCTGTTGGCCAGCGTCACCGCCACCTCGGACAGGTAAGGAAACGGCGCACAGACCACAACATCAGCTGCAGCGAACGGACGTGCGGCCAGGATGCCCTGCAGCAGCTCGGCGTTGGCGGCATGGCTGCCGTGCATCTTCCAGTTGCCGACCACCAGTTTGCGACGTGTCGTCATCTTCAGTCCCTATCGATATCGAGTTGAGAAATCCGGAATGCCTCAGGCGGGGAGCGTGTCCCAGCGCAGCATGATCTTGCCGACATGCTGGTTCGACTCCATCAGCGCATGGGCGGCAGCGGCCTCGGTCGCCGGCAGCACCGCATGGATGACCGGACGGATACGCCCCGACACCAGCAGCGGCCAGACCTGGCAGCGCAGCGCAGCGGCGATTTCGCCCTTGAAGGCGACCGAGCGCGGCCGCAGCGTGGATCCCGTCACCGTCAGCCGGCGGCGCAGCACCAGGCCGGCGTCGAACTGTGCCTTCGTGCCGCCCTGCACCGCGATGATGACCAGGCGGCCGTCCTCGGCCAGACAGGCGACCTCGCGCGCGACATAGTCACCCGCAACCATGTCGAGAATGACGTCGACGCCGCGACCGCCGGTCAGGCGCAGCGCCTCGGCCTGGAAGTCGGCCGTGCGGTAGTTGATCGCATGGTCGGCGCCCAGCGCGAGGCAGGCCCCGCACTTGTCGTCGCTGCCGGCGGTGGCGATGACCGTGGCCCCGAAGGCCTTGGCCAGCTGGATCGCGGTCACGCCGATGCCACTGGTGCCGCCCTGGACCAGGAAGGTCTCGCCGGGC
>JBJOPV010000279.1:0-4900 GCA_046050625.1 Pseudomonadota bacterium
GCCGCCGCGAACCACAGCAGCACCGGCAGCCCCAGCAGCGTCTCGCGGGGCAGGCCCTTGATGTGCGGGTGGATCTGGTGGTCCGACACCCACGCCCCGCCGCTGGCCACGAAGATCGCGCCGCGGTAGACCGACATCGTGCCCAGCGTGACCACGATCGACGGCAGGTTGAAGCGCACGATCAGCCAGCCGTTCACCGCCCCCAGCGCCGCGCCGATCCCGCAGGCCAGCACGAGCAGCCCCACCAGCGGCACCCCCGGCCACGCCCGCCCGACCAGCGCGCACAGCATCCCCGTCAGCGCCAGGTTCGACGCCACCGAAAGGTCCACGCCCCGGGTCAGCAGCACCAGCATCTGCCCCATCACCAGGATGGCGAGGATGGCCGAGTCGTTGCCGATGTCGAGCGCGTTGCGCCAGGTCAGGAACACCGGCGCCCGCGCACCGACCGCCAGCGCGATGGCCGCGATGATCGCCAGCAGCACCCATTCGCGGCGCAGGGAGAATGGGGAAGTGAAAGAAGGTAAAGGAGAGAGAGAGGGAGAGGGTTTCGTCATGCGGTCACCGCGTGGTTCAGACCCGAAGCGGCGGCCACGATCGTCTCGGCATCCGCCTGCCCCTGGGCAAATTCGCCGACCTGCCGCCCGCGCCGCATCACAACGACCCGGTGCGCCAGGTGCATCACCTCCGGCAGCTCCGACGACACCAGCACCACCGCCAGCCCCTCGGCCACCATCTCGGCGATGAGCTGGTAGACGGCCTGCTTGGCGCCCACGTCGATGCCCTTGGTCGGCTCGTCGAGGATGACGATGCGCGGGTTCAGCCCCAGCCACTTGGCGATGACCACCTTCTGCTGGTTGCCGCCCGACAGGCCCGACAGCGGCGTGTCCTGCGATTCGGTCTTGATGCGCAGCCGCTCGATCAGGCCCGCCGCCAGCGACTGCTCGCGCGGCGGCGACAACCACGGGCCACGCGACAGCGTGCCGCTCAGCCCGGTGCGCGGCCCGGCCAGCGCGGCCAGGCTGATGTTGTGCCGCACCGAAAATGGGAGGATGCCGCCCTGGCGCTGGCGTTCCTCGGGCACATAAGCCAGCCCGGCGGCGATGGCGTCGGCCGGCTGGCGGATGTCGAGGGCGCTGCCGCCGATGCGCACCTCGCCACTGGCCGACGGGTTCAGCCCCATCAAGGCCAGCATCGCCTCGCTGCGCCCGGCGCCCACCAGCCCGTAGAAGCCCAGGATCTCGCCCCGGCGCAGCTCGAACGACAGGTCGGCGAACTCGGTCGGATGCGTCAGGCCGCGCACCTGCAGCACGACCTCGCCGGGCCGGTGCGGGATGGCGGGATAGATCTGGTCGATGGCGCGGCCGGCCATGAGCTTCACCAGCGCCGGCTCGTCGGCGTCGGCGATGCGCCCGCTGCCGACCGAAGCGCCGTCGCGCAGCACGACGTAGCGGTCGGCCACGGCGAAGATCTCGTCGAACTTGTGCGTGATGAACAGCACCGCCACGCCCTGCGCCTTCAGGCCGCGCACCAAACCGTAGAAATCGCGGATCTCGGCCTGCGACAGCGCGGCGGTCGGCTCGTCGAGGATGACGACCCTGGCCTGCTGCGACAGGGCGCGGGCGATCTCGATCAGGTGCCGCTGCGCCAGGCTCAGCTCGCGCACCGGCGTGGTGGCCGCAAAACCGGCGCCCACCTGGTCGAGCACCGCCTGCGCCTCGCGGTTCATCGCCGCCCAGTCGATCACGCGCAGGCCCGGCACGCCGCCGAGCAGGCGCATCGGCTGGCGGCCGATGAAGATGTTCTCGGCGGCGGTCAGCTCCTCGAACATCACGGTTTCCTGGTGCACGGCGACGATGCCCGCTGCCTGCGCCTCCTGTGCGCGGGCAAACCGCCGGGTCTGGCCTTGGATGCGGATCTCGCCCGCATCGGGCTGGTAAACGCCGGTCAGCGTCTTGACCAGCGTGGACTTGCCCGCGCCGTTCTCGCCGATGACCGCGAGCACCTCGCCGGGCACCAGGTCCAGGTCCACGCCCTTGAGCGCGTGGGTCGGGCCGAAGTGCTTGTGGATTCCGCGCAGCGTGAGCATGGGCGTCGGCATGGGCATCAGAAGATCTTGGCGAACTGCTCGACGTTGCTGGCGTCGTAGGTGAACGGCTCGGCCATCGCGCCTTCGAGGTTGGCGTCGAGGGTCGCGCTGCCGACACGGCCCAGCGAGATCTTCTCGCCGGCCACGCCCTTGGCCTTGCCCTTCATGAAGGCGTGGACGGCGTGGATCGACGAGTAGCCGAGGTCGATGGGGTTCCAGATCGCGAACGACTTGACCGCGCCGCTCTTCACATGCCCCGCCATCTCGGACGGCAGGCCCAGCCCGGTCACGAAGATCTGGCCGACCTTGTTCTCGTCCTGCACCGCCTTGGCGGCGGCGGCGATGCCGACCGTGGTCGGGGCGACGATGGCCTTCAGGTTCGGGTGGCTCTTGAACAGGCCCTGCGCTTCGCGGTAGCTCTTGTCGGTCTGGTCATCGCCGTAGACGACGCTGACCAGCTTCAGCCCCGAGTAGGCCGGCTGGGCCAGCACCTTCTTCATCTCGGCGATCCAGATGTTCTGGTTGGTCGCCTGCGCGGTGGCCGACAGCACGGCGATCTCGCCCGTCTTGCCCGCGACTTGCTCGCTCATCTTGACCAGCTTCTCGCCGATCAGCGCGCTGTTCGACGGGTTCAGCTGCATCAGGCGGCCTTCCTTCTTCACGCCCGAGTCGAAGGAGATGACCTTGATGCCGCGCGACATCGCCTTTTTCAGCGACGGCACCAGCGCGTCCGGGTCGTTCGCCGAGATGACGATGGCCTTGACGTTCTGCGCGATCAGCGAGTTGATGATCTCGATCTGGCCTTCGGCGGTGGCCTTGGCCGGGCCGGTGTAGATGATCTCGACGTCCTTGAGTTCCTTGGCGGCTTCGAGCGCGCCCTGGTGGGCCGCGTCGAAGAAGCCGTTGCCCAGGCTCTTGACGACCAGGGCGATCTTGTCGGCAGCCATCGCCGGCGTGATCAGGCAGACCGACAGGGCGGCGGCGGCAACGAGCTTGAAGGGGGTGGTTCGAACGGTCATGGTGTCTCCTCTTTCGCAGTGGGCGCCGCAGGATGCGGCGCGGGGGTGAAGCTTCGGGAAAGGATTCGGATGGTTCAGACGATGCCGCCGGAGCCGCCAGCCACGGCCGGGCGGGCCTCGGCCATGCGCTGGCGGTAGCCGCTGGCGCGGTAGGCGCCGACCGGGTCGATCGCGCCACCGGCGTCCAGCCGCACGCGCTGCAGGATCGGCGTCACGTCGGTCTGGAAGCCGGCCTTGAGCAGGTGCGTCGCCGTCAGCGCGTCGCTGCAGTCCTGCGCGGCGTCGAGCGCGGCGCGGTCCACCAGCAGCGCCTGCGCCAGGCTGCGCTGCACCTGCACCGCGCTGGTCATCAGGCTCTCGATCGGGTCGGTGACGTTGTGGCTCTGGTCGAGCATGTAGGCCGGATCGAACGCCACGCCTTCGTGCGCGGCGGCCACCAGTTCGTTGAAGACCAGGAACAGCCGGTACGGCGACACCGAGCCGGCGTCGAGGTCGTCATCGCCGTACTTGCTGTCGTTGAAGTGGAAGCCGGCGAGCTTGCCCGCCGCGATCAGGCGCGCCACGATCAGCTCGATGTTGACGTTCGGCGCGTGGTGGCCGAGATCGACGAGGCACTGCGCCTTCGGGCCGAGGCTGCTGGCCGCGAGGTAGCTGCTGCCCCAGTCCTGGATCACCGTGCTGTAGAACGCCGGCTCGCAGATCTTGTGCTCCAGCAGCATCCGCCAGTCGTCGGGCAGCGCGGCGTAGATCTGGCGCGTGCTCTCCAGGTAGCGGTCGAAGGCGCGGCGGAAGTGCTGCTGGCCGGGGAAATTGCTGCCGTCGCCGACCCACACCGTCAGCGCCTTGGAGCCGAGCTGCTGGCCGATGGCGATGCAGTCGAGGTTGTGCTCGACCGCCTGGGCACGGGTGGCGGCGTCGGTGTGCGTGAGGCTGCCGAACTTGTAGCTGTGCGCCTGGCCCTTCTGGTCGGAGAAGGTGTTGGAGTTCATCGCGTCGAACGCCAGCCCGTGACCGGCCGCCGCCTGGCGCAGCTCCGACCAGTCGCTGCACTTGTCCCAGGGGATGTGCAGCGAGACGGTCGGCGTGGCGCGGGCGAGCTGCTGGATCACGCCGCAGTCCTGCAGCTTGTCGAAGACGTGGCGCGGCTCGCCCGGGCCGGGGAAGCGGGCGAAGCGCGTGCCGCCGGTGCCCACGCCCCAGCTCGGGATCGCCACGCCGAAGGCGGCGACCTGGGCGCGGATGGTCTCGATGTCCACGCCGCGCCGGGCGAGTTGTTCCCCCAGGTGCGCGTAGTCGTTGGTCAGGTGGCGCAGCAGCGGCGCGTTGTGCGCGGCGATCACGCCGGGGTCGATCAGGGTGCTCATGGCGGTTCCTTGTCCGGAGGCTGCCGGGTTCAGCGCGTGAAGGCGGCGAGGTTGCCGGCGTCCACGTTGAGGATGTTGCCGGTGCTCTTGGCGCTGAGGTGTTCGGCGGCGAAGAAGTAGGTGGCCTCGGCGATGTCTTCGGGGAAGACGCTGCGCTTGAGCATCGAGCGGTCGCGGTAGAAGGCTTCGAGGTCGCCCTCGTCGATCTTGTTGGCGGCGGCGCGTTCCTCGCTCCACTTGCCGGTCCAGATCTTCGAGCCGCGGATCACCGCGTCCGGGTTCACCACGTTGCTGCGGATGCCCAGCGGTGCGCCTTCCAGCGCGAAGCTGCGGCTGAGCTGGATCTCGGCGGCCTTGGCGGCGCAGTAGGCGGTGGCCTGGTTGCTGGCGACCATGCCGTTCTTGCTGGCGATCATGACCATGCTGCCGCC
>JBJOPV010000280.1:0-4889 GCA_046050625.1 Pseudomonadota bacterium
GCGGTCGGCTGCGGCCAGGACCTGCAGTGGTGGAAGGAGTTCTTCTCGGTCTGCCGCATGGGCGGCTACGACGGCCACGTCTCGCTGGAGATGGAGGACCTGACGATGTCCATCGAGGCCGGCGTGCTGACCTCGGTCGATGCGCTCAAGCAGACGATCAGCCGCTGACCGCCCCCACCGGTCGCGCGCCCTGGGGCCGCGACCGGGATGACAGGAGGAGACACACGATGGACAAGGAGACGGCCGTGGCCGCCGGGCCCGTGCTGGAGATGAAGGGCATCTGCAAGTCCTTCCCCGGCGTCAAGGCGCTCGACGGCGTCAGCCTCAAGGTGCGCGCGGGCACGGTGCATGTGCTCGTGGGCGAGAACGGCGCGGGCAAGTCGACGCTGATGAAGATCCTCAGCGGCGAGCATGCGATCGACGCGGGCGAGATCTGGTTCCGCGGCGACCGGCTCGATGGCGGCGGCACCCGCGCCGCGCTGGAGCGCGGCATCGCCATGATTCACCAGGAGCTCAGCCCGGTGCCCGAGCTGAGCGTGGCGGAGAACATCTTCCTCGGCCGCGAGCCGATGGGCACGGGCCTGATGCGTCCCTTCGTCGATTTCCTGGCGATGCAGCAGCAGACGCAGCAGCTCTTCGATCGCCTGGGCCTGAAGTACGCGCCGGGCACCCGCATGGGCGAGCTCAGCATCGCCGGCATGCAGCTCGTCGAGATCGCCAAGGCGATCTCGCGCCAGGCCGCGCTGATCATCATGGACGAGCCGACCTCGGCGATCAGCGACACCGAGGTCGAGATGCTGTTCCGCCAGATCGAGGACCTGAAGGCGCGCGGCGTGGCGATCATCTACATCTCGCACAAGATGGACGAGATCGCCCGCATCGCCGACGACATCACGGTGATCCGCGACGGCCAGCAGGTCGAGTCCGGCCCGGCCGCCGACTACGACGAGCAGCGGCTGATCGCGCTGATGGTCGGGCGCAGCATCACCGCGATCTTCCCCAAGGAGGAGGTGCCGATCGGCGAGGTGGTGCTGGAGGCGCGCGGCCTGAGCCGGCGCGGCGTCTTCGAGGACGTGAGCCTGCAGGTGCGCGCCGGCGAGATCCTCGGCCTGGCCGGGCTGATCGGCGCGGGCCGCACCGAAGTGGTCCGCACCCTGTTCGGCCTGGACCGGCTGGACGCGGGCGAGATCCGCCTCGGGGGCCGGCCGGTCGCCATCGGCCGGCCGGCCGACGCGATCGGTCTGGGCATCGCCATGGTGTCGGAGGACCGCAAGGCCGAAGGCCTGGTGCTGTGCCGCTCGGTGGGCGAAAACATCTCGCTGGCGCGGCTGGAGCGCTTCGTCTCTGGCGGCCTGCTCGACCTGGCGCAGGAGCAGATTGAGGCCGAGCGCATGCGCCAGATGCTGCGCATCAAGACCGCCAGCCTCGACACCGGGGCCGGCACGCTCAGCGGCGGCAACCAGCAGAAGATCGTGCTGGCCAAGTGGCTGCTGGGCGACCTGAAGGTGCTGATCCTCGACGAGCCGACCCGCGGCATCGACGTGGGCTCGAAGTCGGAGATCCACCGCCTCATGACCCAGTTCGCCCGCCAGGGGCTGGCGATCATCATGATCAGCTCGGAGCTGCCGGAGGTGCTCGGCATGAGCGACCGGGTGATCGTGATGCGGGAAGGACGCGTGAGCGGCGAGCTGCCGCGCCACGCCGCGACACAGGAAAACATCATGGCCCTGGCCACCGGAGCGAGACAATGAACCGAACCCTCGACACCTTCGCCGAATGGAGCGGCAGCTTCCGCACACGGCATCCGTCTTTCTCGGAGATCTACCGCCGCTACGGCACCGTGCTGATCTTCTTCGGCCTGTGCGTGCTGGCCTCGGTGCTGAGCGAGACCTTCCTGACGGTGGGCAACCTGACCAACGTGCTGCGCCAGGTGGTGGTCATCAGCCTGCTGGCCTGCGGGGTGACCTTCATCATCATCCTGGGGCACATCGATGTCTCGCTGGGCTCGGTGCTGGCCCTGGCGGGCACGGTCTGCGCCAGCGTGATGGCCGAGACCGGCCACCTGGGGCTGGCGGTCGCTTCCGGCCTGGGGGTCGGGCTGCTGACCGGGGCGATCAACGGCTGGGTCATCACCCATTTCCGCATCCCGTCCTTCATCCTGACGCTGGCGATGATGACGGTGGCGCGCGGCATCGTGCTGCTCTACACCGGCGGCCTGCCCGTCAGCGGCCTTGGCGAGGACTTCCGCATCATCGGCCAGGGTGACCTCGGGCCGGTGCCGATCTCGGTGCTGATCCTGGCGGTGGTGGCGGTGCTGGCCTGGGTGCTGCTCAACCGCACCCGCTTCGGTCGCCATGTCTACGCCACCGGGGGCAATCCGCGTGCGGCCGTCGCCTCAGGGATCGACACCGACCGCATCGTGCGCCGCGCCTTCGTGCTCAACGGCGTGCTGGTGTCGATCGCCGGCATCGTGCTGATGTCGCGCATCAACTCCGGCCAGCCTGCCGCCGGCGTGGCGTATGAATTCGACGCCATCACCGCCGTCGTCGTGGGCGGCACCAGCCTGATGGGCGGCAGCGGCACCCTCACCGGCACGCTGATCGGCTCGCTGATCATCGGCGTCATCAACAACCTGCTCAACCTGATGAACGTCAGCTCGTACTGGCAGCAGGTGGTCAAGGGTCTGATCATCGCCGTGGCGGTGATCCTGGATGTCAAGACCAAGAGCGCGGGCAGCCCGCGCCGCGGCTGACGCGCGCCGCGCCGCAGCCGGCCCTTCCTCTTCCCCTTCCCCCTTCCCTGTTTTCCCCTCGGTCCGGGCCGCGTCAGGCGTGCCCGTGGCCTGTCCTCGCCCTGCAATCACATCAAAGGAGACTTGTCATGAACGCATCTTCCACCCGCCGCCGCTTCGGCCTGGCCCTGGGCGCCGTCGCGCTGGCCTGCTCGCTGGCCCCGGCCAGCGCGATGGCGGCCAAGTTCGCTGTCGGCTACACCAACATCGCCGACGCGGACTTCTTCCCCAACATGGTCCGCAAGGCCTTCATCGAGGCCGCCCGGACCGATGCCGACATCGACGTGAAGTTCACCGACGCCAACAACGACATCGCCCGCCAGCTCGACCAGATCGACAACTTCATCGCGCAGAAGGTCAAGGCCATCGTCGTGGTGCCGGTGGACTACGAGGGCATCACCCCGGGCATCGAGCGCGCCAACAAGGCCGGCATCCCGGTGGTGACGCTCAACATCCAGGCCAAGGGTGGCAAGTCGACCTTCGTCGGCTCGAAGAACCTGGACGCCGGGCGCATGCAGGGCGAGTTCATGGTCAAGGCGCTGCCGCAGGGCGCCAAGGTGATGTACCTGCAGGGCACGCCGGGCCTGTACCACTCGATGGAGCGCGAGCAGGGCTTCATGGCCGCGCTGAAGGCGCGCAAGGACGTGACCGTGCTGTCGTCGCTGTCGGGCAACTACGGCCGCGCCGAGGGCATGAAGATCACCGAGGACTGGGTGCAGCGCCATCCGAAGTTCGACGCCATCGTCGCCGCCAATGACCAGATGGCGCTGGGCGCGCTGCAGGCGCTCAAGACCGCCGGCCGCAAGGGCGTGTTGATCTCGGGCATCGACGGCACGGCCGATGCCAAGGCGGCGATCAAGGCGGGCGAGATGGCGCAGTCGGTGCTGCAGAACGGCCAGGCGCAGGCGCAGGGCGCGTTCAAGGTGCTGACCGAGCTGAAGGCCGGCAAGGCCGCGCCCACCGATGTGCTGGTGCCCTTCGAGTCGATCACGAAGGACAACGTCGCCAGGTACTGATCGCTTGGGCCGCCGCCGCTTCGCCGTCATCGCGCCATGTCCTCGCTGACGTTCATGCTGTCCGACGCGGCGGCGCAGGAGCGCATCGACGCGCTCCTGCGCCACATCCGCCGCGAGTTTCCTGCGCTGAGCGAGCAGCTGCGCCGCATCGCCCAGCATGTCGAGCAGCACCACCGCACGCTCGGGCAGCAGGGCATCCGCGAGGTGGCGCAGCAGTGCGGCGTCCATCCCTCGGCCGTGGTGCGCTTTGCCAAGCGGCTGGGCTTCGGCGGCTACCAGGACCTGCGCGAGCAGTTCCGCGCCACGGTCCGGCCGCCCCGCGCCGGCGAGAGCGTGCGCGGGGCGCGCCTCGGCCCGTTCCGCCCCATCGGCCCCATCGGCGCGACCGATCTGGTCGAAGCGGCGGTCGGGGCCAGCCTGCAGGCCCTGGAGCGGCTGCGCCAGGACGTGCGCGGCCCGGATCTGGAGGCCGCCACCGCGCTGATGGTGGCCGCACCCGCGCTCTGGCTGCTGGGCAGCGGCCCGGCCTTCGCGATCGCGGCCAGCCTGAACCAGGGGCTGCAGCAGGGCGACACGCCGGTGCGGCTGGTCGATCAGCTCGGGGGCATGCAGCTCGGCCAGCTGCGTGGCCTGCGCCCGGGCGACCTGATGATCGCCGTCGCCTGCCAGCCTTGCGCGCGTGAGACGCTGGAAGCGGCCCGGCTGGCCCTCGACCGGGGCGCCCGGCTGATCGCGCTGAGCGACGACCCGTTCTGCCCCCTGACCCGGATGGCCGATGTCGCGCTGATCGCCCCCGGCGGCGACCTGCTGGGCCGGCGCCTGCCGGTCGGGCTGCTCGTGCTGGCCCAGGCCCTGGCGCTGATCGGCCTGGCGCCTGCGGCGCACGGTGCCGCCCCGTCCCCCCTCCTCGCTTTCTCGTTGTGAACTTTTCGGAGACCCGCCCATGAAGATCGCCCTCGACCCCTACATGATCCGGCACCTGCCGCTGACCGAGCTGCCGGCGGCCGTGGCCGAACTCGGCTACGACCAGATCGAGCTGTCGCCGCGCAGCGACTTCCTCGACTGGTGGGTGATGCCGCGCG
>JBJOPV010000281.1:0-4887 GCA_046050625.1 Pseudomonadota bacterium
CAGCGGCGCCGGGCGCCGGTCGTCGCCCGGGCGCTCGCGCAGCCACTGTGCGCGGGCCTCTTGCGCCAGTTCGACCGAGCGGCGCATCAGCGCGGCGGCGGCCTCCGCGTCCAGGCCGCGCCGGGCGAAGCCCTCGAAGGTGGCCTGGTAGCTGGCGCTGGTGGCGACATCGGCGCCGGCGCGGAAGTAGTCGAGGTGGACCGCGCGGATCAGCTCGGGCTGCTCGATCAGCAGCCGCGCCGACCACAGCGCGTCGCGCAGGTCGGCGCCGCGGCGCTCCAGCTCGGTGGCCAGCGCGCCGTCGAGGATCAGGTGCGGGCGCTGCGCCAGCCAGTGGGCGATCGGATCGGCGGCGGGCAGCGTCGGGGGCAGGGGCGAGGTCATGGCGGGATTCATTCGGTGTCGAGGGGCGTGCTCAGCGCCTGGTCGAGGTCGGCGATCAGGTCGTCCGGGTGCTCCAGGCCGACGCTCAGGCGGAAGAGGCCGTCGCCGGCCCAGCGCCGGTAGTCGGCCAGCGCCTCGCCGTGCAGATCGTAGGAGCTTTCCATCATCGCCGCGGTGTCGAGCAGCACGACCAGGCTACGCTGGTGGCCGAGCGAGAAGGCGTAGTGCACCCAGCGCAGCCGCGCGGCGAGCTGGCGCGCCATCGCCTGCGGCCGCGCGGTGCGGAAGGTCAGCACCGCGCCGCCCAGCGGCATCTGCTGCTGCGCCAGCGCGTGCTGCGGGTGGCTCTCCAGCCCCGGCCAGACGACCGCCTCGACCTGGGGGTGCGTCTGCAGCCAGCGCGCGAGGCGCCCGGCGCTGTCGCAGGCGCGGCGCAGCCGCACGTCCAGCGTGTCGATGCCGCGCAGGATCAGCCACGCCGCCTGCGCCGACAGCGCTGCGCCCAGGTGCACGCCGGCGCGGGCGCGCAGCTGCGCGATCAGCGCGCGCGGCCCGATCACCGCGCCGCCCAGCGCGTCGCCGTGGCCGTTGATGAACTTGGTCAGCGAGTGGATGACCAGATCGGCGCCCAGCGCCAGCGGCTGGCTCACCACCGGCGTGGCCAGCGTCGAGTCCACCGACAGCCGCGCGCCGTGCGCATGCACCCGCGCGGCCAGCGCGCGCAGGTCGGTCAGGCGCAGCAGCGGGTTGCAGGGCGTCTCGGCATGGACCCAGCGGGTGTTCGGGCGCAGTGCGGCCTCCAGCGCCGCCGGGTCGGCGAGGTTGACGGCGCTGACCTCGATGCCGAAGTCCGGCAGCATGCGCGAGGCCAGCTCGCGGGCGCCGGCGTAGCAGACGTCGCTGACGATCAGGTGGTCGCCCGCGCGCAGCAGCGACAGCCAGACCGCGGCGATCGCGGCCACGCCGGAGGCGGTGGCCAGCGCGTCCTCACCGCCCTCCAGCGCGGCCAGGCGCTGTTCGAGCTGGCGCACCGTCGGGTTGGTCCAGCGCGCGTACATGAAGGGCAGCTGCGCCAGATCCTCGACGCCCTCGGCCGAGAACGCCGCCTCGCCCGGCGTCACCCGATGGTTGACCGAGGCGCACAGGCCGGGCGCGATCGCGCCGGTGCTCGGGTCGATCTGCAGGCCGGCGTGCAGCGCCAGCGTGGCCAGGGCGTCGGTGGGGGCGTTCATGCCCGTCAGTCTCGCGGCGGTGAGGCGCCGGCCGGCCGCATCCGCCGGGGCCGCGGCGCGGCGGCGCGGCATCTTGGCGCGGCCGCGCGCCGCTAGACTGCGGCTCCATGTCCGATTCCGATGACCTGAGCGCCGCCGAGCCCGGTCCTGCGCTCGACGCCTTCGACCGCCGCATCCTCGCGCGGGTGCAGCAGGACTGCCACCGCCCGGCCGAGTCGATCGCCGCCGAGATCGGCCTGTCGGCCTCGGCGGTGCAGCGCCGGCTGCGGCGTCTGCGCGAGCGCGGCGTGATCCGCGCCGAGGTCGCGGTGCTCGATCCGGCCGCGCTGGGCGCGGGCCTCACGCTGATCGCCGGCATCGGCCTCGAGCGCGAACACTACGCGGCGCTGGCGCAGCTGCGCGCGCTCCTGGCACCTGAGCCCGCAGTGCAGCAGGCCTACAGCACCACCGGCGACAACGACCTGGTGGTGATCCTGCGCGTGGCCGACCTGCCCGCCTATGACCGGCTTTGCGCGCGGTGGATGGCGCAGGTGCCGCAGATCGGTCGCATCACCACGCAGGTGGTCATCGAGCCGCTGAAGCTCGGGCTGGCGCTGCCGGTGCCGGGCGGGGACTGAAGCCGCCAAAAAAAGCCCGACCGTCATCGGGTCGGGCATGGAACGGTACCGAAGAGGTACCGAGGAGACAAGCGGTACGGAGCGCGGCTCAGCGGCGGCCAGTGGCCTTGGCGGCGGTTTCGCTCAGGGTCTTCAGATTGGTCTCGGCCAGCGAGACGGCCTGGCGGGCGGCCTTCTGCACGCTCTCGAAGGCGGCGTCGGCATTGGCCATCGCGGTCTTGACGGCGGCGACGGCGCTCTCGCTGCCCTTCGGGGCCTTCTCGGCAGCCTGGTCGACCAGCTCGGTGAACTTTTCCTTGGCGGTGGCCAGCTGGGCCTCGGCCATCTTGCTCACTTCGGCCTGGGTCGAGGCGGCGATGTCATAGACCTGGCGGCCATAGGCCAGCGCCTTTTCCTGGGCCGGCTTGACGTATTCGGTCTGCAGCGCGGCCAGCTCCTGCGGGCCCTTGACCGACAGGACCGCCTTGGCGTGCGCCGCGTTCTCTTCCAGCGTGCTGCGCGCGGCCTGCATGTTCAGCTCGACCAGCTTCTCGATGCTCTCGAAGGCCTTGTGGGTCAGCGACACCAGCGCTTCGAGGTTGGCCTTGTTGGCAGCGGCGATTTGTTCGGGCGTCAGGGACATGGTCGGGCTCCGCGAGGATGAGAACTGAAGAAATTTTTGCTGCACTGCAGCATGGCTTCAGTATAGAGACCTCCCGGTTCGGGATGCAAGAACTTTGCTGCGGTGCAGCAATCATTGGAGTGCAGGCTCTAGTCCCTGCTCCTGCAGCGCCGCCTGCAGCCGCGCCACCACCGGCGAGCTGCCGCAGCACGACAGCACCAGCGACTGCGTGGCGCGGGTCATCGCGACATAGATCAGCCGCACCGCGTCCTCCAGCGTCTCGTCGCGCCAGGGCAGGCGCTGCAGGCCGGCGACATGCACATGCGCGAACTCCAGCCCCTTGGCGCTGTGCAGCGTGACCAGCCGGATGCCGGCTTGGCTCCAGTCGAAATGCTGGAAGCCGGCGCTGCCCATCGACTGCAGTGGCAGGCCGCGCCGCGCCAGCGCCTCGGCGATCGGCGCCATCTGCGCCCGGGTGCGGCACAGCACCGCGATCTCGCTGGCAGCGGTGCCGGCGGCCACCGCGTCGGCAATGCGCGCGGCCAGCAGCTCGGCCTCCTCATGCTCGTTGCGGGCACGGATCAGCACCGGGCGCGGGCCGCGCCGGCCGGAGCTGCTCGGCGCCACGCCGGTGACGCCGTCCTCGTCGCCACGGCCGGCCTCGCGGTCGCGGCCGCGTTCGGGCAGCAGGCCGCGCGCGAAGCGCAGCGCCAGTCCGAGCACCTCGGCGGTGTTGCGGTAGTTCAGCCGCAGCACGCTGGTGCGGCCGCGCGCCTGGATGCCGACGCTGGTGAAGCTGAAGCGCCGGCGCTGGCGCAGGCGCTGGTAGATCGACTGCGCGTCGTCGTAGAGCACCAGCAGCCGGCGTGCGGCCGGATCGCTCATCGCCGCGGCCAGGCGCAGCCAGTCGTCCTCGAAGTCGTGCGCCTCGTCGATCAGCACCGCGTGGTGACCGCCCAGCGGCACCTGACCGGCGTCGGCCGCGGCGATCACCGCCTGGGCCAGCCGCGTCGGCGCGTCCGTGTCTTCCCGGCCCTCGGGCGCAGCGGGCACCGCGATGCGGTGGCGCCGCGCCAGCTCGGCGCACCAGCCGTGGAAGGTGCGCACCTGCAGCCGTGGGCGCAGGGCCTCGTCGGGGGCGATCAGCGCCTCGATGCGGTCGGCCAGCGCGCGGTTGTAGCAGAGCACCAGCACCGGGCGCGCCGGCTCGGCCTCGTGCGCGAGCAGCCGGGCGCGGTGCACCAGGATCATCGTCTTGCCCGAGCCGGCCACGCCGTGGATGACCCGGTGGCCCTCGCCCAGCGTGCGCGCGACCTGCTCCTGCTGCAGATCCATCACCTGCAGCAGGTCGGGCACCTCGTCAGGCCGCGGGGCCGGCCGTTCGGCGTTGTCCTTGGCCGGCGGCACGGGCACCGGTGCGCCCAGCCGCAGCTCGGGGAACAGGTGCCAGCGGATGCGTTCGCGCTGCGCCGGCGTCAGCCGCTGCGCCATGTCGACGGTGAACAGACCGGAGAGGCGCTGCACGAAGGCCTCCGGGTCGACGCTGTCGTCGAGGTCGTCGCGCAGCAGCGTGCGCGCGGGCGGGAAGACCGCGTCGAAGCCGGGCAGCGCGGCGACCTCAGCCCGGCGCAGGTTCGACATCACCGCGCCCCAGCCGTAGCGCAGCGCCAGCCGGCCGCGGTGCGGGCCCTCGTCGTGCACCAGCGCGGGGTCGCGCTGCAGCGCGTCGGCCAGCGCCATCGCGTGGTCGCGCACCTGGCGCAGCGGATGCGCGGTCATCACCGGGCCGCTGGCGGTGGCCAGCTCGACCCGGTCGGGCGTGGCCTGGCGGATCGTCGCGAGCTTCCAGTCCTTGACCTCGAGCAGCAGCAGCCCCAGGCCGGGGCCGAGCACGATGAAGTCGGGCTGGCGCGCGGCCTCGCCGACCGGCAGGTCATGCCAGACGAGGTGCTGGTCGTCGAGGCACTGGCGCAGCTGGTCGAGCACGCGGCGCTCGCCGGCGTTGCAGCGGGATTCGATCTGGCGCAAGCCCTGGGGAAACTGGGCCATCGGG
>JBJOPV010000282.1:0-4864 GCA_046050625.1 Pseudomonadota bacterium
CACGCCGTACTTGCCGATGGTGAAGGCCATCGCGCCGAAGGCGCCGATCGGGGCGACCTTCATGATGATGCCCACGATGGCGAACAGCACGTGCGAGAACTTGTCGATGAAGGTGAAGACGATGTTGCGCCGGCCACCGAACTTCTGCAGCCCGAAGCCGAACATCACCGAGAACAGCAGCACCTGCAGGATGTCGCCCTTGGCGAAGGCGTCCACCACGCTCGACGGAATGATGGCGAGCAGGAAGTCGACCGTGCCCTTCATCTTGCCCGGCTCGACATAGGCGGCGATGCCCTTGGTGTCGAGCGAGTTCGGGTCCACATGCATGCCGGCGCCCGGCTGCACCAGGTTGACGATCACCAGGCCGATGACCAGCGCCACCGTCGAGACGACCTCGAAGTAGAGCAGCGCCAGGCCGCCGGTGCGGCCGACCTTCTTCATGTCGTCCATGCCGGCGATGCCCAGCACGACGGTGCAGAAGATGATCGGCGCGATGATCATCTTGATCAGCTTGATGAAGCCGTCGCCCAGCGGCTTCATCTGCTCGCCCAGCGCCGGCGCGAAGTGGCCCAGCGCGATGCCGAGCGCGATCGCGGCCAGCACCTGGACATAGAGGGATCGGTAGAGCGGCGCCTTGGCCGCTGTGGACGAAGTGCTTGTCATCGGGGTCTTTCTTCGGGTTTACCTTGACAGGGTTTTCACCAGTCTAGGCGCCGAAGCCAGCCCGTCTGTCGTGGGTTCCACGTAGCGCCGGATCAAGCCGAGCGGCTGTGGCGCAGCGCCTGGTCGACCTCGTCGCGCAGCCGGCGCAGCGCCGCCAGCTCGGTCTCGGGCGCGCGCAGCGCCGACCACAGCACCTCGACCAGATCGTTGGCGACCGCATCGAGGTCGACCGGGCGGTCCTGCGCGATCACTTCCCACAGGATGTGCTCCATCGGTCCGAGCACCAGCGAGCGCAGCAGCCGCAGCGGCATGTCGGCGCGGATCTCGCCGCGGGCCTGGCCGCGCGCGAGCAGCTCCATCAGCGGTGCGGTGTAGCGCTTCTGCAGCGGCAGGAAGCTCTCGCCGAGCGCCTGGCCCTTGGAGCGGCCCTCGGAGAGCACCAGCGCGCACAGCCCGGTGCCCTGGATCAGGAACAGTCGCAGATGCGTGCGCACCAGATGGTCGAGCTGCGCGCGCGCCGGCGCCTCGCGGGGCTGGCCGGCCTCCATCGCCGTGACGATCTCGTCGTACCAGTCCTCGATGACGCGCACGCACAGCTCGCGCTTGCCGCGGAAGTAGGTGAAGACGGTGGCCTCGCTGATGCCCAGGCGCTGCGCGATCTCGGTGGTGGTGGCGCGCTCGTAGCCCTTCTCGGCGAAGACCTCGCGGCCGACGCGCAGCAGGTCGCGGATGCGCTGCTCGGACTTGGCGCTGGCCGGGCTGCGGCGCTGCGGCGATCGGGTCAGGCCGCTGGCGTCGTCAGGAAGGGGGGCGGTTCGGGTGCTCATGGGTGGCATTGTCCGGCAGCGGCAGGGTCGGCAGGCCCATGCAAATGAGCATTGCTCAATTCTTGAGGGGATCAATCAAGGATCAACCCGGGTTCACCCGAGGATAAAAGAAAAGGAAATGACGCAAAATGAAAATGAGTCAAGCTCAAAAATCAGATCAATCTCAGGAAGACTGAGAACAGCTCAGCAAGGAGTGACGCTTCATGTCTGGTTCTCTCGGCATCGGCCCCGGCGATGGTCTGTCCCATGTGCGGGGCGAACGCACCGGGCCGCTGTCTGTCCTGACCCTGCCGGCGTTGCTGGCCGAGACGGTGGCGCGCTGGCCGCAGCGCGATGCAGTGGTCTGGCGCGAGCAGGGCCTGCGCTGGCGCTGGGCGCAGCTGGCCGTCGAGGTCGACCGACTGGCCGAGGGCCTGCGTCGGCTGGGTCTGGTGGCGGGTGAGCGCGTCGGCATCTGGTCGCCCAACCGCGCCGAGTGGCTGGTGACGCAGTTCGCCACCGCGCGGCTCGGCCTGATCCTGGTCAACATCAATCCGGCCTACCGGCTGGCGGAGCTCGAATACGCGCTGCAGCTCTCGGGCTGCCGCGCGGTCGTCGCCGCCGAGCGGCTGCGCGGCGCCGACTACCTGGCGATGCTGGCCGAGGTGGCGCCCAGGCTGCCGGCGCTGGAATTCATGATCCGGCTGGGGCCTGGCGAGACGCCCGGCATGCGCCGCTACGCCGACCTGCTCGTGCCTGCGGACGAGGTCGACCGGGCCGCGCTCGATGCGATCTCGGCCGGCCTGGGCGTCCATGACCCGATCAACATCCAGTTCACCAGCGGCACCACCGGCCACCCCAAGGGCGCGACGCTGACGCATCACAACATCGTCAACAACGCGATCGCGGTGGCGCAGGCGATGCGCTTCGGCGAGGCCGACCGGCTGTGCGTCCCGGTGCCGCTGTACCACTGCTTCGGCATGGTGCTGGCGGTGCTGGCCTGCGTGGCCAGCGGCGCGGCGATGGTGTTCCCGGGCGAGGTCTTCGATGCCGGCGCCACGCTGGCGGCGGTGTCCGAGGAGCGCTGCACCGCGCTGCACGGCGTGCCGACGATGTTCATCGCCGAGCTGGACCACCCCGAGTTCGAGCGCTTCGACCTGTCGCGCCTGCGCACCGGCATCATGGCCGGCTCGCCGTGCCCGATCGAGACGATGAAGAAGGTGGTCGCGCGCATGAACCTGCGCGAGATCACCATCGCCTACGGCATGACCGAGACCAGCCCGGTCTCCTTCCAGAGCAGCTTTGATGACCCGCTGGAGCGCCGCGTCACCACGGTCGGCCGGGTGCAGCCGCATGTCGAGGCCAAGGTGGTCGATGCCGACGGCCGCACCGTGCCGGTCGGCACGCCGGGCGAGCTGTGGACGCGCGGCTACCTGGTGATGCAGGGCTACTGGGGCGACGAGGCCCGCACCCGTGAGGCCATCGTCGAGGGCGGCTGGATGCGCACCGGCGACCTGGCCACGATCGACGCCGAGGGCTACTGCAACATCGTCGGCCGGGTGAAGGACATGCTGATCCGCGGCGGCGAGAACATCTATCCGCGCGAGATCGAGGAGTTCCTGTTCCGCCACCCGAAGGTGCAGTCGGTGCAGGTCTTCGGCGTGCCTGACCGCAAATATGGCGAGGAGGTCTGCGCCTGGATCATGCTGCGCCCCGGCGAGCGCGCCGACGCCGAGGAGATCCAGGCCTTCTGCCGCGACCAGATCGCCCACTACAAGATCCCGCGCCACATCCGCTTCGTCACCGAGATGCCGATGACGATCACCGGCAAGGTGCAGAAATTCATGATGCGCCGCGCGATGGCCGAGGAGCTGGCGCGCGACGAGGACCGGACCGCCTGATCCGCCGATCCGCCTGACCCAAGGAAGCCCCACCATGTTCGAATCCACCTTCCAGTTTCCCCTGGGCGAGGACATCGCCGCGCTGCGCGAGGCGGTGCGCGACTTCGCTCAGGCCGAGATCGCGCCGCGTGCGGCCGACATCGACCGCGACAACCTCTTCCCGCACGCGCTGTGGCGACAGCTCGGCGAGCTCGGCGTCAACGGCCTGACGGTGCCCGAGGCGTACGGCGGCACCAACCTCGGCTATGTCGCGCACATGGTGGCGATGGAGGAGATCAGCCGCGCCAGCGCCTCGGTGGGCCTGTCCTACGGCGCGCATTCCAACCTCTGCATCAACCAGATCCAGCGCAACGGCACCGAAGCGCAGAAGCGGAAATACCTGCCCCGGCTCATCAGCGGCGAGCACATCGGCGCGCTGGCGATGAGCGAGCCCGGCGCCGGCTCGGATGTGGTCAGCATGAAGCTGCGCGCCGAGAAGAAGGGGGATCGCTACGTCCTGAACGGCTCGAAGATGTGGATCACCAACGGCGGCGACGCCGACACGCTGGTGGTCTACGCCAAGACCGAGCCGGAAATGGGCGCACGCGGCATGACCGCCTTCATCGTCGAGAAGGGCATGGCCGGCTTCAGCCACGGCCACCACCTCGACAAGCTCGGCATGCGCGGCTCCAACACCTGGCCGCTGTTCTTCGACAACTGCGAGGTGCCCGAGGAGAACGTGCTCGGCGGCGAGGGCAATGGCGCCAAGGTGCTGATGTCGGGCCTGGACTACGAGCGCATCGTGCTGTCGGGCGGGCCGCTGGGGATCATGGCGGCGTGCCTGGATGTGGTCGTGCCGTTTGTCCACGAGCGCCGGCAGTTCGGCCAGCCGATCGGCGAGTTCCAGCTGATGCAGGGCAAGCTGGCGGACATGTATTCGACCTTCCAGGCCTGCCGCGCCTACGGCTACGCGGTGGCGCAGGCCTGCGACCGCGGCGACCACAGCCGCAGCCTGCGCAAGGACGCCGCCGGCGTCATCCTCTACACCGCCGAGAAGGCGACCTGGATGGCCGGCGAGGCGATCCAGGCGCTGGGCGGGGTCGGCTACACCAGCGAGTACCCGACCGGCCGCCTGTGGCGCGACGCCAAGCTCTACGAGATCGGCGCCGGCACCTCCGAGATCCGTCGCATGCTGATCGGCCGCGAGCTGTTCAGCCAGACCTGCTGAGGACACCGCCATGCAGGTGCTGCAGAGCAAGATCCATCCGCGCTCGGAGGACTTCCGGGCCAATGCGGCGCAGATGCGCGCGCTGGTCGACGATCTGCGCGCGAAGGCGGCGCAGGTGGCGCTGGGCGGCGGCGAGGCCGCGCGCGCCCGGCACACCGCGCGCGGCAAGCTGCTGCCGCGCGAGCGCATCGACCACCTGCTCGACCCGGGCACGCCCTTCCTGGAGATCGGCCAGATGGCCGCCTTCGGGATGTACGGCGACGAGGCGCCCTCGGCCGGCATGATCG
>JBJOPV010000283.1:0-4757 GCA_046050625.1 Pseudomonadota bacterium
GGTATTCCGCCGTCTGTTCCCTGGCGCACAGAACCCCCCGCAGCGAGGGGGGCGGGTCTCACAGCGGCTTGGGTGACCCGGACCGTGTCTTGCGGCTGACCACCAGTCCCGCCAGCCCGGCGGCGAACAGCATCGCCGTGGCTGGCTCGGGCACTGGTGTCACCGGGCCGCCGCTGAAGCCGAGGCTGCCGCCGTCGCCGAGGCCAGTGCCGAAGTCCTGCGCAACGCAGTTCGCCGAGACGAGGTTGTCCGTCAGCGTGACCGCACCGTTCAGGCCGATCGCCCGGCCGCAGAGGATCTGCGCACCGGGGTTGAGCGTCACGCTGGTCAATGCCAGCAGGTTGCCGGCGAAGTCGGTGCCGGTGCCCAGGGTGGCGGAGCTGCCGATCTGCCAGTAGATCCCGCTGCCCGCGCTGGCGTTGAGGACGCTGATGAACGAGTCGGTTGCGGTGGTCAGCGTGCTGCCGATCTGGAACACGAAGTTCGCCCCGGGGTTGGTCAGGAAATCGAGCACCAGCGTGCCCGTCAACTGCGCCGAGGTGTCAAAGCGGTAGACGCCGGGGGCCAGCGTGGCGAGTCCGGGCGAGCCCAGCACCTGGCCAGTCAGGTTGGTGCCGGCGGCCAGTGCGGCGAGCGCGTTGTAGGCGACCGTTGCGTCGGCCTGTGCCGCCTGGGCCGAGATGTCGTTGGCATGCACCGCGCCGCCGGTGACGTTGACGCCGGAGAACAGGCCGGTGATCGATGCACCAGGGCTGGTGCCGACGTCACCGAAGATCTGCGTGGGCGGGTTCGGGGCACTGTGGGCGTCGGTCACCGTGGTGCCGGCAAGGATGGCGAAGGTCTGGGCGGAGCCCAGCTCGGGAGCTGCCTGGGCGGGCAGGGCCGTGACCAGCGCGATCAGCGCCGCGAGGGCGGTGGCCCGCGGCACAGGGTTGGAGCGGCGAACGATAGAGGCGTGCATAGGGGGCTTTCGGGTCCGCCGGACAGACGGCCGGCGCGTGTTGAGTGTTGAGTGTTGAGTGTTGCGTGTTGCGGGTTGCGGGTTGCCCGTCTTTTAGGAGCCGTGGCTGGTGCCAGTCTGTGCGGCAGCGAACACGGCGCGGCCCGACATCGGGGGGTATGCGTGCTACCGCACAGATCCGGCCGATGGTTCACGCGCACAGTGAAGCTTTCCCCTCGCCCGTGACCGCGCATGACCCCTGCCCGGAACCACCTGATCGAACTGCTGCCCGGACAGGATCGGCGGCGTCTGCTGGCCCGGTGCGAATCGGTGCCGCTGGTCCTGGCGCAAGTGCTGTGCGAGCGGGATGTCCCGCTGCAGCACGTCCATTTCCCCCTCGACAGCTTCATCTCGCTGGTGAGCCAGCTCGACGGGCACCCGGGCCTGGAGGTCGGCATGGTCGGGCGCGAAGGGGTGCTCGGGGCCTCGCTGGTGCTGGGCGTGGTGACGTCGCCGCTGCAGGCGCTGGTGCAGGGCGCCGGCACCGCCTGGCGGGTGTCGGTGCCGGATTTCCTGGTGGAGCTGGCCCGCAGCCTGGCGCTGCAGCACTACCTGCACCGCCTGCTCTACGTGCGCATGGCGCAACTGGCCACGTCGGCCGCCTGCCTGCGCTTTCACCTCATCGGACCGCGCCTGGCGCGCTGGCTGCTGATGAGCCAGGACCGCGCCCAGTCCGACCAGTTCCGGGTCACGCACGAGTTTCTGGCCTCCATGCTCGGGGTGCGCCGGGTGGGGGTCACGGTGGCGGCCGGGGCGCTGCAGCGCCGCGGCCTGATCGCCTACCACCGGGGCGAGCTGACGGTGCTCGACCGCCCCGGGCTCGAAGCCGCCGCCTGCACCTGCTACGCCGCCGACCAGCGGTCCTACGCCGAGTGGCTTGGCGCTTCGTCCTACACACCCCGGCGCACGGTCTGACAGACACCGGGGCCGGGTGTCCGCACCATCGGGTCCATGGCTTTTTCGGAGTATTCCATGACCCATTCCCCTCCGGCCGGTCCGCACTGGAGCACGGCCTCCTTCGGTGATCCCGCCGACACCTCGCCCCTGGAACTCTCGGCCCTGGGCGAACACCTCGACCTGTGCCGCGGGGCGCGGGGACGCCTGTTCGCGGTGCATTGCCGTGCCGAGGCCGTTCGCGGCTTCGTCGCCTCGCACCTGCTCACCACGGCTCTGGGTGCCGCGTGGGTGGTCGGTGCCGTCTGGCTGGTGCTGCTGTAGGTCCGGCCGGGCATGTCTCCACCGGACCTGCAGCGCCTGCTGCCAGAGGCGTCGCCGGCGCTGCGCGACCTCCTCGGCGCGTCGCCGGACGCGGTGCTGCCGCCGATCCGCGCCGAGATCTTCGGGCCGCAACGTTTCGCCCAGCACGGCCGCAGCCTCGGTGAAACCCACCGCGCCGAGCAGGCGACCTCGCACGCGCAGACCTTCTTCCCGCGCCTGCGCAGCAACATCGACGCGCTGCGCCATGCCCACCGCTACATCGGCGTGCAGGCGGCCACCGGCTACGACATCAGCCCGGCCGCCGAGTGGCTGCTCGACAACTTCCACCTGATCGAGGCGCAGTTCAAGGAGATCCACGACGGCCTGCCGCGGCGCTATTTCCGCGCCCTGCCGGTGCTGGTGGACGAGCCGCTGGCGGGGCTGCCGCGCATCTACGGCGTGGCCTGGGCGTTTGTCGCGCACACCGATGGCGCCTTCGACGACGACCTGCTGGTGCAGTTCCTGAGCGCCTACCAGGAGACGCGCGAACTCAACCTGAGCGAGCTGTGGGCGCTGCCGACGACGCTGCGGGTGGTGCTGATCGAGAACCTGCGCCGGCTGGCCGAGCGGGTCGCCACCAACAAGGCCGCCCGCGAGGCGGTCAACCTGTGCTGCGACCGCATCGAGACCTGCCCGGTGGCCGACCTGGCGGACCTGCATGCGCTGATGGTGCAGCGCGGGGTCGGCCCGGTGTTCCTGGCGCAGATGGCGTCGCGCCTGCAGGACCGCTGGGCGGGCGAGGCGCAGGCCGAGCAGCGGCCGGTGCTGCGCTGGCTGCGCGACGCGCTGCCCGATCTGGCCGCGCTGCAGACCCAGCAGCGCGCCGACCAGGCCGCCGACAACCTGAGCGTGAGCAACGCCATCACGGCGCTGCGGGCGATCGGCGACGCCGACTGGGCCGACATCGTCTGCCGCACCAGCACCTTGATGCAGCGGATGCTGACCTCGCCGCTCTTCGCTGCCGAGCAGGCGGGGACACGCGACCAGACGCTGCACCGCATCGAGCGGCTCGCCCGGCGCAGTGGCCGCAGCGAGGTCGAGGTCGCCGACACGCTGCTCGACCAGATGCGCACGGCGACCGGCGACGAGCCGCCTGTTGCACGCCGGCTGGCCCTGCCGGTCTACCTGGGGACGCTGGCGCTGGGGACGGGCGGGCTGGTCGCCTGGCTGGTGCAGCGCCACGGGGCGGCGCCCGTCAGCGGGTGGGCATGGCTGGCGGTGGTGCTGATGCTGCTGCCGGTGTCCGAAGCGGTCGTGGCGGTCCTCCACCGGCTGATCAGCGAGTTCGCCACGCCGCAGCACCTGCCCCGACTGGCGCTGGCCGACGGCATCCCGGCCGAACACCGCGTGATGGTGGTGATCCCGGGGATGCTGACGGACGCGGCCTCGACCCGGGCGCTGGTGCACCGCCTGCACCTGCACCACCTGGCCAACCCGGAGCGCCACGCGCAGTTCGCGCTGCTGACCGACTGGGCCGACGCCGACACGCCGCAGGCACCGTCCGACGACACCTTGCTGGCCGAGGCGGTGCAGCAGGTCCGTGCGCTCAACGCCCGCCACCCCGGTGCGGCCGGCGACGAGGCGCCGCGCTTCCTCTTGCTGCACCGCGCCCGCCAGTTCAGCCCCACCGAGCAACGCTGGATCGGCTGGGAGCGCAAGCGCGGCAAGCTGGAGCAACTGGTCGCCGCGCTCGCCGCCTCGGCCGACGAACCCACGGCGGGTGTCTTTCTCGACCTGGGCGCCGAGTCGCGCCTCGCACCGGGGACGCGCTACCTCGTCACGCTCGACAGCGACACCCGGCTGCCGCCCGGCCGGCTGCGCGAGCTGGTCGGCGTGGCCGCGCACCCGCACAACCAGCCGCGGCTCGACGCGGCCGGCCGCACCGTGGTGGGCGGCCACGGCATCCTGCAGCCTCGCCTGGTCATGCCACTGCCCTCGCCGAAGGAGGTCACGCTGTACCACGGGCTGTTTGCCGGCCAGTGCGGCATCGACCCCTACAGCGCCGCCAGCTCCGAGGTCTACCAGGACCTGTTCGGCGAAGGCACGTTCACCGGCAAGGGGCTGCTGAACGTGCAGGCGGTCCACGCCGTGCTGGCCGGTCGCCTGCCCGAAGGCCGGGTGCTGAGCCACGACCTGCTCGAAGGCTCGGTGGCCCGCTGCGCCGCGGTGACCGACATCGCGCTGGCCGAGGACGCGCCCTTCCACGCCGATGTCGCCGCCTCGCGGGTGCATCGCTGGACCCGCGGCGACTGGCAGTTGCTGCCTTTCCTGCTGCAGCCGCGGCGCTACGGGCTGCGGGCGGTCCATGTCTGGAAGCTGTTCGACAACCTGCGCCGCTCGCTGGTGGCGCCGCTGTCGCTGGGGCTGCTGCTGGTGTCGCTGGGCGGGGCGGGGGTGTCGCCGTGGGTGGCGCTGGCGCTGGTGCTGGCGGCGTTTTCGGCCGGGCCGGTGATGGGCGCGGTCGCCGGGTTCCTGCCGGGCCGCGATGACCTGGCCCGGC
>JBJOPV010000284.1:0-4718 GCA_046050625.1 Pseudomonadota bacterium
ACATCCTGGGCCATCTGGAGATCGCCGACGGCGTGACCGTCTCGGCCACCAGCGTGGTCACGCACAGCCTGCGCCAGCCCGGCCACTACAGCGGGATCTTCCCGATCGACGACAACGCCTCCTGGGAGCGCAATGCCGCCACGCTGAGGCAGCTGCACACCCTGCGCGACCGCATCCGCGCCCTCGAGAAGCAAAGCAAGACATCATGAGCACGACGACCCCGTCCGAAGAGACCTCCGCCACGCCGCAGCGCGCCCCGATCACGATGGACATCCATCAGATCATGAAGAAGCTGCCGCACCGCTACCCGATCCTTCTGGTGGACCGGGTGCTCGACATCGAGCTGCACAAGAGCATCCGCGCGATCAAGAACATCACCTTCAACGAGCCGATCTTCACCGGCCACTTCCCGCGCCGGCCGGTCTTCCCTGGCGTGCTGATCCTGGAGGCGCTGGCGCAGACCTCGGCGCTGCTGTCCTTCACCTCGATGGGCGAGCAGCTGACCGACGACATGGTGGTCTACTTCGCCGGCATCGACGGGGCGCGCTTCAAGCGCCCGGTCGAGCCGGGTGACCAGCTCATCCTGGAGTCGACGGTCGACCGGGTGCGCGCAGGCATCTACAAGTACAGCGCCCGCGCCACCGTCGACGGCATGCTCGCCGCCGAGGCCGAGCTGATGTGCACGATGCGCCGCGTCGGCTGAAGTCCGCATTCTTCCGTTCATGACGCAGATCCATCCCACCGCGGTGGTCGACCGGGCGGCCCGACTGCACGAGTCGGTCGTCGTCGGCCCCTACAGCATCATCGGAGCGCAGGTCGAGATCGGCGCGGGCACGCGCATCGGTCCGCACTGCGTGATCGAGGGCCATACCACGATCGGATGCGACAACCGCATCTGGCAGTTCTGCTCCCTGGGCTCGGACCCGCAGGACAAGAAGTACGCCGGCGAGCCCACGCGGCTGGAGATCGGCGACGGCAACACCCTGCGCGAGTTCTGCACCGTCTCGACCGGCACCGTCCAGGACGAGGGCGTCACCCGCATCGGCGATGACAACTGGATCATGGCCTATGTGCATGTCGCGCACGACTGTCGCATCGGCAGCCACACCATCATGGCCAACGTCACCACGCTGGCCGGCCATGTGCGGGTGGGCGACTGGGCGATCCTCGGCGGGCTGACCGGCGTGCACCAGTTCAGCCGCGTCGGTGCGCACGCGATGGCGGGATTCGCCTCGCGCATCGCGCAGGACGTGCCGCCCTTCGTGATGGTGGCCGGCAACCCCTGCGAGGCCCACGGCTTCAACCAGGAAGGCTTGAAGCGCCGCGGCTTCGGCCCGGAGCGCATCCTGGCGGTCAAGCAGATGTACCGCGCGCTCTACCGCAAGGGCCTGACGCTGGAGGCCGCCCGCGCCGAGATCGAGGCGCTGCGTGCCGAGCATCCCGAGGCCCAGGCCGACATCGCGATGATGCTCGACTTCCTGGCCTCGGCCGGTCGGGGCATCGTGCGCTGACGGACCGACAGGCTGACGATGACGACGAGCGATCCGCGCCTGGGCCTGGTGGCCGGCGAGCCCTCCGGCGACCTGCTGGCCCGGCTGCTGCTGGGCGGGCTGAAGCAGCGCTGGCCGGCGCTGCAGTCCTTCGGGCTGGGCGGCCCGCAGATGGAGACCCAGGGCTTCGAGGCCTGGTGGAACTACGACCTGCTGGCGGTGCACGGCTACAGCCTGGAGCTGCTGCTGCGCCTGCGCCGGCTGTTCGCGCTGCGCGCCGAGCTGGGCGACCGGCTGCTGAAGGAGCGCCCTGACGCCTTCATCGGGGTCGATGCGCCCGACTTCAACCTCGGCCTGGAGGCCCGGCTGAAGAAGGCCGGCACCAAGACGATCCACTTCGTCAGCCCGTCGATCTGGGCCTGGCGGGGCGGGCGGATCCACAAGATCCGCGAGGCGGTCGACCATGTGCTGTGCCTGTTCCCCTTCGAGCCGGAGCTCTACCAGCGCGCCGGCATCGCCGCGACCTACGTCGGTCATCCGCTGGCCGATGCGATTCCGCTGGAGGTCCCGCGCGAGGCCGCGCGGAGCGCGCTGGGCCTGCCGCGCGAGGCACGCGTGATCGCGCTGCTGCCGGGCAGCCGGCGCGGCGAGGTGCGCCACATCGCACCGAGCCTGCTGGGCGCAGCCGCGCTGCTGGCCAAGCAGAACCCCGGCCTGCGCTTCGTGCTGCCGGCGATGCGCGGTGTGCGTGACCTGCTCGATCCGCTGGTGGCGAAGTTCTCCGGCCAGTTCGAGCTCGAGGTGCTCGACGGCCGCTCGCACGAGGCGCTGGCCGCCTGCGACCTGACGCTGATCGCCAGCGGCACCGCCACGCTGGAGGCCGCGCTGTTCAAGCGGCCGATGGTCATCACCTACAGCATGCACTGGCTGTCGTGGATCCGGATGCAGGGCATGGCCTACCAGCCCTGGGTCGGTCTGCCCAACATCCTGCTGCGCGGCTTCGTCGTGCCGGAGCTGCTGCAGGACTCCTGCACGCCCGAGGCGGTCGCGAAAGCCGCGCAGCAGTGGCTCGACAGCCCCTCGCGCTGCGAGGGCATCGGCCAGCGCTTCGCCGAACTTCACCATCTGCTGCGCCAGGACACGGCGCGCCGGGCCAGCGATGCGGTCGCGCAGGTCCTCGGCCGCTGAGGGCGCGGCGGCTGTGCCCGAGCCTGCGCAGTTCGCCTTCGTCTTCGATCGTCCTGGCCTGATGGCCGGCGTCGACGAGGCCGGGCGCGGTCCGCTGGCCGGGCCGGTGGTGGCCGCGGCGGTCATTCTCGACGAGCTGCAGCCGATTGCGGGCCTGGGCGACTCCAAGGTGCTGACCGCGCGTCGGCGCGAGCGGCTTTTTGATGAGATCCGCGCCAAGGCGCTGGCCTGCTGCATCGCCGAGGCCAGCGTCGAGGAGATCGACCGCCTCAACATCCTGCACGCGACGATGCTGGCGATGCGCCGGGCGGTCGAGGGCCTGCGCCTGCGCCCGGCCAGGGTGCTGGTCGACGGCAACCGCATCCCGACGCTGCGCATTCCGGCCGAGGCCATCGTCAAGGGCGATGCCAAGGTCCCGGCGATCTCGGCAGCCTCCATCCTGGCCAAGGTCCACCGCGACCGGCTCTGCGCCGAGCTGCACACCCTCCACCCGGGCTACGGCTTCGATGTCCACAAGGGCTATCCGACCGCCGCCCATCTCGACGCGCTGAATCGTCTCGGGCCCTGCGAGCAGCATCGCCGCTCCTACGCCCCGGTGCGCCGCGCCGAGCTCGAACACGCCTGCCGAAACCCCCGATGAGAGAACCCCGCCACATCAGCTCGCGCGCGCATGCGCTGGTCAAGACGCTGCACCGGCTGGCCACCGAGCCGGCCGCCTCCCGGCGCCTCGGCCAGGTCTGGCTCGAGGGCGATCATCTGGCGCGGGCCTTCCTGGCCCGGGGCGGGCAGGCGGCCCTGGCCGTTGTCGGGGCCTCGGCCTGGCTGCAGCCAGGCCCGCGCGAGCTGGCGCTGCAGGCTTCCGAGATCGTCGTGATCGACGACGCGCTGCTGCCCGAGATCAGCTCGCTGGAGTCGCCCGCCTCGATCGGCTTCCTGATCGATCTGCCCTCAAGCGGCCAGCAGCCGCTGCCCGGCGTGGCGACCGTGGTGCTTGACCGGCTGCAGGATCCCGGCAACGTCGGCACCATCCTGCGCAGCGCCGCGGCGCTGGGCGTGCGTCAGGTGCTGGCGATGAAGGGCAGTGCGGCGCTGTGGTCGCCGAAGGTGCTGCGTGCCGGCATGGGGGCGCATTTCGCGCTGCATCTGGTGGAGGCGCTGGCCCCGGCCGACCTGGACAGGCTGGCGGTGCCGCTGGTGGCCACCAGCTCGCATGCCGAGGCCACCATCGATCGGCTGGCGCTGCCCGCACCCTGCGCCTGGGTCTTCGGTCACGAAGGGCAGGGCGTCGGCCCCGAGCTGATGGCGCGATGCACGTTGACGGTGACGATTCCGCAGCCCGGCGGCGAGGAGTCGCTCAACGTGGCCGCGGCTACCGCGATCTGCCTGTACGAGTCGGCGCGCCAGGCACGCCGCTGAGCTTCAGTAGATCAGCCGGTCCGGGCGCAGGTCGCGCAGGATGGTGGTGGCGATCTCCTCGATCGACTTGTGCGTCGACGACAGCCAGGCAATGCCCTCGCGCTTCATCATCGCCTCGGCCTCGTTGATCTCGTAGCGGCAGTTCTCCAGCGCGGCGTACTTGCTGCCCGGGCGGCGTTCGTTGCGGATCTGGCTGAGCCGGTCGGCGTCGATCGTCAGGCCGAAGCACTTGTGGCGATGCGGCAGCAGCATCGAGGGCATCTTGCCGCGCTCGAAGTCCTCGGGAATCAGCGGGCAGTTGGCGGCCTTGATGCCATGCTGCATCGCCAGATAGAGCGAGGTCGGCGTCTTGCCGCAGCGGCTCACGCCCACCAGGATCACGTCGGACTCGGCCAGGTTGCGCGCCGACTGGCCGTCGTCATGCGCCAGCGAGAAGTTGATCGCCTCGATGCGGTCGTGGTATTCCTGGCTCTTGGCGACATCGGAGAAGCGCCCGACGCGGTGGTTGCTCTTCATGCCCAGCTCGGCCTCGATCGGCTCGACGAAGGTGCGGAACATGTCGAGCACCAGCGCATTGGCGTCCGCGGTCAGCCGCTCGCGCACCAGCTCGTTGGCCAACGTGAT
>JBJOPV010000285.1:0-4665 GCA_046050625.1 Pseudomonadota bacterium
CTTCGCGCGGACTCCGGCCGTCTCCCCGGAACATCGTCTGCGGTCAGTCGCCGAAGAGCTTTTGTTTCAGTTCCCTGCGCTGCTGCGCTTCCAGCGACAGTGTAGCGGTCGGGCGTGCCAGCAGGCGTCCCAGGCCGATCGGTTCGCCGGTTTCGTCACAGTAACCGTAGTCACCGGCATCGATGCGGCTGATCGACTGCGAGATCTTCTTCAGCAGCTTGCGCTCGCGGTCGCGGGTGCGCAGCTCCAGGGCGTGCTCTTCCTCGATGGTGGCGCGATCGGCCGGATCGGGCACGATCGAGGTGTCCTCGCGCAGGTGCTCGGTCGTCTCGCCAGCGTTGGCCAGCAGGTCTTCCTTCTGCCGCTGCAGGCGCGAGCGGAAGAACTCGAGCTGCTGGTCGCTCATGTACTCGCTGTCGGGCATGGCCAGCAGCTCGGCATCCGTCAGGTCGCATCCGGCCTTGGTCTTCCAGGCGTTGGCGAGGTTCGGGTCGGTCTTCAGGTCGTTCTGGGGCATGGGAGCCTCGGGTGGCTGGCAGTGGAGAAGGCCGTGATGGCCACCGGGTCGATCGTGCCGATTCCGGGCGCGCGGATTGTAGCGATCTCGGCCTGCGCCACGCTGATCGTCGTCGGGGCGTGGCGCATCTGCCGCATCCGCTTCATCCGGAAGGGGGGATCGATGCCGTTCTCAGGCCAGACACTGGCTCAGGCCCGCCTGGAACACCTCGCGCGGCAGGTCGATGCCGATGAAGACCATGCGGCTCTCGCGCTTCTCGCCGGGCAGCCACTTCGGGCCCAGGTCGCTGCCCATCAGCTGGTGCACGCCCTGGAAGATCACCTTGCGCTCGGTGCCCTTCATGTTCAGCACGCCCTTGTAGCGCAGCATCTTCGGCCCGTAGATCTGCACCACCGAGCCGAGGAAGTCCTCGAGCTTGGCCGGATTGAAGGCCTTGTCCGAGCGGAAGACGAAGGACTTGACGTCGTCGTCGTGGCGATGGTGATGCGCGTGATCGCAGGCCTCGCCGGGCGCGTGGTCGTGGCCGCAGTCGTGGCCATGCTCATGACCGTGGTCATGGTCGTGATGGTGGTGGCCGTGGTCGTCGGCAGCCAGGAAGGCCGGGTCGATCTCGAGCTTGGCGTTGAGATTGAAGCCGCGCAGGTCGAACACGTCCTTGATCGGCACGACGCCGAAGTCGACGCGGTGCTGCGGCGCGCGCGGGTTCATGTGCTTGATGCGGTGCGACAGCGCATCCAGCGTGGCCGTGTCGACCAGGTCGGCCTTGCTCAGGAAGATCTGGTCGGCGAAGCCCACCTGGCGGCGCGCCTCCTGGCGGGTGTCGAGCTGCGCGTCGCCGTGCTTGGCGTCGACCAGCGTCAGGATCGAGTCGAGCAGGAAGCTCTCGGCGACCTCGTCGTCCATGAAGAAGGTCTGCGCGACCGGGCCCGGATCGGCCAGGCCGGTGGTCTCGATGACGATGCGGTCGAACTGCAGCTCGCCCTTGCGGCGCTTTTCGGCCAGCGTGGCCAGCGTCGCGCGCAGGTCTTCGCGGATGGTGCAGCAGACGCAGCCGTTGCTCATCTGGATGATCTGCTCCTCGGTGTCGGCCACGAGGATGTCGTTGTCGATGTTCTCCTCGCCGAACTCGTTCTCGATGACGGCGATCTTCTGGCCGTGCGATTCGGAGAGCACGCGCTTGAGCAGCGTCGTCTTGCCCGAGCCGAGAAAGCCGGTCAGGATGGTCGCGGGGATGAGGCCGTTGGACATGGCTGGGCGGGTCCGTTCTGTTCTGGATCGAGGGTAAAATGGATGGACGACTGTCTGTCAAGCCCCCAGGCCTGTCAAGTCGACCCTGGTCCTTGCGGTATTCTTCGCCCATCTTCACTTCCGGCACACACCGTGTCCGAACCCCAGCCGAGTTCCCGCAGCACCGCCGATCACCGCAGCCTGTTCGCGCGGGTGATCGAGTTCATCTCTCCCGGCCCCGACTCGCGCGACGAGCTGATGGAGACGCTGGCCGACGCGGAGCGGCGCGAGCTGATCGATCCCGAGTCGCGCGCGATGCTCGAGGGCGTGATCCGCATGGCCGATCTGACGGCGGGCGACGCGATGGTGGCGACGCCCCGCATCGACATGATCGACATCTCCGCCTCGCCCGACGATGTGCTCGATGCGGTGGTCGAGACCGGCCACTCGCGCTTTCCGGTCTTCGAGGACTCGCGCGACAACGTCATCGGCGTGCTGCTGGCCAAGGATCTGCTGCGCGCGCGCGGCACCGGCGCCCCCGACCTGCGTGCGTTGCTGCGCCCGGCGCTGTTCGTGCCCGAGTCCAAGGGGCTCAACGAGCTGCTGCGCGACTTTCGCTCCAACCGCAACCACCTGGCCATCGTCATCGACGAGTTCGGCGGCCTGGCCGGCATGATCACCATCGAGGATGTGCTCGAGCAGATCGTCGGCGAGATCGAGGACGAGCATGACGAGAAGCGCGAGGGCGAGTCCGGCATCTACACGCTGACCGACGGCAGCTCGCGCGTGGCGGGTGATGCGGCGGTGGTGGCGGTCAATGCCCATTTCGCCACCGATCTGCCGGCGGACGAGTTCGAGACCATCGGCGGGCTGGTGGCGCACAGCAATGGCCGGGTGCCGAGGCGGGGCGAGAGCGTCGACGTCGGCCCGCTGCGTTTTGCGGTGATGCTGACCCGAGGGGGCGCGGTGCGCTGGTTCCGGGTGTCACGCGTGCCTGCGGGCGACGACGCCAGCGGTGGCTGAGCGCGGCCTGTTGCGCATGCCGGCGCCGGTCGGCGGGCTGCTTGCGCTCGGTGCGGGGGGCCTGCAGGCCCTGTCGCTGGCCCCTGAGCCGCGCGGCGTGCTGCAGGTGCTGGGCGCGGCGCTGCTGGCGGCGCTGGTGGCGCAGGCCGTGCCGCGGCGCGCCTTCGTGCTGGGTGCGCTGGCAGGCGTGGCCTGGCTGGCGGGCACCTTCTGGTGGCTGTTCATCAGCATGCATCGCTACGGGCACCTGCCGGCCTGGCTGTCGGCTGGCGCGGTGCTGGCCCTCGCCGCGGCGCTGTCGCTCTATCTGGCGGGCGCGATGGCGCTGTTCGCGCGCTGGCGCGGCGGCGGCTTCGGGCGCGACCTGCTGCTGTGGAGCGCGCTGTGGCTGCTGGCCGAGCTGGCACGCGCACAGCTGCTGACCGGATTTCCCTGGGGCGCTGCGGGCTACGCGCATGTCGACGGGCCGCTGGCGCTGCTGGCGCCGTGGCTGGGCGTGCACGGCATGGGCGCGGCCGGCGCAGCGCTGGGTTTCCTGCTGATGCACCTGGCAAGCCGGCCGGGCGTGCTGGCGCGGGCGGGCGCGGGCCTGCTGCTGCTGCTGGCGCTGGCGCTGCTGCCGGCGCTGCGCGGACCGGACTTCACCCGCGCCACCGGCGGCCTGGCGGTCACGCTGCTGCAGGGCAATGTGCCGCAGGACGAGAAGTTCGACCTCAGCCGGCTGCCGCAGACGCTGGACTGGCATGTGCGGGCGCTCTTCGCCTCGACCGCCGATCTGGTGGTGGCGCCCGAGACGGCCATTCCGCTGCTGCCGGCGCAGCTGCCGCAGGGGCTGTGGCAGGGCCTGGAGGCCCATTTCTCGCGTCGCGCCACCTCGGCGCTGGTGGGCGTGCCGCTGGGCGATGCCGACAGCGGCTACAGCAACGCGGTCGTCGGTTTCGGGCCCGGACGCACCGGCGCCGAGCTTTACCGCTACGACAAGCACCATCTGGTGCCTTTCGGCGAGTTCATCCCGTGGGGATTTCGCTGGTTCGTCGACATGATGCGCATGCCGCTGGGCGACTTCTCGCGCGGGCCGCTGGCCGCGCCGTCCTTCGCGGTCGGCACCGAGCGGGTCGGGCCGAACATCTGCTACGAGGATCTGTTCGGCGAGGAGCTGGCCACCCGCTTCGTCGACGCCGCGCAGGCGCCGACGGTGCTGGCCAATGTCAGCAACATCGGCTGGTTCGGCGAGACGGTGGCGGTCGACCAGCATCTGCAGATCTCGCGCCTGCGCACGCTGGAGCTGCAGCGGCCGATGGTGCGCGCTACCAACACCGGCGCGACGGTGGCGATCGACCACCGCGGCCGCGTCACCCACCGGCTGGCCCCGCATGTGCGCGGCGTGCTGGAGGCGCAGGTCCAGGGCCGCGAGGGCACGACGCCGTTCGCCTGGTGGGCGGGGCGGCTGGGGCTGCTGCCGCTGTGGGCGCTCGGGCTGGTGGCGGTCGCCTGGGCACGGCGACGCCACGTCGGCTGAACCGCCGCAGCCTCGGGCCCTGGGGGTCAGGCGGCGCCGCTCCAGCGCCGTGCGGCGGTCTCCACCACCTCCGACAGCGGCATGCCGGTGCGGTGCAGTCGGCGCAGCCAGGTGGCGTCGTTGCCCTCGCCGAGCGAGTCGCGGATCTGTTGGCAGGCGTCCCAGGACTTCAGGTCGACCGCATGCGCGTCGACCTTGGCCAGCGTGCGCACGATGTCGTCGCGCAGCCGCGAGCGCTGCTTGGTCTGCGGGTTGACCACCTCGCCGTCCAGCCCGAAGCGGCAGGCCTGGAAGCGGTTGTAGGTGTAGACCAGATAGTCGTCCTCGGCCGGCTCGAAGGGGCGCTCCTGGATCAGGTAGCGGCAGATCGCCTGCAGGT
>JBJOPV010000286.1:0-4659 GCA_046050625.1 Pseudomonadota bacterium
GCCACCTGCTCGGGCGTGCCCTGCGCCATCACCTGCCCGCCGTGCACGCCCGCGCCCGGCCCCATGTCGACCACATGGTCGGCGGCGCGGATCATGTCCTCGTCATGCTCGACCACCAGCACCGAGTTGCCCAGGTCGCGCAGGTGCTTCAAGGTGCCGATCAGGCGCTCGTTGTCGCGCTGGTGCAGGCCGATCGAGGGCTCGTCGAGCACGTACATCACGCCGGTGAGCCCTGAGCCGATCTGGCTGGCCAGGCGGATGCGCTGGGCCTCGCCGCCGGAGAGCGTGTCGGCGCTGCGGTCCAGGCTCAGGTAGTTCAGGCCCACGTCGTTGAGGAAGCGCAGCCGCGCGCGGATCTCGCGCACCACCTTGTCGGCGATCTCGGCCTTGGCGCCCTGCAGCCGCAGCCCGTCGAAATAGCGCTGGCATTCGGCCAGCGTCGCGTGCTCGACCTGGTAGATGGCGCGCGCGGGCTGGCCATCGGCGTCGATCAGCAGCACATGGCGCGCCTCGCGGCGCAGTCGTGCGCCGCCGCAGTCCGGGCAGGACTTGTTCGACATGAAGCGCGCCAGCTCCTCGCGCACCGCCGAGGAGTCGGTCTCGCGGTAGCGGCGCTGCAGATTGGGCAGGATGCCCTCGAAGGGATGCGCGCGCTTGACGCTGCGCTTCTTGCCGCCAGCGCCCTCGGCGGCGTAGGTGAAGCTGATCTCCTCGTCGCCGGAGCCATGCAGCACCACCTGACGGTGCTCGGGCGCCAGGTCCTCGAAGGCGTCCTCCAGGTCGAAGCCGTAGTGGGCCGCGACGCTCTCCAGCATCGAGAAGGTGTAGGCGTTGCGCCGGTCCCAGCCCTTGATCGCGCCGCTGGCCAGGCTCAGCGACGGGAAGGCCACCACCCGCTCCGGGTCGAAGACATCGACATGGCCCAGGCCGCCGCAGCTCGGGCAGGCGCCCACCGGCGAGTTGAACGAGAACAGCCGCGGCTCCAGCTCGGCCAGCGAATAGCTGCAGACCGGGCAGGCGAACTTGGCCGAGAACAGGTGCTCGGCGCCGGTGTCCATCTCCAGCGCCAGCGCGCGGCCCTCGGCGATGCGCAGCGCCGCCTCGAAGCTCTCGGCCAGGCGCTGCTGGGCGTCGGGGCGCACCTTCAGGCGGTCGAGCACCACGTCGATGTCGTGCTTCTCGGTCTTCTTCAGCGCCAGCGCCGGCACGTCGGCCGCCTCGACGATGCGCCCGTCGATGCGGAAACGCACATAGCCCTGCGCCTGCATCGACTCGAACAGCTCGACGAACTCGCCCTTGCGGTCGCGCACCACCGGCGCGAGCACCATCAGCCGGGTGTCCTGCGGCAGCGCCAGCGCCGCGTCGACCATCTGGCTGACGCTCTGCGCCTGCAGCGGCAGGCCGTGGTCCGGGCAGTGCGGCGTGCCGGCGCGGGCGTAGAGCAGGCGCAGGTAGTCGTGGATCTCGGTGATGGTGCCCACCGTCGAGCGCGGGTTGTGGCTGGTGGCCTTCTGCTCGATCGAGATCGCCGGGCTCAGGCCCTCGATCACGTCCACGTCGGGCTTGTCCATCAGCTGCAGGAACTGGCGCGCGTAGGCCGAGAGGCTCTCGACATAGCGGCGCTGCCCTTCCGCATAGAGCGTGTCGAAGGCCAGACTCGACTTGCCCGAGCCCGACAGCCCGGTGATGACCACCAGCGCGTTCTTCGGCAGGTCCAGGTCGATGTTCTTCAGGTTGTGGGTGCGAGCGCCCCGCACCGAGATCAGCGGCGTGCGCGCGGGCGGAAACGGAGGAACGGGTAGATCAGCGGACATGGGGCGGCAGGCGACGGGCGGCAGGAAGGCAACCGGGCATCATAGCGACAGCCCCGCCCCTGCCGACCCAGGGGACGCTGACTGCAGGCCCGGGAACGCGAGATACTCCGAGCGGTACAACCTGACCCGCAAAGAACGCAGCCACCATGGGACAGCCCCTTCCGATTGCCGTGACGAGCACGCAGGCCTCCGGCACGTACCGCCCACAGGCGCAGGTCTGCGCTTCCTGCAGCGTGCGCCAGTTCGCGCTGTTCGGCGCGCTCGACGAGGCGGCGCTGGCGCAGATCCACTACCGCATCGCCGACATCCGCCTGGAACCCGGGCAGACGCTCTACGCGGCACAGGACAGCGGCAGCGCGGTCTTCACCGTGCGACGCGGCGTGCTGCGCATGGAGCGCAGCAGCGAGTCGGGCGAGCGGCGCATCCTGCGCCTGGCCGGGCGCACCGACCTGATCGGACTGGAATCGCTCCTGCACCAGACCTACGCGGCCGACGCGGTGGCCTGCACCGAGGTCGAGGTCTGTCGCATCCCGCGGGTGCTGATCGACGAGCTGTCGGTGGCGCACCCCGGCCTGACGCGCGACCTGATGAAGCGCTGGCAGCGCGCGCTCGACGACGCCGACGAATGGCTGACCGAGCTGGCGCGCGGCCCGGCGCGCCACCGCATGCTGCGCCTGCTGCTCAAGCTCAGCGAATACGGCGAGGACGACGGCCGGCTGTGGCTGCCCACCCGCCAGGAAATGGGCGCGATGCTCGACATGACCTTCGAGACCGCCAGCCGGCTGGTGTCGGCGCTGCGCCGCGAGGGCGTGCTGAAGTCCGTCGACGGCCGCCAAGCGCGCCTGGACATGGAGGCGCTGATCGTGGCGCTGAAGGAAGACGGGGCGCGGTGACGGCCGGCGAAACGCCCCGCCAAGCGACGGTCCACTTCAGCGGACACCCACGAGCGCCGTCCCGACCGTGCGAGAGGAGTCGGTGACGGCAACCAGAAGCTGCGTCTGGCCTGTGCCAACCGGATAGGCGACCGCAATGCCTGATGCCGTCTGACCGGGCCATGCACAGGGCGCGGCCCCGAAGATCAGCGAGACATTGAAGACATTCTTGCCCGAGGGCCGGGGAACCACGGTACCGGCGAAGCTGCAGCCCAGGCTGGACGAAGCGGTGAGGGCCCCGGTCGACGCAGCGATGCGGAGGGTCACGGATTCACCGGTGAGCCCTGTCGTGACCCAGGTTCCTGCCACCGTCGCCAGAGAAGCCGCGCTATCGTAGTGGTACAGGGACGCCGCCATCGGGCCGCCTGAGAATCCGACCGAGCCCGAAGCGAAACGCACCGTGCCAGTGATGGTCTTCGCCGTGGCGTTGTAGACGGCACTGGTGGCACCGGAAACGGCCGGCACAGATCCGAAATCCTGGGTGCCGGCCGCCGTGAAGATGCCATTGCTGGAAGTGCCTGCCCCCTGAAGGAAGCCGGTCACGCCAAAGGTGCTGGCGCTCGGAATGCCATACAGGGCCCAGAACTCACCGGTCTCCAGCACCAGAAGCTGGAACGCGTTGCTGGTGCTGCCCGTCAGCGTGCCGCCATACACGCCCTCGGCGGTGGCGCCAGACCCAGACGTTCCCGTCTCGCCATCACCGCCACCACATGCCGCGAGCGCTGCGGTGAAAGCCAGTGCAACTGTCAGGCCAGCAGGCCGGGATGGGGTGCGCGGATCTTTCATCATGATTCCTCCTGCCTGAATGCGTTTGAGCCCGGCAGGCCGCAATGGAGTGGCTCGACTGGGGGAACTCGCCTTCAATTCATCCAGCCTGCAGGGCGACAGATTATCCAGCGACGACTTGTCCGAGCGCGGGATGACGCAGTGTCGTCGCATGTCCTTGCCCCGGCCCGCAGGGCGTCGTGACCATCGCCAGAATCAGCAAATTCGATTCTTCTTGCTCACAATATTGAGTGATAATGATTATCAACATTGATTAATAGCCGGGACTCACCATGCACTCCCCCTTCGTCTGCAAGTCGTGCTGGCAACGACTGGCGCTGCGCATCCGTTGTGCGCTCACGCCCGACGAGCCTCGGCTGCTGGCACAGCACCTCGCGGCGGCACAGAGCCTGGTGCTGCGCGGCCACCTCTCGGCCCGGGAGGCGGCGACCCGCTGCCTGGGACTGCTGCTCGACACCGCCGCCGATCCGCTGCTGCCGCAGCACTGGCGCCAGGCCTGTCTCGATCACGCGGCCCGGCCGCTGGCGCAGTTGGCGGCGCTGGCCGTCACCGCCGCACAGCACGAGGAACTGGCGGCATGGCGCTGGCGCCTCGCCCACCTGGACGTGGGCACGACGCTGCCACTCACGGACAACACACCGCCGTGCTGACTCCCCCGGCTCCACCGACCTACCGACCGCCTCTGCACAGAAACCCTGCCATGACCACGCCCGCTCCGATTGCCATCGCCAGCCGACAGGAATTCGACACCTTCGGCGCCATTGCCGTGCCTGCGGATCGCCTCTGGGGCGCCCAGACGCAGCGCTCGCTGCAGAACTTCGCGATCTCCACCGAACGCCAGTCCCCCGAGCTGATTCAAGCGCTGGCCCTGATCAAGGCGGCGGCGGCCAGCGTCAATCATCGGCTCGGCCTGATCGGCAAGGACAAGGCCGAAGCGATCATCGCGGCCGCCGCAGAGGTACGGGCCGGCCAGCACACCCGGGAGTTCCCGCTGGTGGTGTGGCAGACCGGCTCGGGCACGCAGACCAACATGAACGTCAACGAGGTGCTGGCCAACCGCGCCAGCGAGCTGCTGGGCGGCGTGCGCGGTGAAGGCCGCGCCGTGCACCCGAACGACGACGTCAACC
>JBJOPV010000287.1:0-4653 GCA_046050625.1 Pseudomonadota bacterium
AGACGGTGGCCAACTGCTACACCGCGCTCGACCTGGGCGTCGAGGTGGTGCCGGTCCTGAACAAGATGGATCTGCCCTCGGCCGACCCGGACAACGCCAAGGCCGAGATCGAGGACGTCATCGGCATCGACGCCACCGACGGCATCCCGTGCTCGGCCAAGACCGGCATGGGCATCGACGAGATCCTGGAAGCCGTCATCACCCGCATGCCGCCCCCGAAGGGCGATCCGGACGGCCCGCCGCGCGCGATGGTCATCGATGCCTGGTTCGACAACTATGTCGGCGTGGTGATGCTGGTGCGCGTGGTCGATGGCGCGCTGCACAAGAACGAGCGCATCCGCCTGATGGCCACCAACACGGTCTATCCGATCGACCACCTGGGCGTCTTCACGCCCAAGAGCGAGAACCGCGACAGCCTGCGCGCCGGCGAGGTGGGCTTCCTGATCTGCGGCATCAAGGAGCTGGCCTCCGCCAAGGTCGGCGACACGGTGACGCTCGACAAGAAGCTGCCCAACAACGCCGGCCCCGCCCTTGAGGCCCTGCCCGGCTTCAAGGAAATCCAGCCGCAGGTCTTCGCAGGCCTCTACCCGTCGGAGTCGAGCGAGTACGAGCAGCTGCGCGACGCGCTGGAAAAGCTCAAGCTCAACGACAGCTCGCTGCGCTTCGAGCCCGAGGTCAGCCAGGCGCTGGGCTTCGGCTTCCGCTGCGGCTTCCTGGGCCTCTTGCACATGGAGATCGTGCAGGAGCGTCTGGAGCGCGAGTTCGACCAGGATCTGGTCACGACCGCACCGAGCGTGGTCTACGAGGTCGAGCTGAACGACGGCACGGTGCTGGAGGTCGAGAACCCCAGCAAGATGCCCGAGGTCGCCCGCATCAAGGAGATCCGCGAGCCCATCGTCACCGTGCACCTGTACATGCCCCAGGACTACGTGGGCCCGGTGATGACGCTGGCCAACCAGAAGCGCGGCGTGCAGCTCAACATGGCCTACCACGGCAAGCAGGTCATGCTGACCTACGAGCTGCCGCTGGCCGAGATCGTGCTGGACTTCTTCGACAAGCTCAAGTCGGTCAGCCGCGGCTACGCCTCGATGGACTATGAGTTCAAGGAGTACCGCGCCGCTGATGTGGTGAAGGTCGACATCCTGATCAACGGCGACCGGGTCGATCCGCTGGCGATGATCGTGCACCGCTCGCAGAGCCAGTTCCGCGGCCGTGCGGTGGCGGCCAAGATGCGCACGCTGATCCCGCGCCAGATGTACGACGTGGCCATCCAGGCCACGATCGGCGCCAACATCATCGCCCGTGAGGACGTCAAGGCACTGCGCAAGAACGTGCTGGCAAAATGCTATGGCGGCGACATCAGCCGCAAGCGCAAGCTGCTCGAGAAGCAGAAGGCGGGCAAGAAGCGCATGAAGCAGATCGGCTCGGTGGAGGTGCCGCAGGAGGCCTTCCTGGCGATCCTGCAGGTGGACGACTGAGCGCCCGGCCCCCGCCTCGCGCCCGAACAACCCGAACCGGACGATCGATGGGACCCCTCACCGGCATTCTCTACGGCCTGCTCGCGCTCTACGGCGCGGGCTGGTATCTCGGCAAGTGGAGCGGCAACTTCTCCCTGCTGCTGTTCACGCTGACCGCCGTGACGATGGCCTACTGGCTGGCCGAGCGCTTCGTCTTCCTGCCGCGGCGGCTGGCCGCCGCAGCGACACTGACCCGCGAGGACGGCGAGCGCCGCGCCCAGCTTGCCCGCCAGGGCATCGAGCAGGTCGACAGCCAGGTCGATGGCGCACGCCAGAAGATCCTCGCCCAGCCCTGGTGGCTGGACTGGACCGCCGGGTTGTTCCCGGTGATCCTGATGGTGTTCGTGCTGCGCTCGTTCCTGTTCGAGCCCTTCAAGATCCCATCGGGCTCGATGATCCCGACGCTGGAGATCGGCGACCTGATCCTGGTGAACAAGTTCCACTACGGCGTGCGCCTGCCGGTGATCAACAAGAAGATCATCGACAACGAGCCGGTGCGCCGTGGCGACGTGATGGTGTTCCGCTATCCCGTGGATCCGGCCATCGACTTCATCAAGCGCGTGGTGGCGATTCCCGGCGACGAGGTCGCCTACATCAACCAGAAGCTCTACCTGAACGGCAAGCCGGTGCCGCTCGAGCAGCTCGAGGACTACTACGACGAGGACCGCCGCACCTACTCGCGCCAGTTCCGCGAGCAGGTCGGCGAGGACAGCCACCGCATCCTGGTCGATCCCTCGCTGCCCTCGAGCTACGGCATGCGCGCGCGCCAGTTCCCCGGCTCGGAGAACTGCACCTATACCGCCGAAGGCGTGACCTGCAAGGTGCCGGCCGGACACTATTTCATGATGGGCGACAACCGCGACAACTCCGAGGACTCCCGCTTCTGGGGCTTCGTGCCGGACGAGAACATCGTCGGTCGCGCCTTCTTCGTCTGGATGAACTTCGGCAACGTCAAGCGCATCGGACCTTTCCACTGACCCCCGCCCACCAGTCATCCCGCGGGACGGCGGCCGGATCTGCGGCCGTGGCGACCCGCCGCCATCGAGGACCCCATCCGATGAACGCCCGTCTCCCGCACGCACGCCGCCAGCGCGGCATCACCCTGATCGGCCTGGTCTTCTGGGCCGTGCTGATCTCGTCGGTCGCGCTGCTGGCCATGCGCGTGATCCCGACCGTCAACGAATACCTGACGATCAAGCGGGTGGTCACCCGCATCGCCAGCAGCGGGGCCAGCACCGTGCCGGGCATCCGCGCGGAATTTGACAAGATCAAGTCCGTCGAGTACGCCATCAGCACGATCAGTGGCGAGGATCTGGACGTGACGAAGGACAATGACCGCATCGTCATCAGCTTCGCCTACGCCAAGGAAATCGAGCTTTTCGGTCCGGTGGCGCTGCTGATCAAGTACAGCGGTCGATCGCAGTAACAAAGGTCCTGACCTTGAACCCGTCCCTCGAAGCCTTCTCTCAGCGTCTCGGTCACAGCTTCCGGCAGCGCGAGCTGCTGGTGCTGGCGCTGACGCACCGCAGCTACGGCGCCGATCACAATGAACGTCTCGAGTTCCTCGGCGACGCGGTGCTGAACCTGGCCGTCTCGGACCTGCTGTTCGACCAGTACGACGAGTCGCCCGAGGGTGACCTGACCCGCATCCGCGCGCACCTGGTGCGCCAGGACATGCTGCACCGCATCGCGCTGTCGCTGGGCATCCCGGCGATGCTGCGCCTGTCGGAGGGCGAGGCCCGGGGCGGCGGCGCCCAGCGCCCGTCCATCCTCGCCGACGCGATGGAGGCCATCATCGGCGCGGTCCACCGCGACGCCGGCTTCGAGGCGGCCCAGGCGCTGGTGCGCCGGCTGTTCTCGCCGCTGATCTCCGAGACCGCAACCCAGGCCTGGGCCAAGGACGCCAAGACCCAGCTGCAGGAATGGCTGCAGGCGCGCCGCCACAGCGTGCCCGACTACCGCATCGAGGCCACACGCGGCCGCGCGCATGACCAGACCTTCGTCGTCGTCTGCGCGGTCGCCAGCCATGGCGTCGAGGCCCGCGGCGAAGGCCGCTCGCGCCGCGCCGCCGAGCAGGAAGCCGCCCGCATCGCCCTGGAGCGGCTCAGCGCCGAACACGAATGACCCTTCCGAACGAACCGAACCTGCCCGAATCCGAGGACGAGACCGCCGACGGTGTGCCGTCGCTCCAGCCTGACCTGGACGCGATGCTCGCCGCCGCCCGCCCGGGCGGCCTGCCCGACGGCCCGACCCGCTGCGGCCTGATCGCCATCGTCGGCCGCCCCAATGTCGGCAAGTCAACGCTGATGAACTCGCTGATCGGCCAGAAGGTCAGCATCACCTCGCGCAAGGCGCAGACGACGCGCCACCGCATCACCGGCATCGCCACCGACGCCGACACGCAGTTCGTCTTCGTCGACACGCCCGGCTTCCAGACCCGTCACACCGTCAAGGGCACAGCGGCGCTGAACCGCAACCTGAACAAGACGGTGCAGTCGGTGCTGGGCGACGTGGACGTGGTGCTGTTCCTGGTGGATGCCGGCCGCTTCGGCCTGGACGACGCCAAGGTGCTGTCGATGATCCCGAAGGGCAAGCCGGTCTTCCTGATCGCCAACAAGCTCGACCTGATCCACCGCCGCGCCGACCTGCTGCCCTGGCTCAAGCAGATGCAGGAGCGCCATCCGTTCACCGAGTTCGTGCCGCTGCAGGCCACCAGGCCGGCCGACACCGAGCGGCTGCTGGGCATCATCCGCCCCTACCTGCCCGAGCAGCCCTGGTTCTACGACGCCGATGCGCTGACCGACCGCAGCGACAAGTTCCTGGCGGCCGAGCTGATCCGCGAGAAGCTGTTCCGCCTGACCGGCGACGAGCTGCCCTACACGTCGACCGTGCAGATCGACCAGTACGAGGAGGTCGAGGGCGGCCGCCTGAACCGCATCGCCGCGACCATCATCGTCGAGCGCGACGCGCACAAGGGCATGGTGATCGGCGAAGGCGGCGAGCGCCTCAAGCGCATCAGCACCGAGGCCCGCACCGAGATGGAGCGCCTGACTGGCAAGAAGGTCTTCCTGGAGGTCTGGGTCAAGGTGCGCTCCGGCTGGGCCGACGACGAGCAGCGCCTGAAGAGCTACGGCTA
>JBJOPV010000288.1:0-4609 GCA_046050625.1 Pseudomonadota bacterium
GCGGCAAGGCGGGGCGGCGCGCCTTCACGCCCGGCGCGGCCGAGGTCGAGTTCCGCATCGCCGCCAGCGACTACCTCGACCCGCTGTTCCTGCCGATGCTGGTGGCGCGGCTGCGCCAGCAGGCGCCGCGCGCGCGGCTGACCATCCACGCGCTGTCGGCCGAGTTCGACTACCGCGCCCGGCTGGCGCGCGGCGAGGTCGATCTGGTGATCGGCAACTGGCTGGAGCCGCCGGCCGAGCTGCACATCGGCCGGCTGTTCTCCGACGAGATCGTCTGCCTGGTCGGCGCCGACCACCTGGCGGCGCGCCGGCCGCGCGAGTGGACGCTGGAGCGCTACCTCGCCGCCGACCATGTCGCGCCGACGGCGCTGCACACCGGTGGCCACGGCGTGATCGACGAGCATCTGGCGCGCCAGGGCCTGCAGCGGCGCATCGTCGTGCGCAGCCCGCATTTCGCGCTGGTGCCGACGATGCTGGCGCACAGCGACGCGCTGGTGCTCACCACCGGCCGGCTGTTCTGCCAGCGCCATCTGGGCACGCTGCCGCTGCGCGTCGTGCGCTGTCCGGTCGACTTTCCCTCGCTGACCTACTACCAGCTCTGGCATGAGGTCACGCACGGCGCGGCCTCGCTGCGCTGGCTGCGCGAGACGGTGCGCGACGTCGCGCGCCGGCTGCCGGCGCCGGGGCTGTCCGCCGCCGCTGTCGATCCCGTCCTCGTTCCCGTTCCCGCTCCCGCTCCCGCTCCCGCTGCTCCGTCCGCATGACCTCTGCTCCCGACCGCCTGGCGCTGCGCGCCGACCTGCTCGACTTCGACGCCGATCCCGGCTGGGCCGCGCCCGATCCGGCCACCGGCCTGGTGCCGGGCGTGCGCTGGCGGCCCGATCACTGGCTGCTGGTCGAGGACGGCCGCATCGCGGGCGTCGAGCCCGCGACGGCCTTCACGCCGGACGCGGCCGTCTGGTCGGTCGAGGACCGGCGCGGCCAGCTGCTGATGCCCGGCTTCATCGACACCCATGTGCACAGCCCGCAGCTGGACGTGATCGCCAGCTACGGCACCGAGCTGCTCGACTGGCTGGAGACCTACACCTTCCCCGCCGAGATGCGCCACGCCGACCCGGCGGTGGCCGGCGCCGGGGCCGAGCTGTTCCTCGATGCGCTGCTGGCGCACGGCACGACCAGCGCGGTGGTGTTCCCGACGGTGCATGTCAGCTCGACCGAGGCGCTGCTGGCCGGCGCGCACCGCCGCGGCATGCGCCTGGTCACCGGCAAGGTGCTGATGGACCGCCACGCGCCCGAGGGCCTGCGCGACGACGTGCCCGGCGCCGAGCGCGACAGCCGCGCGCTGATCGAGCGCTGGCACCGGCGCGGCCGGCTGGCCTACGCGATGACGGTGCGCTTCGCGCCCACCAGCACGCCCGAGCAGCTGGCGATGGCCGGGCGGCTGATGATGGAGGTGCCCGGCCTCTACATGCAGACGCATGTGGCCGAGAACCGCGCCGAGGTGGCCTGGGTGGCCGAGCTGTTCCCCGAGGCGCGCAGCTACCTCGATGTCTATCACCGCGCCGGGCTGCTGAACGAGCACGCGGTGCTGGCGCACGGCATCTGGCTCGACGACGCCGACCGCGCGCTGCTGGCCGACACCGGCGCGCAGATCGCGCACAGCCCGAGCTCGAACCTGTTCCTGGGCAGCGGCCTGATCGGCTGGCCGGAGCTGGAGGCGGCCGGCGCGCGCGTGTCGCTGGCCAGCGACGTGGGCGGCGGCACCAGCCTGTCGATGCTGCGCACGCTGGCCGACGCCTACAAGGTGCAGGCGCTGCGCGGCGTGCGGCTCACCGCCTGGAAGGCGCTGCACGGCGCCACGCGCGGCGCGGCCGAGGCGCTCGGCCTGGCGCACGAGATCGGCGCGCTGGAGGTCGGTCGCACCGCCGATCTGGCGCTGTGGGACTGGGCCGCCGGCCCGGTGGCCACGCACCGCGACGCGCGGGCGCGACAGTTGCATGAGCGGGTCTTCGCCTGGATGACACTCGGTGACGAGCGGAACCTGGTGGCGACCTGGATCGCCGGTCGCGCGCTTTTCCAGCGCACGTCGATCCGCTGACGACAGTTTTTGTGACAATGCGCACCGTTTTCGTGCCGCACGACTGACCCGACCCGGAGTCCTCCCGATGACCGCCCCTCCACGCCTGGAACTCCTGGGCATCACGAAGCAGTACCCCGCGGTGCGCGCCAATGACGGCGTGGCGCTGACGGTCGTGCCCGGGCAGATCCATGCCGTGCTGGGCGAGAACGGCGCCGGCAAGTCGACGATGATGAAGATCATCTACGGCGCGGTGAAGCCCGACGCCGGCGAGATCCGCTGGAACGGCCAGCCGGTGCAGATCACCAGCCCCGCGCACGCGCGCCAGCTCGGCATCAGCATGGTCTACCAGCACTTCTCGCTGTTCGACACGCTGACCGCGGCGGAGAACGTCTGGCTCGGCCTGGACAAGTCGATGTCGCTGGCGCAGGTGAGCGAGCGCATCCGCGCGGTCTCGGGCGAGTACGGGCTGGAGGTCGATCCGCTGCGGCCGGTGCATTCCTTGAGCGTCGGCGAGCGCCAGCGCGTCGAGATCGTGCGCGCGCTGCTGACCGATCCGAAGCTGCTGATCCTCGACGAGCCGACCTCGGTGCTGACGCCGCAGGCGGTCGAGAAGCTCTTCGTCACGCTGCGCCGGCTGGCCGACACCGGCTGCTCGATCCTCTACATCAGCCACAAGCTCGACGAGATCCGCGCGCTGTGCCACCACTGCACGGTGCTGCGCGGCGGCAAGGTGACGGGCGAGGTCGATCCGACGCAGGAGACCAACGCCTCGCTGTCGAAGCTGATGATCGGCGCCGAGCCGCCGGCGCTGCGCAGCCGCCCGGCCGCGCCCGGCGAGGTGGTGCTGGCGGTCGAGGTGCTGGACCTGCCGCAGGTCGATCCGTTCGGCACCACGCTGTCGCGGCTGGCGCTGCAGGTGAGGGCGGGCGAGATCGTCGGCATCGCGGGCGTGTCGGGCAACGGCCAGCAGGAGCTGATGGCCGCGCTCTCCGGCGAGGACCGGCGCGCGCCGGCCGGCTCGGTGCGGCTCTCGGGCCAGGACATCGCGCGCGCCACGCCGGCGCAGCGCCGCCGCCTGGGGCTGCACTTCGTGCCCGAGGAGCGCCTGGGCCGCGGCGCGGTGCCGACGCTGTCGCTGGCGCACAACCTGCTGCTGACCCGCACCGAGCACGTCGGCCCGGGCGGCTGGCTCAAGATGGGCGCGATCCGCGCGCAGGCGGCCGAGCTGATCCAGCGCTACAACGTCAAGGCCGGCGGCCCGGACGCGGCGGCCAGGTCGCTCTCGGGCGGCAATCTGCAGAAGTACATCGTCGGCCGCGAGATCGACGCGCGCCCGAAGCTGCTGATCGTCAGCCAGCCGACCTGGGGCGTGGACGTCGGCGCGGCGGCGCAGATCCGCCAGGCGATGCTGGCGCTGCGCGAGGCCGGCTGCGCGCTGCTGGTGGTCAGCGAGGAGCTCGACGAGCTGTTCGAGATCAGCGACCGGCTGGTGGTGATCGCGCAGGGGAGGCTCTCGCCCTCGATCGCCACCCGCGACGCCACCATCGAGCAGATCGGCGCCTGGATGTCGGGTCTGTGGCCGTCGGAGCCACCGCAACAGGACAAACAGAACAACAAGAAGGAGAGCGCCCATGCTCAGGCTTGAAGCCCGGCCGCAGCCGTCGAAGGCGATGTCGCTGGCCTCGCCGCTGATCGCGCTGGTGCTGACCACGATCATCGGCATCGCGCTGTTCGCCCTCCTGGGCAAGGACCCGGTCAAGGGCCTGCAGGTCTTCTTCGTCGAGCCGCTGAAGAACGCCCGCGCGCTGTCGGAGCTGAGCGTCAAGGCGGTGCCGCTGGTGCTGATCGCGCTGGGGCTGGCGGTGTGCTTCCGCTCCAACCTGTGGAACATCGGCGCGGAGGGCCAGTTCATCGTCGGGGCGCTGGCCGGCGGATGGGTGGCGCTGCAGGCGCAGCCCGACTCCTCGCGCGGGATCGTGGTGCTGATCCTGGCCGCGGGCGTGCTCGGCGGCATGGCCTGGGCGGGTATCACCGCGCTGCTGCGCGACCGCTTCAGCGCCAGCGAGATCCTGGTCAGCCTGATGCTGGTCTATGTGGCCGAGATGCTGCTGAGCTATCTGGTCTACGGCCCCTGGAAGGATCCGAAGGGCTTCAACTTCCCGCAGACCATCACCTTTCTCGAGCCGACGAAGATTCCGCGCCTGGTCGACGGCCTGCGCGCCAACATCGGCGTGCTGATCGCGCTGGTGGCGGTGGGCGGCTTCACCGCCTTCCTGTTCCGCACCTACCGGGGCTTTGCGCTGCAGGTCGGGGGCCTGGCGCCGGCGGCGGCGCTGTATGCGGGCTTCTCGTCGCGCGGCGCGCTGTGGACGGCGCTGCTGGTGTCGGGCGGCATGGCCGGCCTGGCCGGCGCGCTGGAGGCCGCCGGGCCGCTGGGCCAGCTCACGCCCTATGTGCCGGTGGGCTACGGCTTCGCGGCGATCATCGTCGCCTTCGTCGGCCGGCTGCATCCGGTGGGCATCGTCTTCT
>JBJOPV010000289.1:0-4607 GCA_046050625.1 Pseudomonadota bacterium
GCAAGCTGCTCAACCAGTTCGCCGGCAACGCGCCGCTGCGCCGCACCGTCACCATCGAGGACGTGGGCAACGTGGCCGCCTTCATGCTGTCGGACCTGGCCGCGGGCATGACGGCCGAGATCAGCTACGTCGACGGCGGCTTCAGCCAGGTGATGATGGGCAGCACGCCCGAAGCCTGATCCCGGAGAGCCCCGCATGCGCGCCCTGCTGGCCGAAGACGATGCCATCCTCGCCGACGCGCTCGGCACCAACCTGAAGTCGGCCGGCTTCGAGGTCGAGGTCGCCGACAACGGCGCGGTGGCCGAATACCTGCTGACGAAGCAGGCCTTCGACGTCGGCATCATCGACATCGGCCTGCCGCTGGTCGACGGGCTGACGGTGGTGCAGCGGGTGCGCGCGGTCAAGCCGGGGCTGCCGCTGCTGATCCTGACCGCGCTCGACGGGCTGCACAACCGCGTCGCCGGCCTGAACGCCGGCGCCGACGACTACCTGACCAAGCCCTTCGACTTCCCCGAGCTGGAGGCGCGCATCCGCGCGGTGCTGCGCCGCAGCCAGGGTGCGGCGGCGCAGCCGGCCACACCGGCCGACACGGATGCGGTCAGCGTCGGTCAGCTGCAGTTCGACCGCGACGCCCGGCGCGCCACCATCGCCGGCCAGCCGGTCGAGCTGTCGCCGCGCGAGTGGCTGCTGCTCGACCTGCTGCTGAGCCAGCGCCGCAAGGTGATCACCAAGGAGCAGATCGCGCAGGCCTGGTCGACCGAGGTGTCGGAGAGCGGCGGCCCCAGCTCGCTGGAGGTCTACATCCACCGCCTGCGCCGCAAGCTCGAGGGCTCGGGCGTGGGCATCCGCACCGTGCGCGGCCTGGGCTATCTGCTCGAAACCCAGGACTGACACGCCCTGCCCCGTGCGGCGACACTCGCGGTCGCCATGCCCGTCTTGCCGCAGTCCCTGCTCAACCGCCTGCCGGTCGTCTCGCCCGGCAGCCGCTCGCTGCGCCGTCACCTGCTCGCCTGGCTGCTGCTGCCGCAGCTGGTGCTGTGGCTGGCCGCGGCGGTCATCACGCACCATGTCGCGGCGCGCTATGCCGACCGGGCGATCGACCACGGCCTGTACCTGTCCTCGCGTGCGCTGGCGCGCCAGGTCAAGCCGATCGACAGCGGCCTGCTGATCGATTTTCCCCGCGCCGCGCGCGACATCATCGAGTCCGACCCGGACGACCGGGTCTACTACATGGTCAGCAGCCCGCCGGGCGAGTTCATCCTCGGCAACCACAAGCTGACACCGCCGGCCGACATCGAGGCCCTGGTGCCCGAGCGACCCTCGTTCTACGACGCCCGCATCGACACGGCCGACGGCGAGGTCACGGTGCGGGTCGCCGCCATCGTGCTGAACTACGGCGAGCCCGGCCGGGGTCAGCGCATGATGGTGCAGGTCGCCAAGAGCCGCGTCAGCCGCGAGGCGCTGGCACGCGACCTGCTGGTCGACACCGCGCTGCCGCTGTCGCTGCTGGTGCTGGCGATGTCGGCCCTGGTCTGGGCCGGCGTGCGCACCGGGCTGGCGCCGCTGGCGCGGCTGCGCGAGGCCGTCAGCGGCCGCGGCCCCGACGACCTGGCGCCGATCGAGCTGGAGTCCGCGCCCGAGGAGGTGCGCGATCTGGCCGCCGCGGTCAACACCCTGCTGGCGGCGGTGCGCGACTCGGTGGCGGCGCAGCAGCGCTTCATCGGCGACGCGGCCCACCAGCTGCGCACGCCGCTGGCCGGCCTGAAGGCCCAGACCGAGCTGGCGCTGAAGGAGACGGCCGATCCGGCCCTGCAGGCGCGGCTGCGGCGGGTGCACGAGAGCGCCACCCGCAGCGCCCACCTGATCAACCAGCTGATGACGCTGGCGCGCGCCGAGCCGGAGTCGGTGGCGCAGATCGGGCGCAGCCGCTTCGACCTGCGCCGGCTGGTGCAGGACCTGACCGCCGAGCTGGTGCCGCGCGCGCTGGCCGAAGGCGCCGACCTGGGCATGGACGAGCCCGAGAGCGACACCGAAGGCGAGGAGCCGCCCGCGCTGGCGATCGACGGCAACGCGCTGCTGATCCGAGAGGCGATCGCCAACCTGATCGACAACGCGATCCGCTACGCCGGTCGCCATGCCGAGATCACCGTGAGGGTGCGAGAGGACAGCGTCCGCCGCCGCGCCCTCGTCGAGGTCGACGACACCGGCCCCGGCATTCCGGAGGCGCTGCACGGCGCGATCTTCGAGCGCTTCTTCCGCGGCACCCAGGAAGGGCGCGGCTGCGGCCTGGGCCTGGCGATCGTGCGCGAGATCGTCGAGCGCCATCACGGCCGGGTGCAGGTCGCCCGGCTGCATCCGCACGGCACCCGCATGTCGGTGAGCCTGCCGCTGCCTGTCGCGGGGCCGCAGGAACGCGGCACCTGAACGGCAGCCATCAGGGATTTCACCTAATGTTAATCCTTTAAAGCATCATTAATCTTCATGCCTGTCAGCGGGGACGTGTTCGTACCCTGCGCGAGACACCCACCCACCCCTGGACTGGAGCAGACATGAAGAAGATGGAGAAGACGACGCGCTTCGCGCGCAACCTGCTGGCCGTGGCGGCCGGCCTGACCGTGGCGGGCCTGGCCCAGGCGGGCGAGGTCGAAGTGCTGCACTGGTGGACCTCGGGCGGCGAGGCCAAGGCCGCGTCGGCGCTGAAGGCCACGCTGCAGGCCAAGGGCCACACCTGGAAGGACTTCGCGGTCGCCGGCGGCGGTGGCGATTCGGCCATGACGGTGCTGAAGTCGCGCGTGGTCTCGGGCAATGCCCCGGCCGCGGCCCAGATCAAGGGCCCGTCGCTGCAGGAATGGGCCGCCGAAGGCGTGCTGGCCAACATCGACGACGTGGCCAAGGCCGAGAAGTGGGACAGCGTGCTGCCCCCGGTCGTGGCCAACGTCATGAAGTACAAGGGCAACTACATCGCCGCACCGGTCAACGTGCACCGCGTGAACTGGCTGTGGGCCAACCCGGACGTCTTCAAGAAGGCCGGCACCAAGGTGCCGACCACCTGGGACGAGTTCTTCGTCTCGGCCGAGGCGCTGAAGAAGGCCGGCATCATCCCGGTGGCGCACGGCGGCCAGCCCTGGCAGGACTTCACCACCTTCGAGAGCGTGGCGCTCGGCGTCGGCGGCACCGACTTCTACAAGAAGGCCCTGGTGCAGCTCGACCAGGCCACGCTGAAGGGCGCGACCATGGACAAGGTCCTGGAGACCTTCCGCAAGGTCAAGGGCTACACCGACAAGAACGCCCCCGGCCGCGACTGGAACCTGGCGACCGCGATGGTCATCAAGGGCGAGGCCGGCATGCAGCTGATGGGCGACTGGGCCAAGGGCGAGTTCATCGCCGCCGGCAAGGTGCCGGGCAAGGACTTCACCTGCGCCGCCGCCCCCGGCACCGCCAAGGCCTTCACCTTCAACGTCGACTCCTTCGCGATGTTCAAGCTGAAGAACGAGGCCAACGTCAAGGCGCAGAAGGATCTGGCCGCCGCGATCATGTCGACCGACTTCCAGGAAGTGTTCAACCTGAACAAGGGCTCCATTCCCGTTCGCCTGAACATGGACCTGGCCAAGTTCGACGACTGCGCCAAGCTCTCGAGCAAGGACTTCGTCGACACCGCCAAGTCGGCCTCGCTGGTGCCCTCGGTCGCGCACGGCATGGCGGTGCCGTCGGCTGCGGCCGGCGCGATCCAGGACGCGGTCAGCCAGTTCTGGAACAGCGACAAGATGTCGGTCGCCGATGCCAAGGCCAAGATCGCCTCGGCTGCGATGACGAAGTGATCACGGCGTGATCCCCGGGCCGGCCGCGGTGTCGCAGCCGGCCCGTGCACCCAGATCATGGCCGCCGTGGCGGCCATGATGCTTTCCGGACCCGGCTCCCGGGTCCGCTCCCCTGCCTCGTCACCACCATGTCCACTCCTTCCGCCGCTGCCCGGCTGGACCACTGGCTGCCGCGCCTCGTGCTGGCGCCCAGCTTCGTCCTGTCGTTCCTGTTCATCTACGGCCTGATCGCCTGGAACGGCTACCTGTCCGTCTCGGCCTCGCGCCTGCTGCCGAACTACGAGTTCGTGGGCCTGCAGCAGTACGCGATCCTGTTCCAGTCGGAGCGCTGGATGGTGGCGCTGAAGAATCTGGGGCTGTTCTCGGTGCTGTTCATCGGCATCGGCATGGCGCTGGGCCTGCTGCTGGCGATCCTGCTCGACCAGAAGATCCGCGCCGAGGGCCTGCTGCGCACGATCTACCTCTACCCGATGGCGCTGAGCTTCATCGTCACCGGCACCGCCTGGAAGTGGATCCTCAATCCCGGCCTGGGGCTGGAGCACCTGATGAACCAGTGGGGCTTCGAGAACTTCCGCTTCGGCTGGCTGGTCGACCCGGACATGGCGATCTACACGGTCGTGATCGCAGGCGTCTGGCAGAGCTCCGGGTTCGTGATGGCGCTGTTCCTGGCCGGCCTGCGCGGCATCGACGACTCGATCATCAAGGCCGCGCAGATCGACGGCGCGACGCTGCCGCAGATCTACTGGCGCATCATCGTGCCGAGCATGCGCCCGGTCTTCTTCTCGACGC
>JBJOPV010000290.1:0-4585 GCA_046050625.1 Pseudomonadota bacterium
AAGCCCTGGCCGAGGTTGACCGCGCCGTGCTGCTGCGCGAGCGCGCTCATCGTGGTGAAGATGGTCGTGCCGACAGCCGGAAGGCGGCTGGTGAGGGCGGGCGTGGGCATCGGGGGTCTCCAGGGCAAAGGCGGTGGGCGGGGCTCAGAGGCCGTCGCTGGCGGCGGGCTGGTCGAGGCTCTGGCCGAGCATCGCGCGCTCGATCAGCGGCCGGGTCAGCCGGTCCGACAGCAGCTCGGCGAAGGTGTAGACGAAGTTGCGCAGGTAGGCGCCGCGCTTGAAGGCGATGCGCGCCACGTTCGGGCCGAACAGATGGCCGACCGGCCGCGCGGTCAGGTCGCCGCCGGGGGCGCACAGCACATCGTCGAGCACCGCCATCTCGGCGACCAGCCCCACGCCCAGACCCAGCCGGACATAGGTCTTGATGACGTCCGAGTCGATCGCCTCCAGCACGAAGCTGGGCTTGAGGCCGCGCTGCTCGAAGGCGGCATCGATGCGCGAGCGGCCGGTGAAGGACGGGTGGTAGGAAATCAGCGGCTCGGCGGCGAGCTGCTCCAGCGTCGGGCGCTCCAGCCGCGCCAGCGGATGACCCACCGGCAGCACCGCGACATGGCGCCACTCGTAGCAGGGCAGCGTCACCAGCTCGTCGTACTGGGTCAGCCGCTCGGTGGCCATGCCGATCTCGGCCGCGTCGTCGAGGATCATCTGCGCCACGTCCTCCGGCGTGCCCTGGTGCAGGCTGACCGCGACCTTGGGGTAGCGCGAGCGCAGTGCCGCCACCGGCGTGGGCAGCACATAGCGCGCCTGGGTGTGAGTGGCGGCGATCGAGAGCGTGCCGGCCTCCTGGCGCGAGTAGTCCTCGCCGATGCGCCGGAGGTTGGCAACCTCGCGCATGATGATCTCGATCGACTGCAGCACCTGGCGGCCGGGTTCGGTCACGCGGCGCAGCCGCTTGCCGTGGCGCGCGAAGATGTCCACGCCCAGTTCCTCCTCGAGCTCAAGGATGGCCTTGGAGATGCCGGGCTGCGAGGTGTGCAGCGCGCGCGCCGTCTCGGTCAGGTTCAGGTTGCGCCGGGCGGCCTCCTGGACGAAGCGGAACTGGTGCAGGTTCATGCGTGGGGCGTGCCGTCGTCGACCAGCGTCAGTGCCGCATCGGCGATCGCGCGGGTGATGGCCTCGGTCTCGCCGATCGCGGCGGTGTCGCGGATCGTCACCGCCGGCAGCTGCGCGCGCAGGCCGGCCAGCAGCTCGGGCAGGTCGCGGCGCACATGGCCGCCGGCGCCCAGGAACAGCGGCACCACGGTGATTCCGGTGCAGCCCTGCGCGGCCAGCGCGTGGGCGGCCGCGTCCAGGCGCGGCTCCATCAGCTCAAGATAGGCCAGCGCGACCGGGCGGCCGCTGGCCGCTTCGCGCATGCGGGAAGCGATGGCCTCGAAAGGGCGCGCCCAGGCGGGATCGCGGGCGCCGTGGGCGAACAGCAGGATGCCTTGCATCAGGGGTCTCCGGACAGGGTGCGGGATGGGGATGGGGACGGGGTCAGCGGTAGCGCACCAGCCAGCTGAAGGCGGCCAGCGACATCAGCAGGTAGACCACGCTGGGCACGCTGGCGGCCAGCCAGGGTGTCCAGTCGTGCAGCAGGCCCAGATGGCCGGTGACATTGTTGAGCAGCACGAAGCTGATGCCCAGCAGGATGCCACCGAAGACCTTCAGCGGCACGCCGCCGGTGCGCGCATGCAGATAGGCGAAGGGCAGCGCCAGGCCCAGCATCACCAGGCAGGCTAAGGGGTAGAGCGCCTTCTTCCAGAACTGGATCGCGTGGCGCTGGGCAGTCTGCTCATGGTCGGAGAGGTGGCTCATGTAGGTCCACAGCGCCGCGGTCGACATGGTGCGCAGTGGCAGCACCGCGGCCGAGACCACCTCGCGGGTCAGCGTCGAGGGCCAGTCGAGCGTGGCGTGGCGGCGGTCGGGCTGCAGCGCCGGCGTGGCGTCGGCCGTCCACTGCGACACCAGCACGCCGTCCAGCCGCCAGGTGCCGTCGGCGCCGACCCGCGCGCGCTCGGCGGTGGTGCGGGTGCGCAGCTCGCCCTTCGGGCCGAACTCGAGGATGCGAATCCGCTCCAGCTCGCCCTCGTCCGGGGCCGCGCCGATGCTGATGGTGAAGCGGTGCTCGCCGTCGGCCTCGGCGCGGCTGTCGCGCAGCCACAGACCGCCGCGCCCGACCGACAGCCCGCCGTGGCGGCGCGACTCGATCACGGTGGCCTGCGCATCGCACCAGGGCGCGACATAGTCGCCGACGATGAAGGTCAGCGCCGCCATCACCAGCCCCAGCCGCGTGAGCAGCCACAGCGCCCGCCCCGGGCCCAGACCGCCAGTGCGCAGGATGGTGAACTCGCTCGACTGCGCCAGCCGCGCCAGCGCGTAGATCGCCCCGATCAGCAGCGCGATCGGCATCAGCTCGTAGAGATGGCCGGGCAGCTGCAGCACGCAGACCAGCAGGGCCTCGGCGAGCCGGTAGTCCCGACCCAGGTCGTCGAGTTCACCGACCAGGTCGATGAAGAAGAACAGGCCAAGGAAGGCCAGCGTGACGAACAGCGTCGCGCCGAGAATCTCGCGGTAGAGCAGCCGCCGGACGGTGCGCATGGTCGGTTCGTTCAGGAATTCAGGAGGTCGGTGAAGGGGAGCGGTGCCAGGGCCGGCGCGGCAGGTTCGAGCCCGCCACCCGCCAGCGCAGCAGGGCCAGGGCGCCGGCCAGCATCGCGCCGTGCACCGCCAGCAGGGCCCCTGCGGCCGGCAGTCTGCCGCCGGCCACCCAGGCCTGGCTCAGCGAGACCAGATTGAAATAGACGACGAAGCCCAGCAGCGCCACCATCAGGACCCAGTTGTTGCCCCCGCGCGGTCCGCCCGAGGCCAGGCCGATGCCCCACAGCAGCAGGTTGAAGGCGGCCAGGATCATGCCCAGGCGCCAGACCAGCTCGCCGCGGCCGCGGGCGCTGTCCGAGCGTAGCAGCGCCAGCGTGTCCTGTGCCTTCGGGGGCAGCTCGGCCAGTGGGCCGGCGCTTTTCTCGCCGATGCGCACCACATAGCGGTCGAAGCGCGCGATGGTGCGGGTGCCGCCCTCGACATCCAGATCGGTGCGCGCGCCGTTCGACAGCACCAGCTCGCGCTGGCCGTCCTGGCGCGGCTCGATGCGTCCGGCCTGCGCGGTGGTCACCGACTCGCCGTCCTCGCGCTGGTCGAGGATGAAGATGTTGCGCCCGTCGCTGCTGTCGGCCGACTGCTTGTCGAGAAAGAACACCCGCCGGCCGTCGCTGGACGTCTGGAACTGGCCTGGCGCGACCCGTGACAGGTCGGAGCGGCGCTCGTAGCGGTCGCGCAGCTCGGTGGTGTTGCGGTTGGCCCAGGGCCAGACCAGCAGCATCAGCGCCGCCACCGCCACCAGCACCGGCGTGGCGAAGCGCAGCACCGGCCGCACGAAGCGCGCGATCGACACGCCGCTGCTGAACCAGACCGCCATCTCGCTGTCGCGGTACATGCGCGTGAGCACCGACACCACCGCGACGAACAGCGACAGGCTCAGCATCGTCGGCAGCTGCGCCAGCGCGATGTAGCCCAGCAGCAGCACGACATCCTGCGGCGAGACCTTGCCGCCAGCAGCCATGCCGAGGGTGCGGATCAGCATCATCGTCAGCACGATCGTCAGGATGACGATCAGCGTGCCGCCGAAGCTGCGGGAAAGATCCTTGCGTAGGGTGGAATCGAATAACATCGGCGCGTCTTGGAACAGCGCGGAATTATGGACGTTCGAACTCTCGTGGCGGAATCGCCGGACTTTTCGCAACTCGATCGCGAGGCGCTGGTCGTGGTCGTGCCCCCGGATCGTGCCCAGTGGCAGCTCGACGCGGCGCTGTGTGCTCTGCTCGACGAGGCGGTGGCCGCCGGCGACCTGGCGCTCAAGCCGGGGCGCACGCTCTATGTGCATCGCCCGGCCGGCCTGAAGGCCGCGCGCCTGGCGGTGGCGGTGGCGGCCAACGGCAGCGCCCGTGCCTGGAAGAAGGCCGTGGCCGCCGGTCTGGGCCTGATCAAGGGCGGTGGCGCCAGCCGCGCCGCGCTGGTCTGGGCCGGCACGGGCGAGCCCGACGCCGCGATGGCCGAGGCCGCGGTCTGCGTGGCCTCTGATCTGGTCTATGTCTACCGCCTGACCAAGCCGAGCGCGCCCGAGGCTTCGCGCCTGGCCACGGTCGAGCTGGTCTGTGCGCCGGCCGCCGAGGCCGAGGTGAGCACCGGCCTGGCGCGCGGCGCCGCGATCGCCGCTGGCGTCGAGCTGGCGCGCGAGGTCGCCAACCGCCCGGCCAACCACTGCACGCCCTCGCATCTGGCCGACGAGGCCCGCGCGCTGGCGAAGATGAAGGGCGTCAAGGCCGAGATCCTCGAGCGCAAGGAGATCGAGGCGCTGGGCATGGGCTCCTTCCTGGCGGTCGCCCAGGGCTCCGAGGAGCCGCCGCGCTTCATCGTGCTGAAGTATCAGGGTGCGGGCAAGAAGGACGCGCCGGTGGTGCTGGTCGGCAAGGGCATCACCTTCGACACT
>JBJOPV010000291.1:0-4572 GCA_046050625.1 Pseudomonadota bacterium
TACAGCTCCAGGATGTTGGCCGGTGCGGGCTTCAGGACGACTTGGTACTGGTAGTAGTGCTGCAGGCGGTTCGGGTTCTCGCCGTAGCGGCCGTCCTTGGGGCGGCGGCTCGGCTGGACGTAGGCGGCCTTCCAGGGTTCGGGGCCGAGGGCGCGCAGGAAGGTGGCGGTGTGGCTGGTGCCGGCGCCGACCTCCATGTCGTAGGGCTGCAGCAGCGCACAGCCCTGGGCGTCCCAGTATTCCTGAAGGCGAAGAATGATGTGCTGGAAGGTCAGCATGGTGGTGGGCAGGTGGGCAGAGGGGCAGGAGACAGGTGAGCCGACGTGGCGGTGTTCGGTGTTTGGGGGCAATTCTAGGCGTCAGGGAACGACGCACCCTGCAGCGCGGCGAGCTGGGCCGGTGTGCCGACGTTTTCCCAGGCGCCGCACCAGTCCTGCAGCCCGATCCGCCCGGCCGCCACGCCCTCGATCAGCAGCGGCCCGAGGGCGGCCCGCCGTCCCGGCACCAGCCCCGCGCACAGCCCGGGCCGCATCAGCGCGAGGTTGGCGTAGGTGACGCGCCGGCCGGCGTGGTCGAAGTCGCCGCGGGGGTGGTAGGGCGGGTTCGGCACGACCCAGAGCTGCGCGTCGTGGCCGCTGGCGAGGAAGGTGTCGGCGGTCTGCGCATCGAACCGGAAGCCCGGCGCCCAGATGTCGCCCGACACCACCCAGAACGCGGCGCGTCCGCCTGCGCAGAGCCACGCCTGCGCGGTCGCGATGCCGCCGCCGGTTTCCAGCGCGTCGCCGAAGTCGCGCGCCTCGTGCTGGTAGCGGATTGACAGCCCGAAGCGCGCGCCGTCGCCGAGCACGGCGGGGAACTGGTCTTCGAGCCACGCGGTGTTGATGAGCACCTCCTGCACGCCGTCGCGGGCCAGCGCCAGCAGGTGCCACTCGATGAGCGGGCGGCCCCGCACCGGCAGCAGCGGCTTGGGCGTCGTGTCGGTCAGCGGGCGCATCCGGCTGCCGCGCCCGGCGGCGAGGAGGATGGCGCGCAGCGGCGGCGTCAAGGATGTCTTCACAGGCGTCACGGGGTGGGGCGCACGCGGCGCCGTAAAATCGCTGATTCTCGCCCCTCCGATCCCTTCTTACTTCCTCTGCGTCCATGGCCGCCACACCCGCTACCTCCTCCACTTCGATGGCCAACGCCATCCGCGCACTGGCCATGGACGCCGTGCAGCAAGCCAACTCCGGCCACCCCGGCGCCCCGATGGGCATGGCCGACATCGGTGTGGCGCTGTGGAAGCGCCACCTCAAGCACAACCCGGCCAACCCGCAGTGGGCCGACCGCGACCGCTTCGTGCTGTCGAACGGCCACGGCTCGATGCTGATCTACGCGCTGCTGCACCTGACCGGCTACGACCTCTCGCTGGCCGACCTGAAGGCGTTCCGCCAGATGCACAGCAAGACGCCGGGTCACCCGGAAGTCGGCGTGACCCCGGGCGTGGAAACGACCACCGGCCCGCTCGGCCAGGGCCTGACCAACGCGGTCGGCATGGCGCTGGCCGAGAAGCTGCTCGCCGCGGAGTTCAACATTGGTGGCCACACCATCGTCGACCACCGCACCTACGCGTTCATGGGCGACGGCTGCCTGATGGAAGGCATCAGCCACGAAGCCTGCGCGCTGGCCGGCGCGTGGAAGCTGAACAAGCTGATCGCGCTGTACGACGACAACGGCATCTCCATCGACGGCCAGGTCACTCCCTGGTTCATCGACAACACGCCGCAGCGCTTCGCTGCCTACGGCTGGAACGTCATCGGCCCGATCGACGGCCATGACGTGGACGCCGTGGATGCGGCCATCGCCCAGGCCAAGACCAGCACCGACAAGCCGACGCTGATCGTCTGCAAGACCCACATCGGCCAAGGCTCGCCGAACCGCGCCAACACGGCCAAGGCCCACGGCGAGCCGCTCGGCGCCGCCGAGATCGCGCTGACCCGCGAAGCGATCGGCTGGACCGCCGAACCCTTCACCATCCCCGCCGACATTGCCGCTGCGTGGGATTGCCGCGCCGCTGGTGCCGCCGCACAGGCCGAGTGGGACGAGCGTTTCGAAGCCTATGTGCGTGCCTGCCCGACGCAGGCGGTCGAGTTCGAGCGCCGCATGATCGGCGACCTGCCGGACGGTTTCGCCGACATCGCCGTCGAAGCGGTCGGCGCCGCGCACGACAAGGCCGAGACGGTCGCCAGCCGCAAGGCCAGCCAGATCGCGCTGGAACACTTCACGGCCAAGCTGCCGGAGCTGCTCGGCGGCTCCGCCGATCTCACCGGCTCCAATCTGACCAACACCACCAGCACGCCCGCGCTGCGCTTCGATGCGTCGGGCGCACCGGTGCGCAACGCCGAAGGCCAGCTCGGCCGCCACATCAACTACGGCGTGCGCGAGTTCGGCATGGCCGCGATCATGAACGGCGTGGCGCTGCACGGCGGCTACATCCCCTACGGCGGCACCTTCCTGACCTTCAGCGACTACAGCCGCAACGCCATCCGCATGGCCGCGCTGATGAAGCTGCGCGTGGTCCACGTCTTCACCCACGACTCCATCGGTCTGGGCGAGGACGGCCCGACCCACCAGTCGGTCGAGCATGCCGCCAGCCTGCGCCTGATCCCGGGCCTGGACGTCTGGCGCCCGGCCGACACGGCCGAGACCGCCGTGGCCTGGGCCAAGGCGATCGAGACCACGAACCGCCCGAGCGCGCTGCTGCTGAGCCGCCAGAACCTGCCCTACGCGCCCAAGCCGGTGTCCGACGTGGCGCCCGATGCCTCGGGCGTGGACGCCATCGCCCGCGGCGCCTACGTGCTGGCCGAGCCCTGCGAGGTCGGCCTCGACAAGAAGGCCAAGGCCGTCATCATCGCCACCGGCTCCGAGGTGCAGATCGCGATGAACGCGCAGGCCCTGCTGGCCCAGCGCAAGATCCCGGTGCGTGTGGTCTCGATGCCCAGCACCACGGTCTTCGACCGCCAGGACGTCAAGTACAAGAAGGCCGTGCTGCCGGCCAAGCTGCCGCGCGTGGCCATCGAGGCCGGCGTCACCGACTTCTGGTGGAAGTACGGCTGCGACGCCGTCGTCGGCATCGACACCTTCGGCGAGAGCGCGCCGGCCGGCGTGCTGTTCAAGCACTTCCACCTGACGGCCGAGAACCTCGCCGCCACGGTGCAGAAAGTACTCGGCAAGTAACCCGATTCCCGCACGTCAGGTCGCACACTGGGCGCCGCGGACGAGGCGCCCGGGGTGATGACCGGGCGTCGCGTCCCCCGCTTTTCATCACCCCTCCCAGGAGATTGCTCATGACGATCAAGATCGGCATCAACGGCTTCGGCCGCATCGGCCGCATGGTGTTCCGCGCCGCCATCGCCAACTTCAACGACGTGGAAGTCGTCGGCATCAACGACCTGCTGGAGCCCGACTACCTGGCCTACATGCTGAAGTACGACAGCGTGCACGGCCGCTTCAAGGGCGAGGTCGCGGTCGACGGCAACACGCTGATCGTCAACGGCAAGAAGATCCGCCTGACCGCGGTGAAGAACCCGGCCGAGCTGAAGTGGGACGAGGTCGGCGCCGACGTCGTCGTCGAGTCCACCGGCCTGTTCCTGACCAAGGAAACCGCCGAGGCCCACCTGAAGGCCGGTGCGAAGAAGGTCATCATGTCGGCGCCGTCGAAGGACGACACCCCGATGTTCGTCTACGGCGTCAACGACAAGACGTACAAGGGCGAGGCCATCATCAGCAACGCCAGCTGCACGACCAACTGCCTGGCCCCGGTGGCCAAGGTGCTGAACGACACCTTCGGCATCAAGCGCGGTCTGATGACCACGGTGCATGCCGCCACCGCCACCCAGAAGACCGTCGACGGCCCGTCGAACAAGGACTGGCGCGGTGGCCGCGGCATCCTGGAGAACATCATCCCGTCGTCGACGGGCGCGGCCAAGGCCGTGGGCGTGGTGATCCCCGAGCTGAACAAGAAGCTGACCGGCATGGCCTTCCGCGTGCCGACCTCCGACGTGTCGGTGGTCGACCTGACGGTCGAGCTGGACAAGGAAGCCTCGTACGCCGACATCTGCGCCGCCATGAAGGCCGCCTCCGAAGGCGCGATGAAGGGCGTGCTGGGCTACACGGAAGACAAGGTCGTGGCGACCGACTTCCGTGGCGAGAGCTGCACCTCCTTCTTCGACGCCGAAGCCGGCATCGCGCTGGACAAGACCTTCGTCAAGGTCGTGTCCTGGTACGACAACGAGTGGGGCTACTCGAACAAGGTGCTGGAGATGGTGCGCGTCGTCGCCGCCTGATTCCGCTGACCTGAAAGCCCGTGCCACCGGCGCGGGGCCCGTTGCCACGGACCCCGCGACCGGCGCACCAGCCACCCACGGCCTCGTGCCCTGGGTGGCTTTTTTTTTCATGGCGCGCCACCCGACGCTGCCGGCCCGAAGAAACCGACCGGAAGAAGCCGGCCGCCCGCCGCCTCTTCCGACAACTTGCCTTGACAGTCCGGACCTAGCATCACCCCGAACCGGGGTGCCGCCGCGCCCGGCCTTCCCT
>JBJOPV010000292.1:0-4537 GCA_046050625.1 Pseudomonadota bacterium
CGCATCCACACCAGCGCCTGCACGGTGGCGGTGCTGCCCGAGCCGGACGAGGCCGAGGAGGTCACGCTCAACCCGGCCGAGCTGCGCATCGACACCTTCCGCGCCAGCGGCGCCGGCGGCCAGCACATCAACAAGACCGACTCGGCCGTGCGCGTCACGCACCTGCCGACCGGGCTGGTGGCCGAATGCCAGGACGATCGCAGCCAGCACCGCAACAAGGCCCGGGCGCTGGCGGTGCTCGCGGCGCGGCTGCGCGACAAGGACCGCATCGAGCGCCAGGCCAAGGACGCCGCGACCCGCAAGGGCCTGATCGGCTCGGGCGACCGCTCCGACCGCATCCGCACCTACAACTTCCCGCAGGGCCGCCTGACCGACCACCGCATCAACCTGACGCTCTACAAGCTGGGCAGCATCGTGGAAGGCGATCTGGACGAGGTCGTCGCCGCACTGAAGGCCGCCCGCGCCGCCGAGCTGCTCGCCGAGATGGAGGCGCGGGCGTGACGACCGTCGCAGAGGCGCTGCGCCAGGCGCGGGTGCAGGGGCTGGACCGCCCGGACGCGATGGCGCTGCTCGGCGCGGTGCTGGCGTGCTCGCGCACCTGGCTGCTGACGCACGACGACGCGCCGCTCGACGCCGCGCAGCAGGCGCGCTGGCAGGACTGGCTGGCGCGGCGGCAGGACGCGGTGCCAGTGGCCTATCTGACCGGCCAGCACGAGTTCCACGGCCTGATGCTCTCGGTCACGTCCGACGTGCTCGACCCGCGGCCCGACACCGAGACGCTGGTCGACTGGGCGCTCGACGTGCTGGCCACGCTGCCGCCGGGCCGTGCGCTGGCGGATCTGGGCACCGGCAGCGGCGCGATCGCGCTGGCGCTCAAGTCGCGCCGGCCGGACGCACAGGTCAGCGCGGTCGACCTCAGCGCTGCCGCACTGGCCGTCGCGCGTGGCAACGGCGAACGGCTCGGACTGGCCGTCGACTGGCAGGAGGGCACATGGTTGGCGCCGCTGACCGGCCGCCTGTTCGACCTGATCGTCAGCAACCCGCCCTACATCGCCGAGGGCGACGTGCACCTGCCGGCGCTGCGCCACGAGCCGATCCTGGCGCTGACCTCCGGCGCCGACGGCCTGGACGCGATCCGCGCCATCATCGCGGCCGCACCGGCGCATCTGGCGCCCGGCGGCTGGCTGCTGTTCGAGCACGGCCATGACCAGGCCGATGCGGTCGCCGCGCTGCTGCACGCGGCGGGCTGGCAGGCGGTGTCGCACCGCGAGGATCTGGCCGGCCACCGCCGCTGCACCGGCGCGCGCCGCCCGGCCTGAGCAGCATCGGCACGCGCGGTCTCTCGCCGGCGCGACGGCCGCAGCGGCCGCTTTGCCGTATAAATCGGCCCTGTCCCTTTTCCCTCACCCTCCCGAACCACGCCATGAGCACCAACCAGCAGATCGACGATCTCGTCAAGAACAATCCGGTCGTCCTGTTCATGAAGGGCAACGCCCAGTTCCCGCAGTGCGGCTTCTCTGGCCGCGCGGTGCAGATCCTGAAGGCCTGCGGCGTCAGCCAGATCACGGCCGTCAACGTGCTCGAGGATCCGGCGATCCGCCAGGGCATCAAGGAATACTCGAACTGGCCGACCATCCCGCAGCTCTACGTCAACGGCGAATTCGTCGGCGGCTCGGACATCATGATGGAGATGTACCAGGCCGGCGAGCTGCAGCAGCTGCTGGCGCCGAAGGCCTGATGCGGGACGCGATGACCACCCCGGCGGCGGCTCGCCCACGGCTGGTCGTCGGCATCACCGGCGCGTCCGGCGCGGCCTATGGCGTGCGCCTGCTCGAACGGGCGCGCGACCTGGGCGTCGAGACGCATCTGGTGGTCACGCCCTCGGGCGTGCTCAACGTGCATCATGAATGCGGCCTGGACCGGCGCGCGCTGGAGTCGCTCGCCGCGGTCGCGCATGCGCCCGGCGAGATCGGCGCGTGCATCGCCAGCGGCAGCTTCGACACCGCGGCGATGGTGATCGCGCCCTGCACGATGAAGACGCTGGCGGCGGTCGCGCACGGCTTCGGCGACAACCTGCTGACCCGCGCGGCCGACGTGACGCTCAAGGAGCGCCGCCGCCTGATCCTGATGGTGCGCGAGACGCCGTTCAACCTGGCCCACCTGCGCAACATGACCACCGTCACCGAGATGGGCGGCATCATCTTCCCGCCGCTGCCGGCCTTCTACCACCGGCCGCAGACCGTCGCCGAGCTGGTCGACGAGACGGTCGAGCGGGTGCTGCAGCTCGCCGGCATCGCCGCCGCCCGGCCGCAGGCCTGGGCCGGACTCGGTCAGACGACGCCGGCCAGCCCGTCGCGCACATGATGGCGCGAGCCCGGCTTCAGCCCGGGCGCGTCCAGCAGCGCGCGCATCCAGGCCGCGACCGCCTCCACCGCGGCAAGTTGGCCGGCATGCTCACGCTGGCGACTGCCGGCCGCATCCCGCTGGCGCAGGCGCTGCTGCATCGCGGTGCCCATCGCGCCCGGATCGAGCGCGACTGGAATGAAGGGCTGCGGCTGCAGCGCCTCGTCGACCGCCAGCCCGCGGATGACATGATCCAGCCCGGCCTTGGCCGCGCCATAGACCGTCAGCCCGGCGTGGCTGCGCAGCGCCGCGCCCGAGCTGACCTGCGCGACGATCTTGCGCCCCGGGCTGGCGCGGAAATGCGCCATCGCGGTGGCCAGCAGCAAGACGCCAGCCACCAGCCCGACCTGCAGCCCGGCGGCCAGCGCCTCGGGCGCGGCCTGCTCGACCGGGCCGAGCGGCTCCAGCGTCGCGGCGTTGTGCAGCACGATCAGCGCCGCCACGCCGGCCGGATCGATGCCGGCCAGGCCGGCGGACAGCGCCGCGGCGGCCGCGACCGGATCGGCCAGATCGGCGCGGATCCAGTCGCCGGGCGGCGTGTCGGGCGGCGCGGTGCGCGACAGCGTCAGCACCCGCCAGCCCTCGCCGCGCCAGCCCGCCGCCAGCGCCGCGCCCAGCCCGCGCGAGCCGCCGCTGAGCAGCACCAGCCGCTGCGGCGGCAGCGCGCCCGGGCTCACAGCACCACCTTGCGCGCGTGCAGCGCCTCGGCCTGGCCGTCGGGCGCGCGGCACTCGATGCCGCGCAGCGCCATCAGGCCGCGAAAGGTCGCCTCCGAGAACCAGCCCTTCGAGCGCTGGCTGCCGAAGTGGCGCATCAGGTGGCGGATCTTGCGCCGGGCCTGCTCGGCCGTCAGCGGCACATAGACATTGGGCAGGCCGAGATCGCCCTCGTACTTCGGGATCTCGTACTCGAGGATCAGGTGGTCGCGCCAGGTCTGCCAGGTCAGCTCGGCCACCGTGCGGTGGTCCTGGTGGCGATCCTCCAGCCGGTGCGTCAGCACCAGATCGGGCGACACCCGCCGGCCCAGATCGGCCAGGAAGGCCTTCAGCCGCGGCAGCTCGGCCGGGAACTGCGCGTCCGCGAAGTCGCCGATGACGATCTCCAGCCCGGCCGCGCCCTTCATCAGCGCGCGGGCGCTGCGCCGTGCCTCCTGGGCACGCTCGCCCGGCGCGCTCAGCACCACCCAGGTCAGGTGCAGCTCGGGCACCTCGGCCAGCCAGCGCAGCAGCGCGCCGCCGCAGCCGATCTCCAGGTCGTCGCTGTGCGCGCCCAGGCACAGCAGATGCAGCCGCTGGCGCCCGGCCGCCGGATCGAGCCGCAGCATCACGCCGCCCCCTGCACGCGCTGCCCATCCTTCCAGACCATCCACGGACACTCGCCGCGGCCCTCCATGCGGTCGTAGGTGATCTTGTCCTTGAAGGTGTCCATCGCCTGCCAGAAGCCGCGGTAGCGGTGCACGCCCAGGCGGCGCTGCGCGATCAGGCGCTGGAACGGCGCCTCCACCAGCTCGTCGCCCTCCTCGATCAGGTCGAAGATCTCGCGGCGCAGGCAGAAGAAGCCGGCATTGATCCAGAACGGGCTGGCCTCGCTCATCGGGCCGAAGGACGTCACCAGGCCGTCCTCGTCGCCGTGCAGCGTGTGGAAGCTCTGCGGCGAGGGCACCGCGACGAAGCTGGCGGTGGCGCCACGCGCGCGGAACTCGGCGATGTGGCGGTCCAGCGGCAGGTCGCTCAGGCCGTCGGCGTAGTTGGCGAGGAACTCCTCGTCGTCGCCGAGGTGCTGGCGCACCCGCAGCAGGCGCTGGCCGATGTTGGCGTGCAGGCCGGTGTCGACGAAGGTGATCTTCCAGTCCTGCAGGTCGCTGCGCATCAGCTCGATGCGCCGGCCGCCCTCGCTGAGCACGAAGTCGTTCGACAGGCACTCGTTGTAGTTCAGGAAATAGTCGCGGATCAGGTCGCCGCGATAGCCCAGGCAGAGGATGAACTCCTTGTGGCCGAAGTGCGCGTAGTAGCGCATCAGGTGCCACAGGATCGGCCGCACGCCGATGTTGACCAGCGGCTTCGGGATGGTGTCGGAATGCTCGCGCAGCCGCGTGCCGAGTCCGCCGCAGAACAGGACGACTTTCATGTCGGGG
>JBJOPV010000293.1:0-4537 GCA_046050625.1 Pseudomonadota bacterium
CCCTGCAGCTCGCGGGTCAGCCGGGCCTGCGCGGCCAGCTCGTCCTCGGCGGTCTGCAGCGTGCGCTGCAGCGCACCGCGCACGGTGGCCACGTCGTTGACCGACTCAGCCATCATGCGGGTGAGCTCCTGCAGCCGGGTGTAGCGGTCGAGCTCGAGCGGATCGAACTCCTGCGCCGCCGCACGCGCGGCCGCCTGGCGCGACTCGAGCTGGGTGTCGGCCTGCAGCGTCACGTCGTGGAGCTGGCGGCCCAGGCGCTCGAGGTTGTCAGTGAGATCGCCCAGCGAGCCGCGGATCTGCGCCAGCTCGGACTCCAGCCGCGAACGGGTGATGCTGACCTCGCCGGCGAGGTTGACCAGCCGGTCCAGCAGCGGCGCGCGCACCCGCAGCGGCTGCGGATTGACCGGCGCACGCTCGGGCGGCTGCGGCATCGCCGGCAGCGTGGCGACTGTGGCCAGGTAAGGGCGCCAGTCGATGCCCTCGCCAGGCTGCGCCGGCGGGGGCACGGGCGAGCCGTCCGCCGCCGTCGCGGCCGGTGGGACCCGCGGGGCGGCGGCAGCCATGCCGGTCGGAGCGGTCCAGGGCGGATCGGCCAGCGAGATCATGGCCGCTTCTGGCGGATGGTTGGACGGCCCCGGCTCGGGCGGCAGCAGCGGCGCCGGCCGGGTGGCCCAGGACACCGTCAGCGTCGAAGGTGCGCCCGCCTGGCGGGCGCACAGCGCCTCGAAAGCGGCCGACAGTGCGTCGATCTGGCGCGACAGCCGCTGCAGCCCTGGCACCTCGGGCGCCATGCCCAGCGCCTCGACCGCCGACTCCAGGCGGTGCGCCATCTCGCCCAGGCGCATCGCACCGGCCAGCCGGGCGCTGCCCTTGAAGGTGTGCAGTGCACGCATCAGCGCAGGTGCCGGCTCGCGCAGATCGAGATCGCGAAGCCAGGCTGCGCCCTGGATCTCGATCAGCGGAAGCAGCTCCTGGGCCTCCTCGGTGAAGATCGGGAACAGATCGGCATCGACCTGGTCGATCTGGTCGATGTCGGCCTCGAGTTCGTGATCGGGATGGCGCGCGGACGCCGGCGCCGAAGACGTCGACACGGCAACCTCTTCGGCGACCTCTCCGGCCAGGCCATCGATCGGGACGGGCAGGCGGCGTGGCACCTCGTCGAGCCAGGCCTGCAGCCGCTCCATCACCGTCGGCGAGGCCGGACGCAGGAAACCCGCAGCGAACTGGTGCAGCAGCCGGCGGATGTCGTCACTGACAGTGACGAAGAGCTCAGCGTCGCCCGCCTCGAGCCGGCCGTGGCACTGCAGCGGCGGCACCTGCTGCAGCGCCTGCTCGAGCAGGCGCGCCAGCAAGGCCAGATCGGTGAACCCCACGGTGGCGGAGTTGCCCGCCAGCCGGTGGGCCAGCACCACCACCTCGGCATCGAGCGCACGCGGCAGCTCCATCGACCACAGTGTCAGCTCGGTACCGAGCCGGCGCGAGACCTCGTCAGCCTCGTTCAGATAGATGTTGAACAGCGGGATCTGCAGCCGCAGCGGGCCGATGACCTTGATCTGGTCGGCATCCGGATCCCGCTCGGGCTGGGCCGCACGCAGCACCTCGGCGCCGACCTGGGCGCGGAACGCCTCGAGCTGGATCACCTCGGCGCCAGCCGGCGCGGGCTCCGTGGCGGCCATCTCGAGCGTCAGCGGCTCCAGCGCGGTGATCGGCCCTGCCGGTTCGCGCACCAGATCGGATTCGGCCATCAGGCCGCCCGCGTGCGTGGTGACCGGCGCCTGCGGGGTATGGACCGGCATGGCAGCCACCGAGGCGATCTCGTCCGACGGCATCGCCGGCCCGTCCCGAACCGGTTCGACGCTCGGGTCCAGCCCCAGGTCAAGATCGAGGTCAAGTTCCCGGCCAGATTCCGGCAGATCGGCCGGCGCCGGACTCAGCGCGCCCAGATCCAGGTCGAGCATCTCGACCTGCGGCGGCGCCTCGTGCGCAACCTCAGACAGCAGCAGCGGCAGATCCATCGGCCGGGTGGCCTGCAGCGGCTCCATCAGCGGCACGGTCAGGGTGCCGATCGGCACCTCCAGGTCGACCTCCAGATCCACGGCCGGCTCGGCGCCGGCCAGACCGGCCGACACCGGCGACGGCATCGGCAGCGGCCGGCTCTCGCCCGGCAACACCACGCGCATCAGCTCGCCGGCCTGACGCATCGCCTCGGCGGCGGCGATCAGCGGCTCGGGCAGGAAAATCGGATCGTCGCCGCTGGCGATCGCCTCCGTCCAGGCCGACAGGTAGGCGATGGCGTCACCGGTGAGCGTGCGCAGGTTCGGCGAGGCCGGCACCTGGGCCGCCAGCCAGTGGTTGTAGAGCTGCTCGCAGGACCAGGCCGCCTCGCCATAGGCACTCAGCCCGACCATGCGGGCACTGCCCTTCAGCGTATGGAAAGCCCGGCGCAGCCGGGTGATCAGCGTGAGGCTGGACGGATCGGCCGCGAGCAGCCGCAGCGCCTCGGCCGCGTCGATGACCACCTCGCGCGACTCCTCGAGGAAGACATCGCGCATCTCGTGATCGTCCTCCAGCCCGGTCGGCGCGAAGGTGGGCGGCTCGGCCAGCGGCGCCGGCTCGAGTGGCCGCTCGGTGAGCGGCGGGCCGAGCGGATCGAAGTCCAGTGGCGCGGTCGCGGTGGCGACAAAGTCCTGCACCGCACGCGCCAGTCCGGCGCCGTCGGCCTGCTGCAGCGCCTGGCGAGCGACCTCGAGGCGATCGCTGAGCGCCGGCACCGCCACCACCCTCGACTCGTCCTGCAGCGCCTGCAGCTGCGAAGAAATCTGGTCGAGCGGCAACGTCGCATCACGCACCGCCTCGACCAGCGCCTCGGCGCGTCCGATCACCTCGACATCGAGCGCCGAGCGCCCCATCAGCGGCGCCAGCACGCCCAGGCGCTCATCGAAGACGAACAGCGTGCGCGCCACCTGCGGCTGCACGCCCAGCATGTCGACCAGGAAGCCGAGCGCCCCCAGGTTGGCGGCCAGACGCTGGAAGGCGCCCAGCGTGACCGGATCCTGCGGCCCGCGATCGTCGTGCAGCAGCTGCTCGACATCGGCGCGCATGCGCTGCAGCGTCGAGATGCCGGCATCGAGCCCCAGCACAGAGAGCACGCCGCGCATCGCGCCGAGCTGGCCCGGCACCGGTGCCAGCAGGCCGCTCTCGCGCGGGGAGCGGAAGAACTGGTCGATCTGGCGCTCGACCTCGAGCAGCGCGCCGCGCAGCTCATGGACCACGCTGCCCAGGGTCTGACGGTCGCTGACGCGACGGTAGAGCTCCTCCATCCAGGGCTCGAGCGGCTGGGCGGGATGGCCGGACAGCACCCGGCCGATGCGCTCGGCCAGCCGATGTGCCGGTGCGGCCACGCCGCCGTCGAAGTCACCTTCGTCGATGGCCGCCTCGAGGTAGAGCAGGCTGGTCGCGACCTCCATGCCCAGCTCAGGCTGGGGCGCGCGGCCGCTGCGCAGCGTCGTCTCGGCCGCCTGGCGCAGGGCATCGGCCAGCGTGCGACCGTCGGCATAGAGCCGGCTGACCGAGTCGCCCACCAGCGAGAAGGTCTCGCCCAGATGCAGCATGCGCTGCGCATCGCCGGCCGCGGCCGCATCCCAGGCCTCCTTGGCGGCCTGCAAACGACGGCGCGCCTGCAGCACCAGCGCCGGGTCGCGCCGACCGTAGATCGGCTCGTCGTAGCGGACCAGCGGCTCGCGTGACAGATGCCAGGCGGCATGGACCGCGCGCAGCCACGGCGCGGCCTGCGCCTCGGCCGGCCAGGCGCGCGCGCAGTGGAACAGCAGATCCTGGGCCAGGCGGTCGGACAGGTCGGGATCGCCCTTGACCCGGCCACGCAGCTGCGCCATCACCCGCGAGGCGCTGCGCTTCACATACAGGTCGGGCGTCAGCAGCGCCAGCGCCCAGGCCTCGAAGAAGGCCGCGCCCAACCGCCACAGCGCCTGCTCGTGACCTGCGCTGGCCGCGCCCAGCACCGCGCACTCGCGCGACAGCGCAGCCGCGGCGCCCGGATGGTTCTGGCGCATCAGCACCAGCAGCGCCTTCTCGAAGCGCGCCAGCTGCGCCGCATCGGCCGGCTTCACCAGTGCCGCCGGCACCTCGACCGCGGCCGGCAGCGCATGCCACTGCCCGTCGCGCCGCCACAGATCGGCCGGATGAATGCGCTCGGCGCCGGTCAGCTCCAGCAGCGTGCGCCACTGCGCGAACAGCCCGACCGGCTGCACCGGCTGGCCGGCGAGCTTGCGCGCCAGGAAGTCGAGCAGCGCGAACAGCGCCTTCTCGACCGCCTCGACGCCGGCGCTGTCCAGGCGCTGCGGCCGCGCCACGAAGCGCTGCACCAGCTGCTCGGCCGAGCGCATCACCAGGGCGGCCTCCGGCAGGTTGACCAGCTCGAGCGCACCGGCGCCCTGATGGATCTGCTGGCGGGCCTGGCGCAGGATGGACGGATCGACATCGTCGAGGTCCGAGCGGTCGGCCTCGCCGACCTCGCGCA
>JBJOPV010000294.1:0-4529 GCA_046050625.1 Pseudomonadota bacterium
TCGGTCGTCGGCCTGGTGGTGCCCACCGGCTACTCCTTCAACCTGGACGGCACCTCGATCTACCTGACGATGGCCGCGGTCTTCATCGCCCAGGCCACCGACACGCCGATGACGCTGACGCAGCAGATCACGCTGCTGGGCGTGCTGCTGCTGACCTCCAAGGGCGCGGCCGGCGTGACCGGTTCGGGCTTCATCGTGCTGGCGGCGACGCTGTCGGCGGTGGGCGGCGTGCCGGTGGCCGGCCTGGCGCTGATCCTGGGCATCGACCGCTTCATGTCGGAGGCGCGTGCGCTGACCAACCTGATCGGCAACGGCGTGGCCACGCTGGTGGTCGCCAAGTGGTGCGGTCAGCTCGACAATCACCAGATGAATGCAGCGCTGAACGGCCAGTCGCCGATGCCGGCCGAAGAGACCCTGACCCATGCGATCGACGCCGCACTGCCGCACGGCGACGAAGGCGTCGCGGCTCAGCCCGGCACGGCCGTGCGCTGATCCTCGCCGCTGGCGACTCCCACCGGCCGCTTGAACGGCTGCGGCCGGCGCGCCTGCCGCCGGGCATGCTCGCGGCGATCCAGCGCCGACTGCAGCGCCTGCCCCGCCAGCAGACTGAGTGCCCAGGCCAGCAGCAGCCCGAGCGCATGCACTTGCGGCGCATCCGGCCACAGGCGGCCGATCAGTGCACCGGTCAGCAGCAGCACCGGGTAGTGCAGCAGGAACACGGTGTAGGAGATGTGCGACAGCCGTGCCGCCGGCCGCGTCAGCCCGGCCGGCAGGCGCAGGTCCAGCGGCACCAGCAGCGCCAGCAGCAGCGCGGTCGTGCCCGCCAGCAGGATGCGCTCCCGCCAGTCCAGCCACAGCGCCAGCCCGGTCAGCATCAGGATGGCCAGCAGCCAGCCGATGCGCGAGACCGGCCGCCGGGCACTCACCGCCCAGTGCGCCAGCATGCCCAGGCCATAGGCGCCGACGAAGTAGATCGCCCACACATCCAGATCGCGGTCGCGGTTGAACAGCAGCAGCGACAGCGTGATGCCGGCCAGCAGCAGCGCCACCGTCAGCGCCGATCGTCCCGGACGGGCAAGGCCGCGTCTCAGGCCACACAGCAGGGCCACCAGCGCGAAGAGCTGCAGGTCGATCGCGACATACCAGACCCCAGCCGACAGCGCCTCCAAGCCCGCCACATCCTGGACCATCAGCAAATGGGCCAGCCCCTGCAGCAGCGTCGGCGCCTCGGGAATCGTCGGATGAGCGATCAGGCCTCGCGCGATCCAGGCCGCACACACGGCCGCCAGGAGCGCCACCCAGTACGGTTCGGCCAACCGCATGAAGCGACGGCCGATCGCGGCCATCACGCCAGCGACACGCGGCTCGGCAGCCGGATGCGGCAGCATCGAGCGCGCGGCCAGGAAGCCGGCCATCACCAGGAAGACCTGAACCGCCAGCCGGCCCTGCTCGACCAGCCCGTCGCGCAGGGCCGGTGCCAGCGGCTCGGCCACATCGCACATCGGCCCGTACAACGCCAGGTGATGCCAGACGATCAGTTGCGAGGCCAGCGCCTTGCCCAGATCGACCAACGGCAGCGCCTGGGAGGACGAAGATCCCGAATGCCGTGAAGAAAAGGACGGAATACCCGTGGAGACGTGAATTGACATCGCCGAATCCTACCCGGCGAACCTTTCAAGATCTTCAACGTACCAGGCGGCGGCCGGGACGGAAGGCCAGGCGACGGCGCGGGCCGGCGCTCAGGCTCCAGCGCGCCCGGCCATGGCGGGCGCGCCGGGACGGGCGATCGCTCTCGGCGAAGGTGATGCGCCAGACGTTCGGCCGGACCATGACCACCGGCGACGTGTCCGGGTGGGCATGGTGCTTCGGCGCGGCGAGGAAAGACATGCTGACTCCTGTAGCCGATCCGAACAAGTTGCCAACAAGGCGATGCAGCTTATTTCAGATCTGGCAACGACAGTCTGATGCGAGCCGGATTGCTCCGCTACGGCCACAGCCCCCCCGAACACGGGCATGTCCAACAAGATCCGTGAAGATGGCTCAGGTTGGCGCGTGTAGAAGCCACAACCCCCGCAACATGGCGCTCACCACCCCTTGCCGCCCAGGGCCGACTCTCCAGAATGAAGTCCATCGGGCCGACAACACGGCCAGCCCTCCGACTCCGTTCCGCCATGATCCGCATCTGTAACAAGCACCTGTCCCTGCCTGCCCTCATCACCGTGCTGCTGGCGGCCCTGTTGACCGGCTGCGGCGGGGGGGGGAGCGATGAAGGCACGGCGACGAGCGGCCCGGCAGGCAGCGGCAGCACAGGCAACGGGACCGCCCAGGCCTCGTCGGTGATCGTCGCGGGCGAGCGCTGCGGCATCGACGGCTACCAGGACGCGATGCTGGCCGAGATCAACCGCCGACGCGCCAGCGCACAGACCTGCGGCAGCCGGGGCAGCCTCCCCGCGACCACGGCGCTGGCATGGAACAGCCAGCTGCTGGCTGCGGCGGCGGGCCACGCGAAGGACATGGTCGCCAAGGGCTTCTTCGGCCACACCGGCTCGAGCGGCAGCAGCGTGGCCGACCGGGTCAGTGCGGCAGGCTACGCCTGGTCGACGGTGGCCGAGAACATCGCCGCCGGTCAGCCGAGCATCACCCGGGTGGTCGACGCCTGGATGAGCAGCGATGGCCACTGCGCCAACCTGATGAACGCAACAGTCCGGGAGGTTGCGGTTGCCTGCGTGGTCAACACCGGCAACCAGTCGAACTACTGGGTGATGAACCTGGCGAAGGCACGCTGACCGTTCGCCCGGCCTCCGCTGCACCTCCTCATTCCTCGCGCAGGCTGATCTCGAAGTTCACCTGCACCTCGTCGGCGCCACTGGCCTGGCATTTCATGCGCCGCGCCGCGCTGACCGCCAGCCGGTGGTATTCACGCGGCCCGGACAGCACGCTGACCTCCACCACCTGACCACCGCGCACCAGCATGCGCACCCGCACCACGCCGGTGACGCCATAGCGGTCGAAGGCGCCGGCCATCGCGTCCTGGATGATCTGCGCATGGCCCGGACAGGCCAGACCGACCTCGGCGCGCACCGGCGCGACAGGCGCAGCCGGGGCCGGGGCCACGACAGGCGCCGGTGCTGCGGGCGCCGGCGGGGCGGGTGGCGCGGACCGGGGCAACTCGGGCTGGACGGCTTGCACCGGCGCGGCGGCGGGCGCAGGCGGCGGCGCGATCTCGGGCTGCGGCGCCCAGGCCTTGGGCGCCGGTGGTGGCGGCGCCACGGCCGGGGGCGGGGGCGTCTTCGGCACCGGGGCGGGCGGAGGCGGAGTCTCCTTCAGGCGGGGAGGCGGTGGCGGAGGGGGCGGTGCCGGCGCGTCGATGATCGCCATCTCCACCGTCTGGCGCACCGTCTCGACCGTCTGGCGCGCCAGGCCAGACATCAGCGCCCAGCCCGCCAGCAGGTGCAGGCCGACCACCGCAGCAGCACCGGCCCAGCGGGGTGCGCGTGACGGGGTCTCGAATTCAGGCAGCGGCATCGTGCGGACTCCCCCCGTTTCAGCGCGCGGGCTCGAACTGCTCGAGTCCGGCCACGCCCAGACGCCTGAGCCCGGCGCGCTGCGCCTCGACCATCACTTCGGCAAAGGCCGCATAGGCCGAGCCCGGCGCCGGGCGGATGTGCAGCTCGGCCGGGCGCGGTCGCGCCGCCTCGGCCTGCAGCCGCGCCACCAGCGCAGCGCGGTCGGCGACCGGCTCGTCCTGCCAGCGCAGCGCGCCGTCGGGCGCGATGTCGATGCGCACCACCTCCGGCGGCTCGGCCGGCGGCGTGGCCGGCGTCACCGGCAGGTCGAGGTCGGCCGAATGCAGCTGGATCGGGATCGTGATGATCAGCATCACCAGCAGCACCAGCATCACGTCGATCAGCGGCGTGGTGTTGATCTCCATCAGCGGCTCGTCGTCGCCGCCGGCGGTGTCGCCGGGGCCGAGGTTCATCGCCATCGGGTCGGTCCTTTCAGCGCAGCGCCTGCGGCTCGGTGATGAAGGAGATGCGCGCGATGCCGGCGCGCTGGCAGGCCAGCACCACCTGCGCGACCGGGTCGAAGGCGCCGCGGCGGTCGCCACGCACCTGGACCTCCGGCGCCTGGCCCAGCGGCGCGGCGTGCACCGCCGCCAGCAGCCGCGCCTTCAGTGCGTCCGGCCCGGCCAGCGGCAGGTCGTACCAGAAGATGCCACCGGCCGCGTCGACCGAGATGACGATGCTGTCGGGCCGCGTCTCGCGCGGCTGCAGCCGCTCCTTCGGGAGTTCGACCGGCACCGAGGTCGCCACCACCGGAATGGTGATCAGGAAAATGATCAGCAGCACCAGCATCACGTCGACCAGCGGCGTGGTGTTGATGGTGGCCATCACCGCGTCCTCGTCGGGCGGCGCGTCGAAGGGGCCGCGCGGGAGCGTCATCGCGGCTCGGCCAGCAGCACCGCGTGCAGGTCGGCGGCGAAGCCGCGCACCTCGTCCATCACCGCCTTGTTGCGCCGCACCAGCCAG
>JBJOPV010000295.1:0-4529 GCA_046050625.1 Pseudomonadota bacterium
GGAACTCGCGCGTGGGTTGATGGAAGCGGCGCCATCGCGGATGTTCCTGTTCCTGCGTGAATGCGGTGCGCTGGCGCGGTTGCTGCCGGAGGTGGACGCGCTGTTCGGTGTGCCGCAACGCGCCGAGTACCACCCGGAGATCGACACCGGCATCCACCTGATGATGGTGCTCGACATGGCGGCGCGGCTGGAGACGGCGCTGCCGGTGCGCTTCGCCTGCCTGGCGCACGACCTGGGCAAGGCGACGACACCGGCCGACGTGCTGCCGCGCCACATCGGCCATGAAGCACGCAGCGTGGCCTTGCTCGGACCGCTGGTGGAGCGGCTGCGCGTGCCGGTGGAGTGCAAGGAACTGGCCGAGGTGGTGGCCCGCGAACACGGCAACGTCCACCGCAGCACCACGCTCGATGCGGCGGCGCTGGTGCGGCTGATGGACCGCTGCGATGCGTGGCGGCGCGCCGAGCGGTTCGCGCAGATGCTGCAGGCGTGCGAGTGCGACGCGCGCGGGCGGCTGGGGTTCGAGGAGCAGGTCTACGCGTCTGCGCCGCGCCTGCGGGCGGCGCTGGTGGCGGCGCAGCAGGTCAGCTCCGCCGAGGTCAGCGCCCGCGCGCTCGCCCGTGGGTTGAAAGGCCCTGACATCGGCCGGGCGCTGCACCAGGCACGGGTGGAGGCCGTCGCCGCCGCCGTGTCATCCCCCGCCTAGAGCCAGCGCGCCAGCGCCAGCCCGATCAGCGTCAGCAGCACGCTCGATCCGAACGGAAAGTGCCAGCGCCGCGCCCCGATCTTCACGCTGAAGTCGCCGGGGATGCGGCCGAGTCCGATTTTCTCCAGCCAGCCGTGCAGGCCGTTGAAGACGAGGCAGGACAGCGTGAAGACGATGAGCCAGCGCATGGGTGGGGTCCGATCGGTCAGAGCGTGTGGCTGCGGTCGCCCTCGCTGAAGCCGATGGCCTCGAACGACGCCGGTGCCGTGGCAAAACCGATCACCTTGAACAGCTCGCCCATCTCGTGCTCGGTGACGAGCTTCTGCGCCATCGCCCGGCCGCGCAGATCGGCGCCTTCCAGATCGGCCAACAGCCCGCAGTTGAACAGGAAGCGCGCCTGAGAGGTGTAGCCCAGCACCTCCAGCCCGGCATCCTGCCCCGCCAGCGCGATGGCCGTGAAATCGACGTGTGCCGTCAGATCCTTCAGGCCGATGTCGTGCAGTGGATCGGGATCGGCCTTGTGACCGCGGTGGCACATCAGGGTGCCGCCCGTGCGTTGCGGATGGTAGAACTCGTGCTCCGGGAAGCCGTAGTCGATGAAGAACGCCGCACCGCGTGTCAGGCCAGCCGCCAGCGTGGCCAGGAAGGCGCTGGCCTGGCGCGGCAGTTCGGTCACGGTGTCAGGGACGAAGCCGAGGTCCACCGGTGGGCGCAGGTCGGTCGGCCGGTCCGCCCAGACGAACTGCGGCGTTCCGCCCGTCTCGTCGAGTGCCACGCCGCGCTCCTGCCACTGCACGCCGTCCCAGGCGACGAGCACCACCGGCATCGCGTCCAGTACCTCGTTGCCGACCACCACACCCTCGAATGCCGCAGGCAGTGCGTCGATCCAGCGCACCTTGTCGGCGAGCTGCGGCACTTCCTTGGCCAGCCGCTGGCGCTGGCGCGCGCGCAGGGTGCCGGAGAGATCGACGATGGTGTAGCGATCGACCGTGGCACCGAGTTCTGCCAGCGTCTGCAGCAACTGGCAGGCCAGCGCGCCCGAGCCGGCGCCGAACTCCCAGACCTCGCGCGTGCTGGTGGCGGCGAGCGCCTGCGCGACCTGGCGGGCCAGCGCGCGGCCGAACAGCGGCGAGAGTTCCGGCGCGGTGATGAAGTCGCTGCCGGACGAGGGCAGGGCGCCGAATTGCCGGTCGCCGCCGCTGTAGTAGCCCAGACCGGGCTGGTAGAGCGCCATCGCCATGAACCGCTCGAAGCCGATCCAGCCGCCGCAGCGGCGGATCTCGGCGGCGATGAGAGCGGGCAGCGGGGCGCTGGCTACACTGGGGATTGAGGCGGTGTTCACCGGCCGATTGTAGAAAGGTAGCCACTCCCCCATGTCCACCACCCGCGGCACCCAGATCCTGACCCTCACCGGCCTGCGCTTCGACGCCAGCCTCGGCATCCTCGACCACGAGAAAACCGCCCCGCAGCCCATCGCCGTGGACGCGGAACTCAACCTCGGCACCCAGCTCCTCACGCCGCCGGACGACGACCTGTTCCACGTCCTCGACTACCGCCGCGTGCGCACCATCATCATCGACGAGTGCCGCGCCCAGCACGTCAACCTGCTGGAGAGCCTGATCGGCAAGGTCGCGGCGCGGCTGATGGACCTGCCGGGCGTGCTCGGCGTGCGGGTGCGCATCGCCAAGCTGGAGATCTTCGACGACTGCGAGGTGGCGATCCGGGTCGAGACGGGGCAATGGTGATGAGTCCACACGACAACGCGTACAAGCATGTGTTCTCGCACCCGCGGGCAGTGGCCGATCTGCTGCGTGGCTTCGTGCGCGAGGACTGGGTGACACAGCTCGACTACACGACGCTGGAGAAAGTCAGCGGCAGTTATGTCACGGATGACCTGCGCGACCGCGAGGACGACATCATCTGGCGCATCCGCATGGCGCGTGATCCGGGTGCCGATGCCAGTACCGGGCAGGCGGTGCAGGGCGAGTGGGTCTACGTCTACCTGCTGCTGGAATTCCAGAGCAGCAACGATCCGTACATGGCCGTGCGGATCCTCACCTACGTGGGGCTGCTGTACCAGGATCTCATCAAGAGCGGCCGGGTGACGGGTGGGCGCCTGCCGGCCGTGTTCCCGCTGGTGCTCTACAACGGCATGCGCCCCTGGACCGCCGAACGGCAGGTGGCTGACCTCATCGAGCCGGTGCCCGCCAGCCTGAGCGCCTACCGGCCGAGCCTGCGCTACTTCCTCATGGACGAAGGCCGCCTGCCGCAGACCAGCCTGGCACAGCCGGACAATGCCGTGGCCAGCATGGTGGAGCTGGAGCGCAGTGGCAGCCCGGCCGAAATCTCGCAAGTCGTCGGGCGGCTGGTCGAGAAGCTCGCCGCGCCGCAGAATCGGGAACTTCGGCGGGCGCTGGCGGTCTGGATCAGACGGCTCGTGCTGCGCCGGTTCGCGCCGGAAGGCGATGTGCCCGAATTGCAGGATCTACCGGAGACCCATCACATGATCAGCGAGCGCGTGGACAGTTGGACGCAGGAATGGCTGCGGCAAGGGATGCAGGAAGGTCTGCAGAAGGGCCTTCTGCAAGGCATCGAACAAGGGCTGCAGCGAGGGATGCAGCAAGGCATCGAGCAGGGCCTGCAGCAAGGGATGCAGCAAGGGATGCAGCAAGGGATGCAGCAAGGGATGCAGCAAGGGATGCAGAAGGGCAAGCAGCAGGGTGTGCGTGATGGTCAGGCCATGGTGCTGCGTGACCTGCTGGAGCAACGCTTCGGTGACCTGCCGCCGGAGCTGATCGCGCGCATCGAGCAGGCCGGACTCGATCAGTTGCGCGACTGGTTCCCCCGCATCCTCACCGCGCCGACGCTGGCCGCCGTGTTCATCGGGCAGTGAGCGGCGCGCGCCGGGATGGCACGACAATGCGGTCCCATGCAGACCCCAGACACCCTCCCACCGAGTTCCGGCGTGGCCCGGCCCGCTGACCCCGACACACGGCGCACCGCCCACGAGACCAACAAGCTCTCCAAGCGCCTGCACCGCCTCGTCGGCCAAGCGATCACCGACTACGCCATGATCGAGGACGGCGACCGCGTGATGGTCTGCCTCTCGGGCGGCAAGGACAGCTACGGCCTGCTCGACATCCTGCTCAACCTGCAGCAGCGCGCCCCGGTCCGGTTTTCCATCATCGCGGTCAACCTCGACCAGAAGCAGCCCGGCTTCCCGGCGCACATCCTGCCGGACTATCTGGCGCGGCTCGGTGTCGAGTTCCACATCGAGAACCAGGACACCTACTCCGTCGTCAAGCGCCTGATCCCCGAGGGCGCCACGATGTGCAGCCTGTGCTCGCGGCTGCGGCGCGGCATCCTGTACCGCGTGGCCGACGAGCTGGGGGCGACCAAGATCGCGCTGGGCCACCACCGCGACGATTTCCTCGGCACCGTGTTCCTGAACATGTTCTTCGGCGGCAAGCTCAAGGGCATGTCCCCGAAGCTGGTCAGCGACGATGGCCGCCACACCGTGATCCGCCCGCTGGCGCTGGTCGCCGAGTCCGATCTGGAACGCTGGGCCGCACACCGCGAATTCCCGATCATCCCCTGCACGCTGTGCGGCTCCCAGGAGAACCTGCAGCGGGTGCAGATCAAGCGCATGCTCCGGGAGTGGGACAAGCAGCACCCGGGCCGCATCGACAACATGCACCACGCCTTCGCCAACGTCGTGCCTTCGCACCTGATGGACCGGGCGCTCTTTCCGTTCGAGACGATCCAGCCGACCGGCACGGTCAACCCGCAAGGCGACAAGGCGTTTGACGAAGACGACGCAGACGCC
>JBJOPV010000296.1:0-4519 GCA_046050625.1 Pseudomonadota bacterium
GACCGCCGCCGGGCCGTAGACCTCGGTCAGGCCGTAGACGTGGGTGATGTCGAAGCCGATGCGCTCGCAGCCTTCGATGATCGCGGCCGGCGGCGCCGCCCCCGCGATCAGGCCGTTCACGGTGTGTTCGATGCCAGCGCGCAGGGATTCCGATGCATTGATCAGCAGCCCGTAGACGATCGGCGCGCCGCACAGGTGCGTGACCTGGTGCTCGCGGATCAGCGGGAAGATCAGCGTCGGATCGACCCGGCGCAGGCAGACGCTGGTGCCGGCCTGCAGCGCCATCGTCCAGGGGAAGCACCAGCCGTTGCAGTGGAACATCGGCAGCGTCCACAGGTAGACCGCGTGGCGCGGCATCGCCCAGGTGACGGCGTTGGACGTGGCGTTCAGGTAGGCGCCGCGGTGGTGCGTGACAACGCCCTTGGGGTTGCCGGTGGTGCCGCTGGTGTAGTTCAGCGCGATGGCGTCCCACTCGTCAGCCGGCAGCGCCCAGGCGAATTCGGGATCACCCTCGTTCAGGAACTCGTCGTATTCCTTCTCGCCGAGGAACACGCCCGCGTCGTACTCGGCGTCCGCCACGTCGATCACCAGCGGCTGCGGGCCGGTCATCAGCGCCAGCGCCCGCTTGATGGTGGACGAGAACTCGCGGTCGGTGAACAGCACCTTCGCTTCGCCGTGGTCGAGCTGGAAGGCGATCGCCTCGGCGTCGAGCCGGGTGTTGAGCGTGTTGAGCACGGCACCCGACATCGGCACGCCAAAGTGGCACTCGACCATCGCCGGCGTGTTCGGCAGCATCGCCGCCACCGTGTCGCCGACCTGCACGCCGCGGCGCTGCAGCGCGCTGGCGAGCTGGCGGCAGCGGCGGTAGGTCTGGCCCCAGGTCTGCCGCAGCGCACCGTGAATGACCGCGACCCGGTGCGGGTAGATGCGAGCGGTGCGTTCCAGAAAACTCAGCGGGCTCAGGGCGACGTGGTTGGCGCTGTTGCGCTCCAGGCCCTGGTCGTAGGCAGTCACTCGCATGTCGGCGTCTCCATCGATGCTTTGGAGCGCGATGATCGGCCGTGACTTTTGCAGCACCTCGGAGCGAATGTATCGAATGTTTGCGTCCCGGCGCAGGGCCGGCAGCGACTCCTAGAATGGACCGATGCGCCTGCCCGACACCCCCGATGCCCTGCGCGAACAGCAGCGCCACGAGTTGCTGCAGGCCGGGCTTGACCTGCTCGACCAGGGCATCACGGTGTTCGACGCCGACCTGCGCATGGTCGCGTGGAACCAGGCCTTCCTGCGGCTGCTGGACTTTCCGCCCGCCCTGGCGCATGTCGGCTCGCCCTTCGAGTCCTTCATCCGCTTCAATGCCGAGCGTGGCGAGTACGGCGCCGGCGATGTGGACGCGCTGGTGGCCGAGCGCCTGCAGCGCGCCCAGGCCTTCCAGTCCCACGCCACCGAACGCAACCGCCCCAACGGCCAGATCCTGGCGGTGCGCGGCGAGCCGCTGCCGCACGACGGCTTTGTCACGCTCTACACCGACATCACCGCCCAGCGCCGCTACGAGCGCGTGATCCGCGAACAGAACGCCGAGCTGGAACGCCGCGTCGCCCAGCGCACCGCCGAGCTGCAGACCAGCAACCGCCAGTTGCGCAGCGCCCACGAAGCCAACCAGCAGATCACCGCCGCCCTGCGCCGCAGCGAGGAGCGGCTGCGCCTGATCACCGACGCCGTGCCGGCCATGATCGGCTACTTCGACCGCGACGAGGTCTACCGCTACGTCAACAAGGGCTACGCCGACTGGTTCGGCCACAGCAAGGACCGCGTGCTCGGCCGCTCGATCGCCGACGTGGTCAGCCCGCAGGTCTACGCCGCCGTTTCGCCGCATGTCGCCCAGGCGCTGCAGGGCCAGCGTGTCAGCTACGAATACGCCACCCCCGGCCTGCACGGCCGCACCATGCACGCCCGCAGCGAACTCGTGCCCGAGATCGGCCCGGACGGCGAGGTGCTCGGCTGCTTCGTGCTCTCGGTGGACATCACGCAGCTCAAGGACGCGCAGGCCGCCGTCGTGCAGGCACAGAAGATGGAAGCCGTGGCGCAGCTCACCGGCGGGCTGGCACACGATTTCAACAACATGCTCGCGGTGATGATCGGCAACCTCGCCGCGCTGCGCGACCGCCATCCCGACGACCCGGAGATGGCCGAGTTCCTCACCCCCGCGCTCAAGGCCGGGCACAGCGGCGCCGAGCTGATCCGCCGCCTGCTGGCCTTCGCCCGCCAGCAGCCGCTGGCACCGCAGCCGGTCGAGGTGGCCGAGCTGATCGACGACGCGGTGCAGCTGCTGCGGCGCTCGCTGCCGGAGTCGGTGCGGGTGGTGGTGGTCGCGCCCGAGCCCGGCGCGCCGGTGCTGGCCCTCACCGATGCGCACCAGATGGAAAGCGCGCTGGTCAACCTCGCCCTCAACGCCCGCGACGCCATGCCCGACGGCGGCGAGCTGCGCATCGAGGCCCACCCGGTCCACCTGGGTCGCCAGGCCGCCGCCGCGGTGGACGTGTCGCCCGGCGACTACGTGCGCATCACCGTGTCCGACACCGGCATCGGCATGGACACCGCGACCCAGGCCCGTGTCTTCGAGCCCTTCTTCACCACCAAGCGCTTCGGCAGCGGCAGCGGGCTGGGGCTGTCGATGGTCTACGGCTTCGCCAAGCAGAGCGGCGGCGGCGTGGTGCTGCACAGCCGGCCCGGCGAGGGCACGCAGGTCAGCCTGCTGCTGCCGCAGGCGGGCCTCGGCGCCGGGACCGAGGACGGGCCGGACGAGCCAGCCGCCCCGCCCCGGCCGGCGCCTGCACCCGGATCGGCCACGGCCGAGGACACCCGCCCGCTGGTGCTGCTGGTCGAGGACCACGACGAACTGCGGCGCGTCATCCGCCGCCAGCTCGTCGGCATGGGCTACCCGGTGATCGAGGCCGCGCACGCGCAGGAAGCCCTCGACCTGCTGCAGAGCGTGCCCGACATCGGCCTGCTGATCAGCGACATCGTCATGCCCGGCCGGCTGGATGGCCGCGAACTGAGCCGCCAGGCGCGCCTGCACCACCCCGACATGCGCATCCTGCTGATCAGCGGCTACGCCGACGAGATGAACGTGCCGCCGGACGGCGGGCCGCTGCTGCGCAAGCCGTTTTCCAGCAGCGAGCTGGGCGACGCGCTCGACAACCTCTCCACCCCATGAATTCCCGCATCTTCATCGTCGAGGACAACCCGGACGTGGCCCGGCTGCTGGACACCGTCCTGCGCGACTTCGGCTTCGACACCGAGGTCTGCCGCAGCGCCGCCGCCCTGCGGCAGCAACTGCGCATCGGCAAACCCGACCTGTGCATCATCGACCTCGGCCTGCCCGACGCCGACGGCATGGACCTGGTGCAGGAAATCCAGCGCCGCCACGACTGCGGGCTGCTCATCCTCACCGGCCGCGCCTACCTGGGTGACCGGGTGATGGGGCTGGAGCTGGGCGCGGACGACTACGTGACCAAGCCCTTCGAACCACGGGAGCTGGTGGCCCGCGTGCGCAGCATCCTGCGCCGCCGCAGCGCGACCGGCGGACTGCACCACGACGACCGCCGCCCCGCCGAAGCGCGGTTCAGCGGCTGGACCTTCCACCCCGACACCAACACCCTGCGCGGCACCGACCAGCAGGAATGGACCCTCAGCTCGGGCGAGGCGAAGCTGCTGTGCACCTTCCTGCAGCGCCCCAACCGCATCCTGGCCCGCGAGCAGATCTGCGGCGACCCGGACCTCTCGCCCATGGACCGCAGCATCGACGTGCGCATCTCTCGCCTGCGCCGCAAGCTCGAAATCGACGCGCAGAACCCGAAGCTGATCCGCACCGTCTACGGCGCCGGCTACCTGTTCGCCAGCGAAGTCACCTGGGCATGACGCCCGCTCAGGCCACCCGCTCGGGGTGGCTGTAGAGCGTGGCCCGCTCGCCGCGCACGAAACCGGCCAGCGTCATGCCCGCCGCCTCGGCCGTGCGCACCGCCAGCCCGGTCGGCGCGGACACGGCGGCCAGCAGCCCGACACCGGCGCTCGCCGTCTTGTAGACCATCTCGTAGCTGGCGCGGCTGGTCACGGCGATGAAGCCATCGGCCGGATCGACCTCGGCCAGCGCCATGGCGCCGATGAGCTTGTCGAGCGCGTTGTGGCGGCCGACGTCCTCGCGGATCCACCGCACCGCGCCATCCAGCCCGCACCAGGCGGCGGCGTGGGCGGCGCCGGTGGCCTGCGACAAGGTCTGGTGCGCCGGCATCTCGGCCATCGCGCGGGCCAGCGCCGCGGCGGACACCTCCACCGGCACCACCTCGCGCCGCACCGGGCGGATCGCCTCGGCCAGGCTCTCGGTGCCACACAGACCGCAGCCCGTGCGCCCGGCCAGCGTGCGGCGGCGCTCCTTCAGGCGCATGAAACAGCGCAGCGTCACCTTCAGCTCCAGCGACAGGCCTTGTTCCGGCACGCCCGCCAGCGACTCGGACACGCTCAG
>JBJOPV010000297.1:0-4512 GCA_046050625.1 Pseudomonadota bacterium
CGGCCATCGCCATGCCTTGCTCTACCTGGACCTCGACCAGTTCAAGCTGGTCAACGACAGCTGCGGCCATGCTGCCGGCGACGAGCTGCTGCGCCAGGTCGCGCGCCTGCTGGCCGACGGCGTGCGCGGCCGCGACACGCTGGCGCGGCTGGGTGGCGACGAGTTCGGGCTGATCCTCGAACACTGCACGACGCAGCAGGCGCAGCAGATCGCGCAGAGCCTGTGCGAGCGCATCGAGCGCTACCGCTACACGCACCAGGGCCAGCGCTTCGCCGTCGGCGCCAGCATCGGCCTGGTGCCCATCGACAGCCGCTGGCCGACGCCCTCGGCCGTGCTGCAGGCTGCCGATTCCGCTTGTTATGCCGCCAAGGAGGCCGGCCGCAACCGGGTCCGGCTGTGGCAGGACGCCGACGCCACGCTGCATGCCCGTCATGGCCAGACGCAGTGGGCGGCGCGGCTGGCGCGCGCGCTCGACGAGGACCGCTTCGTGCTGTACGGCCAGCGCATCCGGGCGCTGCATCCGCCACGCCCGGGCCAGGCGCCGCAGGACTGCTGCGCCGAGCTGCTGCTGCGTCTGGTGGCCGAGGACGGCAGCCTGGTCGCCCCCGGCGCCTTCCTGCCGGCGGCCGAGCGCTTCCACCTCGCCTCGCGCATCGACCGCTGGGTGATGGCGCGCGGCCTGCAGGCGCTCGAAGGCCTCGGCCCGCTGCGCCGGCCCGACTGCCTGAACATCAACCTGTCCGGGCAGTCGATCGGCGACCGCAGCTTCCACGCCTGGGCCGTCGACCGGCTGTCGGCGGCCGGCCCCGACATCTGCGCCCGCCTGTGCCTGGAGATCACCGAGACGGCGGCCGTCACCCACGTGGCCGATGCCGAGACCTTCATCCGCCAGGTGCGCGCGGCCGGCGTGCGGGTGGCGCTCGACGACTTCGGCGCCGGTGCCTCGTCCTTCGGCTACCTGAAGACGATGACGGTCGACTGCCTGAAGATCGACGGCCAGTACATCCGCCAGCTGACCGACAGCCCGCTCGACGAGGCCGCCGTGCGCTGCTTCACCGAGGTGGCCCGGGTGATGGGCCTGCGCACGGTGGCCGAGTTCGTCGAGCGCTCCGAGGTGCTGGAGCGGCTGCAGGCGCTCGGCGTCGACGCCGCCCAGGGCTGGCTGCTGCACCGGCCCGAACCGCTGGCCGACCTGCTCGACCGCTTCGAGGCCGAACGCCGGGCGGCCTGCCGGGTCGAGGGCTGAGCGGTCGCCGGCGGCGCCCGACCCTCCGGGCACCGGCCCGGGGCGTCGCGCCCGTCCGGCGCGGTCGGGATCAGCCGGCGCGCAGCAGATCGGCCAGCGTGCGCGCGACGACCTTGGTCGCGCCGCGCAGGTCCGACAGCCGCAGGTGCTCGTCGGCGCGCTTGGCGCCGCTCTCCAGCACCGTGCGCGGTCCCGCACCGTAGATGGCCGCCGGCACGCCGGCCGCGCCATACAGCCGCACGTCGGTGTAGAGCGGCGTGCCGCTGGTCGGGATGGGCTCGCCGAAGACCACCTCGCCATGGCGCTGCAGCGCGGCCACCAGCGCCGCGTTGCCCGGCTGCGGCTGCAGGCTGTGGGCCAGCAGCAGGCGCCGCACCTCGACCGTGATGCCGGGACAGGCCGCGGCGGCCTCGGCGATCAGCGCGCGCACGTCGGCCTCGACCTGGGCCACGTCCTCCTCGGGGATCATGCGGCGGTCGAGCTTGAACACCACCTTGCCCGGCACCACGTTGGTGTTGGTGCCGCCCTCGATGCGGCCGACGTTCAGGTAGGGATGGTCGATGCCCGGCACCTGCGAGCGCCGTTCGGCGCGGTAACGCGCGTTCTGCGCATACAGCACGTTGAGGATGGCGACCGCGGCCTGCAGCGCGTCCACGCCGGTGTCCGGGTAGGCGGCATGCGCCATGCGGCCGTGCACCGTCACCTCCATCTGCAGGCAGCCGTTGTGCGCGGTCACCACCTGCCAGCTGAAGCCGGCGGCCAGCAGCAGGTCGGGCTTCGTCAGCCCCTGGCGCAGCAGCCAGCCGGGGCCCAGCTCGCCGCCGAACTCCTCGTCGTAGGTGAAGTGCAGCTCGACGCCGCCGTGCAGCACCCGCCCTTGCGCGGCCGCCACCGCCTCCAGCGCGCGCAGCGCGTAGGTGTAGGTCGCGAAATCGCTCTTGCTGACGGCCGCGGCGCGGCCGTAGAGGCAGCCATCGACCACCGCACCGCCATACGGGTCCTGGGTCCAGCCCTCGCCCGGCGGCACCACGTCGCCGTGGGCGTTGAGGGCGACCACCGGGCCGCCGGCCGCATAGGGCCGGCGCACGATCAGGTTGGTGATCGACACCATGCCCTGGGCCTGCACCTGATCGGCGGGCACCGGATGGACCTCGGCCGCCAGGCCCATGTCGGCCAGCAGGCGCGCGGTGCGCTCGGCATGGGGCGCGTTGTCGCCGGGCGGGGTGTCGGTGGGCACCTGCACCAGAGCCTGCAGGAAGCGCACCTCCTCGTCGAAATGGGCGTCGATCCAGGCGTCGAGCGCGGTGTGGAGGTCGTCGGGCAGGGCGGAAGCGTCAGCGGAGGTCATCGGAAGGGCCCGCCGGTCCGGGGACCGCGGGCATCAGGCAGACAGGACAGGGAAGGAAAGGCGCGGGACAGGCCGTGCGGTCAGCGGCCGGCAGGCACCGGCAGGAGGTCGTGGGCCAGCCCGTCGAGCAGCCGCGCGAAGGCCTGCAGGCACAGCTCGACATCGGCGTCGCTGACCGTCTCCAGCGGGTTGTGGCTGATGCCGGCGTTGCCGCCGCGCACGAACAGCATGGCCTGCGGCAGCCGCTCGTGCAGCTTCATCGCGTCGTGACCGGCGCCGCTGGGCAGGCGGAAGACGGGCAGGCCGAGCGCCTGCACCGCCTGCGCCCAACGCCCGCACAGCGCGACATCCGACGGCGCGGCGGCGGCCAGCAGCGTGCGCTCGAGCGTCAGCTGCACGCGCCGGCGCGCGGCGATGGCCTCGGCGCCGGCCAGCACGTCGGCCACCATCGCGTCACGCTGGGCATCGGTGGGCGCGCGCAGGTCGAGGCTGAAGTCGCAGCGCCCGGGCACCACGTTCAGCGAGCCGCCGGGCACCTCCAGCAGGCCGACGGTGGCCACCGAGTCGGCATCGGCCGCGGCCCGCCGCTCGGCCGCCAGCAGCAGCTCGGCGGCGGCGGCCGCGGCGTCGCGCCGGCGGTCCATCGGCGTCGTGCCGGCATGGCTGGCGACACCCACATAACGGCCCAGATAGCGCGCGCTGCCGTTGATCGACGAGACCACGCCCAGCGGCAGGTCCAGGTCGTCGAGCACCGGGCCCTGCTCGATGTGCACCTCGACGAAGCCGAGGTAGCGCGCCGGATCGCGCGCCAGCGCGGCGATCGCCTCCAGCGTGCCGGGCAGGCCGGCGGCGCGCATCGCCTCGCGCATCGTCACGCCCTGGGCGTCGCGCTGCTCCAGCCAGGCCGGATCGAAGGCGCCGACCAGCGCGCCCGAACCGAGGAAGGTCGCCTTGTAGCGCTGGCCCTCCTCCTCGGCGAAACCGACGACCTCCAGGTCGAAGGGCAGGCGCCAGCCGGCACGGTGCAGCGCGCCGACGAGGGCCATCGGCACCAGGATGCCGAGCCGGCCGTCGTACTTGCCGGCATTGCGCACGGTGTCGTAGTGGCTGCCGGTCAACAGCCGGCGCGGGGCGGCCACGGCCGGATCCGCCCGGTAGACGCCGACCACGTTGCCCACCGCATCGAGCCCGACCTCGTCGAAGCCGTCCTCGCGCATCCAGCGCAGCAGGTCCTGCGCGGCGGCGCGGTGGGCGTCGCTCAGGTAGGTGGCGGTGAGCTCGCCGCGGGCGTCCCACGGCGGCTCGCTGTGGGCGGCCAGGGCCTCGGCCCGATCCCAGACGCCGCGGCCGGCCAGCGGCGGCTGATCGAAGCGCTCGGCCAGGCGGATGCCGGCGATGCGGTGGATCTGGCGCAGGCACTCGGCGAACTCGGCCTCGGGGGTGGCCTGCAGCCGGCGGGCGAAGGTCTCGATGATGCGCGTGCGGTGCAGACCGTCACCGCGCGGCCCGCGCACGGCCAGGATGAAGGGAAAGCCGAACTTGGCGTTGTAGTCGGCGTTCAGCCGCTGCAGGGTCGCGAACTCCTCGGGCGTGCAGTCGGTCAGGCCGGCGCGGCCCTGCTCGTGCGTGCTCTCGGCCGTCAGCGTGCGGGCGACCATGGCCTTGCCGGCCAGCTCGGGATGGGCGCGGATCAGCGTGCGCCGGGCGTCCTCGTCGGCCTCGCGCACGACCTCGACCAGCGCGCGGTGCAGCGCGGCCAGGCTGGCGAACGGGCGGCGGGCAGCAGCCCGTTCGGCGATCCACGGCGAGTGCTCGTAGATGCCGTCGAGCAGGCGGACGAAACCCTCGACATCAGCGGCATGCAACCGGGCCAGCGTCAGCGCGTCGGGCCGGGGCGCGCGCTGCTGCGCGGCGAGTG
>JBJOPV010000298.1:0-4497 GCA_046050625.1 Pseudomonadota bacterium
GCGGCATCAGCTCGAACATCCCGTTCCAGGCCGCGCTCTTGGCGCACCCGAAGTTCGTCACCGGCGACTTCAACACCGGCTTCATCGCCGAGCACTACGGCAAGGGCTTCGACGCCGCCGACGTGCCGCACGACGACCCGCTGTTCCTGGTCGCGCTGGCCGCCTTCGTGCGGCGCAAGGCGCGCGAGCGCGCCGCCGGCATCAGCGGCCAGCTGCCCGGCCACGGCGTGGCCCATGCGGCCGCGCTGGTGGTGGTGCAGCTCGGTGCCGACGGCCAGAACGTCTATCACGATGTGCAGCTCGGCGACTTCGACGCGGCGCACGGCACGATGAACGTGACCGTCGGCGGCCGGGTCTACGCGATCCGCAGCACCACCAAGCTCGGCGAGATCCTGATGAGCGGCTCGGTCAACGGCCAGCCCTTCAGCGCCCAGGTCGAGCGCGGCTCGGCCCGGCGGCCGCTGGCGATGCGCATCGCGCACAACGGCACCGCGATCGAGGCGCTGGTGCTGCAGCCGCGCGCCGCCGACCTGCACAAGCTCATGCCCTACAAGGCGCCGCCCGACACCAGCAAGATGCTGCTGTCGCCGATGCCGGGCCTGCTGGTGCAGGTGCCCGTCGCCGTCGGCCAGAAGGTGCAGGCCGGCGAGCGCCTGGCCGTCATCGAGGCGATGAAGATGGAGAACATCCTCGTCGCCACGCAGGACGGTGTGGTCAAGGAGATCCGCGCCACGGTCGGCGAGAGCCTGAGCGTGGACCAGCAGATCATCCTCTTCGAGTGAAGCCGGGAGCCACGATGCAAGCCAAGCCCTTCAAGATCCTCGGCATCCAGCAGATCGCCATCGGCGGTGCCGACAAGCAGCGGCTCAAGACCCTCTGGGTCGACATCTTCGGCCTGCAGGTCAAGAGCACGTTTGTCAGCGAGCGCGAGAACGTCGACGAGGACATCTGCGCGCTGGGCACCGGCCCGACCGCGGTCGAGGTCGACCTGATGCAGCCGCTCGACATCGAGAAGAAGCCGGCGGTGCACGCCACGCCGCTGAACCATGTGGGCCTGTGGGTCGACGATCTGGCCCGGGCGGTCGAGTGGATGAGCGCCCACGGCGTGCGCTTCGCGCCGGGCGGCATCCGCAAGGGCGCGGCCGGCTTCGACATCTGCTTCATCCACCCGAAGTCGAACGACGCGTTCCCGATCGGGGGCGAGGGCGTGCTGATCGAGCTGGTGCAGGCGCCCCCTGAGGTCATCGCCGCGCTCGGTTAAGCTCCGTGCCCCTGGCGGCCCGGTGTCCGTTGTCCACGGATGTCGGGCCGTTGTCGTTTGGATTTGTCATTTTCCATGCTGATCGATCACCTGAGCCAACAGCTGCAGCAGCGCCGCGCGCTCGGCCTCGAGCGGGTGCGCCGCATCGCCGAGGGGCCGTGCGCGCCGCAGCTGTCGGTGAGCTTGCCGGGCACGGGCGCGGACGCGGCGCAGCCGATGCTGGCCTTCTGCAGCAACGACTACCTGGGCCTGGCCGCGCACCCGGCGGTGGTCGAGGCGCTGGCCGAGGGCGCGCGGCGCTGGGGCGCCGGCAGCGGTGCCTCGCACCTGGTCAGCGGCCACAGCCGCGCCCACGAGCAGCTCGAGCAGGCGCTGGCCGCGTGGCTGGCGCCGCTGTGGCCCGAGGGCGCGCGGGTGCTGGGCTTCGGCACCGGCTACCTGGCCAATCTGGCGCTGATGACCGCGCTGGGCGAGGCGCGCGCCACGCTGTTCACCGACCGGCTCAACCACGCCTCGCTGATCGATGGCGCGCAGCTGGCGCGCGCCGAGGTGCGCCGCTATCCGCACCACCGCGTCGACCGGCTGGAGGCGATGCTGCTGGCGTGCGACACGCCGCTCAAGCTGATCGTCACCGACGCCGTCTTCAGCATGGACGGCGACCTGGCGCCGCTGGGCCAACTGCTGGCGCTGGCCGAGCGCCATGACGCCTGGCTGGTGGTCGACGACGCGCACGGCCTGGGCGTGCTGGGCGAGGCCGGGCGCGGCAGCCTGGCGCATGGCGGCCTGCGCGGGCGCCGGCTGATCCTGATGGGCACGCTGGGCAAGGCCTTCGGCGTGGCGGGCGCCTTCGTGATGGCCGATCCGGTCATCGTCGAGTGGCTACTGCAGACCGCGCGCCCCGGCATCTACACCACCGCCGCGCCGCCGGCGCTGGCCGAGGCGACGCGCGCCAGCCTGGAGATCATCCGCGGGCCGGAGGGCGACGCGCGCCGTGCGGCGCTGCAGGCGCGCATCCACCAGCTGCGCGAGGGGCTGGCGGCGCTGCTGGCCGCGCATCCGGGCTGCGGCTGGTCGCTGCCGGCGTCCGCCACCGCGATCCAGCCGCTGCTGATCGGCGACAACCACCGCGCCGCCGCGCTGGCCGAGCGGCTGCGCCAGGCCGGGCTGTGGGTGCCGGCGATCCGCCCGCCGACCGTGCCGGAGGGCACCGCGCGGCTGCGCATCACGCTGTCGGCCGCGCACCGGCCGGAGGAGGTCGCGCGGCTGCTGGCGGTGCTGGGCCAGGCGCTGCAGGACCCGGCCGGAGGCCCGCGATGAGTGCGGTCGTGCTGCAGCCCGGCGCGGCCGATCCGCATCCGGCCTATGCCGCGCTGCGCCAGGCCGGCCCGATCCACTGGAGCGAGGATTTCTTCGGCGGCGCCTGGGTGCTGACCCGCCATGCCGATGCCGAGCAGGTGCTGCGCGATCCGCGCTTCTCGGCCGCGCGCACCGGTGGCTGGGTGCGCCGGGGCGAGACGCAGCGGCGCGAGGCCGGCGCCTTCCAGCGCCTCTTCGCGCGTGCGCTGCTGTTTCTGGACGGTCAGGACCATGCGGCGCTGCGCCGGCTGATGATGGCCGGCTTCGATGGCCAGGCGATGGCGGCGCTGCGGCCGTGGATCGAGCAGCGCTGCACCGCGCTGATGGACGCGCTGCAGGCCGAGCAGGCCGCCGCACCGGCGCGGCCGGTCGACTGGATCGCCGGCGTGGCGCGCCGGCTGCCGGCCGGAGTGATCTCGCGGCTGCTGGGCCTGCCGGCCGAGGACGAGCCGATGCTGGTGGGCTGGTCCGACGAGATCGCGCCCTTCCTGGGCGCGGCCGATCCCGCGCCCGAGCTGACCCGCCGGGCCGAGCGTGCGCTGGTGGCGATGGCCGGCTATTTCCGGGGCCATTTCGCCCGCGCGCCCGGCGCGGCGTCCCCAGCGCCCGCCGGACTGCTGGACCGGCTGCTGCAGGCCCATCGCCAGGGCCAGGCCGGCCTGGACGACAGCGTCGGGCTGCTGGCCCAGGCGACGATGCTGCTGTTCGCCGGTCATGAGACCACCCGCCATCTGCTCGGCAATGCGGTGCAGCTGCTGCTGGCGCATCCGGCGCAGTGGCAGGCGCTGCGCGCCGATCCGGGCCTGGCGCCGGCCGCGGTGCGCGAGGCGCTGCGCCACCAGTGCCCGGTGCAGTACAGCGGCCGGCGGGTGGTGACACCGCTGGAGATGCACGGCCAGCGCCTGAAGCGCGGCGACGGCGTCATCGTGCTGATCGGCGCGGCCAACCGCGACCCCGAGCGCTTCGAGCGGCCCGACGACTTCGACATCGCGCTGCCGCGCCGCGCCTCGCTGGCTTTCGGCAGCGGCCCGCATGTCTGCATCGGCGCGGCGCTGACCCGGCTCGAGGGCGAGATCCTGCTTGGCCAGCTCGCGCGGCGCTGGCCGCATCTGGCGCTGGCCCGGCCCGAGACGCCCGACTGGGTGCCCGATCAGCCGCTCTACCGCGGCCTGCGCTCGCTGCCGCTGTGGCTGCAAGGCCCGCCGGCCTGATCCCGGTCAAGAATTTCCCGAGCGATCGCTGACGTCGGGGGCGGCTGACAGCGAATTGACAGGCGGACGTCAGGCGTGTCATTTTGAATTATGAATTCAGCCGGACCCTCAGGATTCAGGAGACAAGCGCATGACCGCCTACGCCGACTTTCACCGCCGTTCCATCGAAGACCGTGACGGCTTCTGGGGCGAGCAGGCCCAGCTGATCGACTGGCACAAGCCCTTCGACCAGGTCTGCGATTACAGCAACCCGCCGTTCGCCAAGTGGTTCGCGGGCGGCGAGACCAATCTCTGCCACAACGCGGTCGATCGCCATCTGGCCACCCGCGCCGACCAGAACGCGCTGATCTTCGTCTCGACCGAAACGAACATCGAGAAGGCGTACAGCTTCCGCGAGCTGCACGCCGAAGTGCAGCGCATGGCCGCGATCTACCAGGCGCAGGGCGTCAAGAAGGGCGATCGCGTGCTGATCTACATGCCGATGATTGCCGAGGCGGCGTTCGCGATGCTGGCCTGCGTGCGCATCGGCGCGATCCACTCGGTGGTGTTCGGCGGCTTCGCCAGCCACTCGCTGGCCAGCCGCATCGACGACGCCCAGCCCACCCTCATCGTCAGCGCCGACGCCGGCATGCGCGGCGGCAAGTCGGTGCCGTACAAGCACCTGCTCGA
>JBJOPV010000299.1:0-4489 GCA_046050625.1 Pseudomonadota bacterium
GGAACCGGCTCTCCAGATAGCGCTTGTACACGTCGGTGACATGCTCCACGGCATTGCCGTGAATCACGATCACCGGCGGGTTCTGCCCACCCTGGTGGGCATAACGCAGTTTCGGGCGGAAGGATCCCGCCCGCTTGGGCTGCTGGAAGGCCACCGCCTCCTGCAGCAGCCGGGTCAGCACCGGCGTGGGCATCTTGCAGCGCGCCGAGGCCCAGGAAGCACCGATCGCCTCCCACAGCGGGCCCAGCCCCTGGCGACGACGCGCCGAGATGTTGAGCAGCGGCGCGAACTTCAGGAAAGACAGCCGAGATTCGATCGAGCGCTGCAGCATCTGGCGCTGGTACTCGTCGACCGCGTCCCACTTGTTGATCGCGATGACGACCGCGCGGCCCGAGTCGAGGATGTAGCCGGCGATGTGCGCATCCTGGTCGGACACGCCCTCGGTGGCGTCGATCAGCAGCAGCACGACATTGGCGTCGGCAATCGCCTGCAGCGTCTTGACCACCGAGAACTTCTCGATCGACTCGAACACCCGGCCCTTGCGACGCAGGCCTGCGGTGTCGATCAGCTCGTAGCGCTGGCCGTCGCGCTCGAAGGGCACATGGATCGCGTCGCGGGTGGTACCGGCCTGGTCGAAGGCGACCAGGCGCTCCTCGCCCAGCCAGGTGTTGATCAGCGTCGACTTGCCGACATTGGGGCGGCCGCAGACGGCCAGGCGCACCGGCCGGTCGGCGTCGTCGATCTCGGCCTCGTCCTCGTCTTCCTCGGGCACCAGGCCCTCGAGCGCCAGGTCGATCAGGCTGCGCACGCCCTGGCCGTGGGCCGAGGAGACGGCGATCGGCTCGCCGATGCCGAGCTCGAAGAACTCGGCCAGCTGCGGGCCGTCCTTCATGCCCTCGGCCTTGTTGGCCGCCAGCAGCACGCGCTTGCCCGTCGAGCGCAGGTAGCGCGCGATGTCATGGTCCTGGGCCGACAGGCCCGCCCGCACGTCGACCACGAAGATCACCGCATCCGCCTCGGCCACCGCCTGGCAGGTCTGCTTGGCCATCTCGTGGTAGATGCCCTCGGCGCTGTCGGGCTCGAAGCCGCCGGTGTCGATGACGATGAATTCGTACGAACCGACCCGGCCGTCGCCGTAGTGGCGATCGCGCGTCAGGCCAGCGTAGTCCGCGACGATGGCGTCACGGCTGCGCGTCAGGCGGTTGAAGAGCGTGGACTTGCCGACGTTGGGACGTCCGACGAGGGCAATCACGGGTTTCATGGGTCAGATCCGATCTGCGCAGCCGCCAAAGAACGGGGCCGTCGCGTTGTGAGTTGCAGGAGAGACAGCGGAGGCCACGGCCGACACGGGCCGCGGACCCGCTCATTCGGGGCGGAAAGCGAAGACATTGCCGGCGCGGGTCACGGCCAGCACCGTCAGGCCGGAGCGCACCAGCGGCGCGACGATCGCGCTGCCGTCGGTGGGCAGGCGCAGCAGCGTCTCGCCGCGATCGCGTGACAACAGGTGCAGCCAGCCCTCGGCATCGCCAAAGACCACGGTCGAGCCCAAGCTCAGCGGCGCGCTCAGGCCGCGATGGCGCAGCCGGTCGCTGCTCCAGGCGACATCACCACTGCTGCGCCGCCAGGCGGTGATGCGGTCGCTGGCATCCGAGCCGAAGACAAACTCGGCATCCATCGCAAGGCCGTGGTGCCCGCCCTGCTGGCGGGTCCACAGCACCGTCGAGCGCTCGGCATTGACACAGCCGACCGCCGACTGGAAAGCGCGCACGCACACCACCTCGCCCTGGCGAGCCGGCGGCGCGACCAGATCGGCCAGACGCTCGACCTCGTTGGTGCCGCGCGGCGCAGCGATCGTCATCTGCCCGCGCAATGCGCCACTGAGCGGATCGATCGCGGCCAGGCGCGGGCCGACGCCAGCCAGCAGCGTATTGCGGTAGGCCATCAACACGCCGGGCTGCTGCAGCGACAGCGCCTCGCCGGAGCGCGGCGTCGACCACAGCAGGCGGCCGTCGAAGGCATCGAAGGCCCACAGGCTGCGGTCGATCGCCTGCACGAAGACGCGCTCGCCGGCCACCAGCGGCGCGGTGACGACCCGTGAGTTCAGCCGGGTGCGCCAGACGATGCGCTCGCTGTCGACCACCACCAGCTCGTTGTCCCGGGTGACCACGGCCGCATGGCGGCCGTCGCTGCCCACGCCCGCCGACAGCGGCAGACCGACATCGAAGCGGCTGCGCACCTCGCCGGTGCCGATGTCCAGGCTGGTGAGCTGTCCCCGGGCATTGGCCAGCAGGAAGCGATCGCCCAGCACCGCCACCGACAGGCCAGCCACCGGCGTGCCCAGGCTCTGGCGCCAGACCTGGCGGCCAGCAATCTTCGCCTGCAGCGGCTCCAGCGGCGTGGGTGTCGGCTTCGGGCTGGAGCCACAGGCGGCCAGCAGCGCCGCCAGGGCGGTCAGGCCGGATGCGAGGACACGACGGGCGATCACTTGGAGGCTCCGTCAGCCGGCGCGCCCGGCGTCGCCTCGGGAGCGGCGCCGAGCGCGCCGAGCTTGGCCTCGAGCAGGCGACGGTAGTCGGCACCCTGCGCCAAGCCCTTCCAGGCTTGCTGGTAGGCCGCCACGGCCTCGGCGCGCTGGCCCTTGGCCAGCAGGATGTCGCCACGGCGATCGGCCGCCAGCGCAGCGAAGCTCTCGGGCAGACCCTCGAGCAGGCGCAGCGCCTCGTCGGGCTGCTTGGCGTCGAGCTTCAGTGCCGCCAGCCGCAGCTTGGCGATGGCACGGTACTCGTCCTCCCGGGCCTCCGCCGCGACCCACTCCAGCGTGGTGCGGGCAGCATCGGCCTGGCCCTTGTCGGCCTGGGCCCGGGCCGTCAGGAGCCCCCCCTGCTCGGCGAAGGTGGTCGAGCCGTAGCGCGACTTCAGATCGGCGAAGACCTTGGCCGCCCGGTCGGCATCACCGGCCTGCACCGCACGCTCGAGCTCGTCGTAGACGCCGCCGGCCTTGGAGGCCTGATCGCGCTGCCACCACTGCCAGCCGTTCCAGCCGGCATAGGCGGTCAGCACCACCAGCAGGAGGCTCAGAATCAGGTTGCCGAACCTGTTCCAGAACGCCTTGAGCTGGTCGAGCTGTTCCTGTTCTTCGAGATCGAGATGCGAGGCCATGCGCTGCAATCGTTGTTGGAATGTGGACGGTGGGGAATTATGCGGCCAGCGTCGCGGCCCAGCCGGCCGTCTCGGCCAGCGGGCGCAGCACCTGCTCGCCGCCACCGCGCAGCGGCTTGACCGCAACCATGCCTGCGGCCAGCTCGTTGCTGCCGAAGACCAGCGCGAAGCGCGCGCCGCTGGCGTCGGCCTTCTTGAACTGCGACTTCATGCTGCCGGGGCCGTCCTTGCCGCCCGCGTGCAGCACCACCTTCAGACCGTGCGCGCGCAGCGCCTCGGCCACGACGGTGGCCGTGGCCAGCGCCGAGGCATCCGGGATGACCGCGTAGGCGTCAGGCACCTGCGCCGGCACCTGCACGCCGCTGTCCTCCAGCAGCGCCAGCACCCGCTCGATGCCCAGGCCCCAGCCGACCGCCGGCGCCGGCTTGCCGCCGATCTGCTCGATCAGGCCGTCGTAGCGCCCGCCGCCGCAGACCGTGCCCTGCGCGCCCAGGCGGTCGGTGACCCACTCGAACACCGTCAGGTTGTAGTAGTCCATGCCACGCACCAGGCGCGGGTTGATGCGGTACGGCTGACCGACCGCGTCCAGCACCGCGCGCACCGCGTCGAAGTGCGCCAGCGACGCCTCGCCCAGGAAGTCCATCAGCTTCGGCGCGGCCTCGACCACCGCCTGCATCGCCGGGTTCTTGGTGTCGAGGATGCGCAGCGGGTTGCTGTGCAGGCGGCGCCTGGCTTCCTCGTCCAGCACGTCGGCGTGCGCCTCGAAGTGGGCGATCAGCGCGGCGCGGTGCGCCTTGCGCTCGTCGGGCTGGCCGAGGCTATTGATCTCCAGGCGCACGTCGCTCAGGCCCAGGTCACGCCACAGGCTGCGCGCCATCAGGATCACCTCAGCGTCCACGTCCGGCCCGGCAAAGCCCAGCGCCTCGACGCCGACCTGGTGGAACTGGCGATAGCGGCCCTTCTGCGGGCGCTCGTGGCGGAACATCGGGCCGATGTAGAACAGGCGCTTGGGGCCGTCGTAGAGCAGGTTGTGCTGCACCACCGCGCGCACGACGCCGGCCGTGCCTTCCGGGCGCAGCGTCAGCGCATCGCCGTTGAGCTTGTCCTCGAAGGAGTACATCTCCTTCTCGACGATGTCGGTCACCTCGCCCAGGCCGCGCACGAACAGCGGCGTGGGCTCGACGATCGGGGTGCGCACATTGACGTAGCCGTAGCGGCGCATCAGCGCGCGCACGGTGTCCTCGAACCATTCCCACCGCGCCGAGTCCGGCGGCAGCAGGTCGTTCATGCCTTTGACGGCCTGGAGTTTTTCGCTCATCAGAGAAGGAAG
>JBJOPV010000300.1:0-4476 GCA_046050625.1 Pseudomonadota bacterium
CTCGGCTACGGCGTGGGCCTGCGCTGGCGCAGCCCCGTCGGCGCGCTGCGGCTGGACCTGGCCTATGGCCAGCAGGCGCGCCGGCTGCGGCTGCACTTCAGCCTGGGCATCACCTACTGACCCGCACCCGACTTGATGCCTGATCCGACCGACCCGACCGACAGCGCCCCCCCCGCGGGTGTGGCCTCCACCGTCTCTGCAACCTCTGCCGCACCGGCGCCATCGTCCCGCCCGGCGCGCTCGGTGCTCGGGCGCGTGCTGGTCACGCTGCTGGCACTGCTGCTGCTGGCGCTGGCCGCCGGCGCGCTGCTGCTGTCGGCGCTCAAGACCGAGGCGGGCAGTCGCCGGCTGCTGTCGCTGGTGCCAGGCCTGCAGGTCGAGGGGCTGAGCGGACCGCTGGCCGGCGATCTGGTCATCCGCACGCTGCGCTACCCGCTCGGCCCGACCCAGACGCTGCGCATCGACGGCCTGGCCTGGCGCGCGCCAGTCTTCGACTGGCCGCGCGGCGCGGCGCCGGCGCTGCGACTGGCCCGGCTGCAGGTCGACGCCCTCGATCTGCAGGGCCGCTCGGCCGACAGCACGCCGACGGTGCTGCCGCACGCTCTGGTGCTGCCACTGTCGCTGCACATCGACGAGATCCGCATCGGCCAGCTGATGCTGGACGGCCTGCGCGAGCAGCCGCTGCGCGACCTGTCGGCACGGCTGGCGCTGACCGCCGGCCCGACCGGGCGACACCGGCTTGACGCGATCCGCCTGAGCCACGCACAGCTGCAACTGCACGGCCAGATCGAGATCGGTGCGACCGCCCCCCTGCCGGTCCGGGCACAGTTCAGCGCCCGACCCGGGACAGGCCCGGCCACCACCGCCGGGTTGCCGGCGGACTGGCAGCTGGACCTGGACCTGGATGGCCCGCTCGCCCGGCTGGAAGCCAGGGCGCGGCTGCTCGCGCGGGGCCAGTCGCTCGAGGCCAGCGCCCAACTGCGCCCGGACCAGCCGCAGCCGCTGTCGCGCCTGCAGGCCCGGCTGCAGGACTTGGATCTGGCGCCGCTGTCGAGCCAGCTGCCCCAGACCGCGCTGAGCGGCAGCATCGAGGCCCGGCTGGAACCGGGCAGCGCGGGTCGGCTCGGCGGCCGTGCCCCGGCGCCGCTGCAGCTGCAGATCGATCTGACCAACCGCCAGCCCGGGCGACTTGATCAGCAGCGGCTGCCGCTGGAGTCGCTGCGCATCGGCGCGACCGGCGACCCGGCGCACCCCGACATCGGCACGCTCGAGACCCTGCGCCTGGTGCTGCACGACGGCAGCAGCCCGGCCGGCACGGTGCTGGGCAAGGGCCGCTGGAGCCGCTCCGGCCCGGACAGCGGCAACCGGCTCGAGCTGGCGCTGAGCGCCACGCTGCAGGAGCTGCAGCCGGCCCGGCTCGATCCGCGGGCGCCCGCCATGCGGCTGAGCGGCCCGCTGACCCTGAGCTGGAGCCAGCCGCCCGCCGACCACGCCGACCAGCCTCCCCGCGCGACACTGCAGACTGACCTGCGCGGCCGCCACGAGCGCCAGGACCTGCCCGATCTGCAGTTGCAGCTGCAGATGCGCGGCACGCCCGATCGCATCGACCTCGAGAAGCTGCGCATCGGCAGCGACGGCGCCCGGCTGCAGGCCGAAGGCCGGGCCGAGCGGATCGATGCCGGCCCGCGCTGGCAGCTGCAGAGCCAGGCGACGCTGGAGCGCTTCGACCCGTCGCTCTGGTGGCCGGGCGAGCGTCAAGGCGTCTGGCAGCGCGGCCCGCACCGCCTGGACGGCCGGCTGGATCTGGCGCTCGGCCTGCCGGCCACGCCGCCGGCCTCGGGTGACCCCGGCGCCTGGCTGGCCGCGCTGGATGGCCAGGCCCGGCTCGAGATCGCGCCCAGCCTGCTGGCCGGGGTGCCGCTCTCCGGTCTGCTGCAGATCAAGGGCCCGGCCCGCGCCGCCGCCGCAGGCCGGACGCTGCAGGCCGAACTGGACGCGCATGTCGGCGCGGCCGCGGGCCAGGCCGGCGCCACCGACCTGAGCCTGCGCGGCCAGCTCTCGGCCCCGCGCGGCGGCACGGGCAGCGAGGACCGCTGGCAGTTCACGCTGCGCAGCGGTGCCCTGCAGGCGCTGCAGCCCTGGCTGCAGCTGGCCGGCCACCCGGCTCCCCGGCTGGCCGGATCCCTCGACGGCAGCGGCACGCTGCAGGGCCGCTGGCCGCAGCTGCGGCTGCAGGGGCGTCTGGACGGCCGCCAGCTCCAGCTGCCCGACGGTCTGGACCTGCGCCAGTTCGGACTGCGGGTCGATGCCGGCCTGCGCAGCGCCACCGACCCGATCGAGCTGGATCTGGATGTGGCCGGTCTCGAGCGCCCTGGCCTGCAGCTCGAGCGGCTGACGCTGCGCGGCCGCGGCAACCCGGCCGAGCACCGGCTGGAACTCGACAGCGAGATGACGGCCAGCCCGGCGCGCCGGCTGCAGGCGCGGGCGGTGCTGGAGGGCCGCCTGTCGGCCGGCGGCCGCAGCTGGCCACCCGCACCCGAGGCGCCGCTGGACTGGCAGGGCCGCCTGCGCGATGTCGCGCTGCTGGGCGCGCTGCCCGCGGCCCTGGCACCCCGGAACGGCAGCGTCAACAGCAGCAGCAACGGCACCAGCAGCGCCAGCCCCCCTGCCCTTCAGCCGCTGCTGCGGCTGGCCGAGCTGCCGCTGGCCCTGCAGCGCCAGCCCGATGGCCGCCTGTCGATGCGGGCCGGCGCCGCGCGCATCGAGACGCTCGACGCCCGGCTGGCGCTGGACCGGCTGGAGTGGCAGTCGACCGGCACGGGCAGCACCGCCGCCGCACCACGGCTCGCGCTCCAGGCCCGACTCGAGCCGCTGGCGCTGGCGCCGGTGCTGCAGAAGCTCCAGCCCGACCTGGGCTGGAGCGGCGACCTGATGCTGGAGGGTCGGCTCGATCTTCAGTCCCGGGACGGACGCACGGCCATGTCGGCGCTGCTGCGCCGCGCCGGCGGCGATCTCAGCCTGGAGGATGCCGAGCTGGGCACCGGACCACGCCGGCTCGGCCTGGGCGAGATCGCGCTGCAGATGCAGGCCGACGATGGTCTGTGGCAGTTCAGCCAGCGCATCGACGGCAGCCAGCTGGGTCGCATCGACGGCCGCCAGACGGTGCGCACCACGCCCGACCAGATGTGGCCGCCGGCCGAGGCGCCGCTGGAAGGCCGTCTGGCGCTGGAGGTCGCGCAGCTCGAGCACTGGGGCGGCTGGCTGCCGGCCGGCTGGCGCCTGAGCGGCCGGGTCGGCGGCCAGGCGCGGCTGGGCGGCCAGTTCGGTCAGCCACGCTATGCGGGCGAGCTGCAGGGCGACCGCATCGCGGTGCGCAATGTGCTGGAGGGCATCGACTGGCGCGATGCCACGCTGCGCGCCAGCCTCGACGGCGACACCGCGCGCATCGAGCGCTTCGCGATGCGCGGCGGCACCGGCTCGCTCGAACTGAGCGGCCAGGCCACGCTCGACGCCCGGCCGGTGCTGACGCTGCGCATGACGGCCGACCGCTTTGCCGCGCTGCAGCGCATCGACCGCCGCGCCAGCCTCAGCGGTCGCGCCGACCTGCGCGTCGATGCGGCCGAGACCCGTCTGCAGGGCGCGCTGAAGGTCGACGAAGGCCGCTTCGACTTCAGCCAGTCCGATGCGCCCAGCCTGGGCGACGATGTCGATGTCGACCGGGGACGCGGCACCGGCCGCCCGCGCGAGAACGCCGCCCGCAGCAGCCCGCGCAGCACCGCGCTGGACCTGCGCGTCGATCTGGGCGAGCGCTTCCAGCTGGTCGGCCGCGGCCTGAGCACCCGGCTGACCGGCGAGCTGCGCCTGAGCAGTCCGGCCAACCGGCTGGCGGTCAACGGCAGCATCCGCGCGGTCGATGGCACCTACGCCGCCTATGGCCAGAAGCTGCGCGTCGAGCGCTCGGTCATCAGCTTCACCGGCCTGCCGGACAATCCGCGGCTGGACATCGAGGCGATCCGGCCGGACCTGGAGGATGTGCGGGTCGGCATCAGCGTGACCGGCACCGCGCAGCTGCCGCGCATCCGGCTGATCAGCGAGCCCTCGATGAGCGACACCGACCGGCTGTCGTGGCTGATCCTGGGCCGCGCCTCCGACGGCCTGGGCCGCACCGACATGGCGCTGCTGCAGCGCGCCGCCACCGCGCTGATCGCCGGCGAGAGCGACGCGCCCTCGCTGGTCGAGCGCATCGGTCTGGACCAGTTCTCGGTGCGCCAGGACGGCGAAGGCGACAGCCGCGAGACGGTGGTCACGCTGGGCAAGCAGATCAGCCAGCGCTGGTATGTCGGCTACGAGCGCAGCCTCAACGCCGCCAGCGGCACCTGGCAGCTGATCTACCGCGCGGCGCGGCGCTTCACGCTGCGCGCCCAGTCCGGCGCCGAGAACGCGCTCGACCTGATCTGGACCTGGCAGTGGGGCTCG